>CAZCMX010000037.1:0-22653 GCA_964499985.1 uncultured Mageeibacillus sp.
GGATTCTGCGGATTTTCGAAGATGTCCTTGGGGGTGCCTTCCTCGGCAATCCGGCCTTCATCCATGAAGAAAATCCGGCTGGCCACCCGGCGGGCAAAGCCCATTTCATGGGTCACCACCACCATGGTCATCCCTTCCTCGGCCAGCTCCTGCATGACATCGAGCACTTCACCGATCATTTCCGGGTCAAGGGCCGAAGTTGGTTCGTCAAACAGCATGATTTCCGGATTCATCGCCAGAGCCCGGGCAATCGCGATGCGCTGCTTCTGGCCGCCCGACAATTTGATCGGGTAGACATCGGCCTTTTCGCGCAGTCCAACCCGGTCCAGCAAGGCATAAGCCTTCTCCTTCGCCTGCGCGGCATTCATCAGGCCGAGCGTCGTCGGCGCCAGGGTGATGTTCTCCAGCACAGTCAGGTGCGGGAACAGGTTGAAATGCTGGAAAACCATGCCCATTTTAGCCCGGACCTGATTGAGGTCGACGCCGGGGGCCGTGATTTCCTCGCCATCAACGATGATCGTCCCCGCCGTCGGCAGATCCAGCATGTTCAGGCAGCGCAGGAAGGTGCTCTTGCCCGAACCGGAAGGCCCGATCACCGCGATTTTCTCGCCTTCATTGATCGTGGCACAGATGTCTTTGAGGACTTTGACCTCGCCAAAATCCTTATAGAGATTCTTAACGGTTATCACTGCGGCGAAGTCTCCTTTCCAGGCGGCCCACCAGATTCGTCATGCCAACGACCAGGGCCAGGTAAATCAGGGCCACAGCCAGCAAAGGCAGGAACGGATCATAGGTTTTGGCGCGGATCATGTCACCGGATCGGGTCAGGTCGGCGACTGCGATGAAGGCAGCAACCGAAGTTTCCTTCAAAAGGGTGATCAGTTCATTGAACAAGGCGGGCAAGATGTTTTTGAAGGCCTGGGGCAGAATGATCTTTTTCATGGTCGTGGCATAAGGCAGGCCGAGCGTCCGGCCGGCCTCCATCTGGCCACGATCCACCGCCAGGATGCCGGCGCGGATGATTTCTGCGACATAGGCACCACTATTGATCGAAAAAGCCAGGATCGCGACAAAAATCTTGTCGATATTGACCGAAGCAAAGATCCCGTAATAGATGATCATCAGCTGGACCACTGCCGGGGTACCGCGGATCACCGTCAGATAGATATTCGTAAAGCGGGTCAGAAAGAAAATGTACTTGCCATTGCCTTCCAGCACCTTGACCAAAGCCAGACCGAGGCCGATGAGCGTGCCGGCCAGGACAGAAAACACGGTGATCTGCAAGGTCACCCAAAGACCGTTGAGCAGCAGCAGGTAACGGTCTGCCTTGATGAAATCGTTATAGAAATTGGTTTTCAAGGTTGAAAGCAAGACCGACTGGAAACCAAGCTGGTCCTGGAAGGCGACCAGCAGAGCGATAGTCGCGACCAGTGCAAGGCCGGTCAGCGTCAGAATGAGACCCCAACGCTTGTATTTGATCTGATCCGATGGCATGTTGACCGCCTCCTGATCTCTTAAAAAGAAACCGGTCCGGTGGATAATCCCCGGACCGGTCCCTGGCTTGGCAAATGATTACTGGGCTTTGCGGACAACGACGACCTGGGAAGCATCAAAATAGGTTTCCGAAAAATCAACGTTGACTTTGCGGTCTTCGGTCACGGTCATGCCGGCGGCGATGGCGACAATCTTGCCCCCATTGAGAGCCGGGATCAGGCCGTCAAAGTCCATATTTTCGACCACCAGCTCCATATTGAGCTTCTTGGCCACTGCCGCCATGATGTCAACATCGACACCGATGACCTGGTTTTTGTCATCGAGGTATTCGAAAGGCGGGAATCCGGCACTGGTTCCCATGACCAGCTTGCCGCCGGCAGCACCGGCATTGAGGTCCGGCAGGCTGCCCGCTTCGTCCGCATGGGACTTGACCGATGCTTCGAGGGCACCATTGGCTTTCATTTCAGCCAGCACTTCATTGACCTTGGCCAATAGCTCGCTGTCGCCCTTATTGACGGCAATCGCGTATTTTTCGGCATCAAAACCGACATCGACGATTTCGAGGTCTGCATTCTGCTTGGTGAAGACTTCAGCAGTGAAGCGGTCCATGATGGCGGCGTCGATCTTCTTCTGTTTCAGGGACTGGACGGCGTCCACAAAAAGCTTGAAGGATTCAACGGATTTGGCTTTGACTTGTTCATTGGCGATGGTGTCACCGGTCGTGCCCAGCTGGGTGCCGATCACTTTGCCATCGAGGTCAGCCTTGGTGGCAATTTTGACCTCGGTTGAGGCACAGGCGGCCATTGAGAAGGCGAGGGCCAGAACAAGAACGAGAGCTGCTAAACGGGTGATTGATTTCATGTCAGGATCTCCATTCTTACCTTAAACAGGTGGATTGATTGCTCAAACGTATTTTATACAGCAATCTTAATATTTATGCAAGACTATTCATTCGCGCAGCTGGGCGGCGAAATCAGCCTCCAGCTTTTTCAGGATCTTCCGGATCGCCGGGGCGATTTCGTCATCACTGAGGGTCTTGTCTGAGGAACGGAAAACCAGGCTGAAGGCGATTGACTTCTTGCCCTCCGGCACCTGCTTGCCGCTATAGACATCAAACAGACGGACCGATTCGAGGTTTTTGCCACCAGCCCCAAGAATTGCAGCCTGCAAGTCGGCGACCAGGACCATGTCATCCACCAGCAGGGCCAGGTCACGGGTAACGGCAGGGAACTTGGGCAGTGGCTGGTAAATCCGCTTATCTTTGCGGCAATCGAGGACCACATCCGCCAGCAGGTCCAGGAGGACTGTACCGGCCGGTGCGGCAAACCGCTCGGCCACATCCGGATGGACCACCCCGATCGTCCCCGCCAGGGCTTCACCGATCCGGATCTCGGCACTCTGGCCCGGATGCAGCCAGGGCGTCTGCTCGGCGCGCTGGAAGGAAACCTCCTGGATGCCAAGATGCAAGAACAGCTCCTCGACAACCCCTTTCATGCTCAGGAAATTGGCCGTGCCCTTGCCCTTCTGGGTCTCATCAAACAGGACCGCGGCCAGATGCAGCTTTTCCTCCGGCAATTCGGTCAGCGGCAATTGGCGGGGCTGATAGGTATAGGCCAGCTCGAACAGCCGGCCATCGGTGACCGAGCGATTCCAGTTGGTCGAGGCGATTTCGAGCAGGCTCGGCACCATGGCGGGGCGCATGATCGAATAGTCTTCGCCCAGCGGATTCTGGATCGTGACCACCTGGCGCAGCGGATGGTGGTCAGGCAGCATAAGCTTGTCCAGCTCGCGCGGACTTTCAAAGGAATAGGTGCAGGCCTCGAAAAAGCCCTGGCCCAGCATCAGGTCCTTGATTTTCTCGAGCGCCAGCTGGCGGGCATTTCTGCCGCCCAGGGTGGTCTGCTTGCCCGAAAGCAAGGTCGGTTCGATCTTGTTATAGCCATAGATCCGGGCGATTTCCTCGGCCAGATCGGCTTCGCTCTCGAGATCGGGCCGGAAGCTGGGCACCTCGACACTCAGGTCGCCGGCAACATCGGTCACCAGGCAGCCCAGCCGGGTCAGGATCGACTGCATCTCATCCTTGCTCAGGTGGGTGCCGAGGAAGTCATTGACTGCGGCCGGGCGGCACAGCAAAACCGTCGCCTCCGGATGGTGGGGCCAGACATCGATCCGGCCCTTGAGGACATCGCCACAGGCGAGCTGTTCGATCAGTTCACAGGCCCGGTCGATCGCCCGGCTGACATTGTAGACATCGAGCCCCTTTTCAAACCGGGAAGAGGCATCGGTCCGAAGGCCCACGGCCTTGGCGGCGCGGCGCACCGCCTGGGGATTGAACGTGGCCGATTCCAAAAGGATCGTGGTTGTGCCGGATGTGATTTCGGAGTTCTCTGCGCCCATCACGCCAGCCAGGGCCACCGCCCGGTCGCGGTCAGCGATCACCAGCATCTGGTCATCGAGGGTCCGGTCGATGCTGTCGAGCGTGCGCAGCACTTCACCCGGCGCCGCCCGCCGGACGATGATCGAACGGCCGGCCAGCTGCTCGAGGTCAAAGGCATGCATCGGCTGGCCCAGCTCGAGCATGACATAGTTCGTAATATCCACGATATTGTTGATCGGGCGGATACCGGCGCAGCGCAGGCGGCGGCGCAGCCAGTCCGGTGAGGGCTCAACCCGGACATTGTCCACGATCCGGGCCACATAGCGGTAGCACAGGTCCGGAGCAGTGATCTCGACCTTGGCCAGGTCGGCCGACTGGCGCGGGCTGTCAGCCTTGACGGCAGGACGGACCGGGCTAAAGGGCAAGTCAAAGGTCACGGCTGTTTCACGGGCCAGACCTTCAACGGAGAAACAATCGACCCGATTGGAGGTGATTTCAAATTCGATGACGGTGTCGCGGATGTCCAGGGCATCGCGGATATCCAGGCCCAGCGGAGTTGTCTCCGGCAGGATGAATATGCCAAAGCCCGCTCCAGAGGGATAATCAGCTCCGGTCAGGCCAAGCTCCTCGATCGAGCACATCATGCCCTGCGACAGCTCGCCGCGCAGCTTGCCCGTCTTGATCTTGAGGCCCTTGGCCAGGGTCGAGCCGTCGAGGGCGACCGGGATGACCGCACCGGCGAACACATTGGTGGCAGCTGTAATGATCTGCAGGGTTTCCGTGCCGATATCAACCTGGCAGACCTGCAGCTTGTCGGCGCCGGGATGGCGGTCGATGGCCGTGATCCGGCCAGTCACGACCCGGGTGATCTCGGAGAACAGTTCCTCCACGCTTTCCACCTTGGAGCCGGACAGGGTCAGGCCATCGCAGAGGGTCTTGACCGGCAGGTCCACCGGCGTATATTGTCTGAGCCATTCAACTGAAACTTTCATGGTTATCTTCTTCCCCCCTGATTAACGGAACTGGCGCAGGAAGCGCAGGTCATTTTCGTAGAAATTGCGGATATCATCGATGCCATAGCGGCCCATCGCCGTCCGTTCGACACCGATGCCGAAGGCAAAGCCGCTGTAGACGTCCGGATCGATGCCACAGTTCCGCAAGACGCCGGGATGGACCATGCCGGCCCCGAGCACTTCGATCCAGCCTTCGCCCTTGCAGGTCCTGCAGCCGGTGCCACCGCAGCTCCAGCAGGTGATGTCGACTTCGCAGCTCGGCTCCGTGAAGGGGAAATGATGCGGCCGCAGGCGGATTTCGGTTTTCTCACCGAACAGCTGGCGGGCAAACAGCTGCAGCGACCCGACCAGGTCTCCCATGGTCACGCCATGATCGACGACCAGGCCTTCAATCTGGTGGAAAATCGGCGAATGCGTCGCGTCCAGGGCATCGGAGCGGTAAACCTTGCCCGGGCAGACAATCTTGATCGGTGGCTTCTGTTCCTTCATGACACGGATCTGGACCGGCGAGGTCTGGGTGCGCAGGACCATCTTGTCCGTGATATAGAAGGTGTCCTGGGTGTCACGGGCCGGATGGCCTTCCGGGATCCGCAGCAATTCAAAGTTATATTCATCCAGCTCGACCTCCGGTCCCTCGGCAATCGAAAAGCCCATGCCAACGAAGACATTGCAGATCTCATCGATCACCTTGGTCAGCGGATGACGCGTCCCCTGGGCCTGGCGCTGGCCCGGCAAGGTGACGTCAATGCGGTCCAGCTTCAGGCGCAACTCCCGCTCATTCGTCTTGATGGTCGAAAGCATCGCCTCCAGACCGGATTCCATATGCTCACGGACCTGGTTGGCCAGCTGGCCGACCGCAGGCCGCTCATCCGCCGGCAAGGCACCCATGCCGCGCAAAATCGAGGTCAGCTCGCCCTTTTTGCCGAGGAACTGGACCCGCAATTGCTCGACCGCCTGGCTGGAATGGCCCTGGACCACCTCGATCGCTTCGTCAAAGGACTGGCGCAAGCGAGCTAATTCTTGTTTCAGATCAGACATGATGACCTCCTGGTGCGCCTTGGACTGGCGCTGAAAAATAAAATAACCGCCCCTGTCAACGGGACGGCTCTAGCCGCGGTACCACCCGAATTCCATGGCCGCGACCTGAAGTCGTCACCATGGCACTCTTGCCTGGCCTCTAACGGGGCAATCCGTCTGCCCTTACTTGACCCTGGCCAGGCCAGGTTTTCCGGGCAACCGCTCCCGAGTGAACTTCAGCGAAAACCGGTCCGGGCCAGCTTGCAGCCTGTGGCTCTGCCCTCTCTGTAGATCCGGTCAAAGATCCGCTTACTCTCTCGATCCTAGCGTTTGTCCTATGATACCACCAGGTGGCCTGATTGCCAAGCTACTTGAAACTGGACTTGCCCGTCAGAAAAGGATTGTCCCGCAGCTCCTGGCGCAGGGTGGTCAGCGGGCCATGGCCCGGCAGGACCGGCACATCGAGGCCGTAGATTTCCGAAAGCCGGACCAGGCGGTCCAGGGACGCCATCAGCTGGGATGCCTGGCCACCGGGCAGGTCAACCCGGCCAACCGTGCCGGCAAACAGCGTGTCCCCGGTCAGCAAGGCCACTGGCTTCTGATTGGCCAGGACCAGGATGCAGACCCCGCCCGGGGTATGGCCTGGAGTATGGATGACCAGAAGGCTCGTCTGGCTGTCGAGCTGAATCACCTGCTGGTCATGCAGGAGAATCTCCGCGGCAAAATACGCGCTCGGCTCGCCGAGGAAGATCGATCCGTTCAGTTGGGGCTCAGTCAGGTAGCCAGCCTCGTCGGCATGGATGGCCAGCTTGGCCGGGGTAAGCGACCGCCACTCATCGACGCGGCCGATATGGTCAAAATGGCCATGCGTAGCCAGAAGCAGGCTGAGGCGCGAGGCCTGGGCGGGCCGGTTCTGTGGCGCCAGGATCGGGTCGACCAGGCAGGACACCGTACCGGTATCGATCCAGTAGGCATTGGTCTGCAAAGGTCCATCCGGAATCTGGTGGATGATCAGGCCATCCTGTCTGATGCTGTTCATGGTTTCTCCTCAAAGCCCGGCGTTCCGGCTCGTCTTCTGGTCTGCACTGTCCAGCAGGATCGTGACTGGGCCATCGTTTTGCAAGGTCACCTGCATGTCGGCTGCAAATTGGCCGGTGGCTACATCAAGGCCCTGGCTGCGCAGCTGGTCGCAGAAAGCATCATACAGGGCCCGGGCCAGTTCCGGCTGGGCCGCCTGGTCAAAGCCCGGGCGATTGCCGCGCCTGGTATCGGCATAGAGTGTAAATTGCGAAACAACAAGAACCGCCCCGCCAACATCCGTCACGGAACGGTTCATCTTGCCTTGATCATCTTCAAAAATCCGGAGGCGGCTGATTTTGCCTGCCAGCCATGCGAGGTCCACCGCATCATCGCCATGGGTGACTCCCAGAAAAACCAGCAATCCAGAGCCGATGGAACCGATCCGCTCGCCATCCACCTCGACCCAGGCCGACCGGACGCGCTGCAGCAGGGCCCGCATCGGTTAACGGACCAGTTCGCGCCAGTCCAGATCGCCGCGGTCGATGGCCAGGACCAGGATCTCGGCCGTCGCGATATTGGTCGCAAACGGAATGGCATGCTTGTCACATTCACGCAACAGGGCGTTCGGTGCATCATAGCTGCTTCTGAGCGGGTCGCGCAGATAGATCACGGCATCGATCTCATTGTACATGACCCGGCTGGCCAGCTGGTCGAAGCTGCTGGCGATTTCCGTCGACAGGGCCTCGACCTGGAGCCGGGTTGCGTCGCGGATCAGGCGCGCCGTATTGAACAAGGAAAACATCTGGTGCCGCCCCAGGATCTGGCTATAGGCGATGCAGAAATTGACAAGCAGTTCATTTTTCGGATTATCGGCCAATAGGACGATGTTCACAGCAGTTTCCCCCACGTATATCTCAAATGATGGACAGATCACAAAGAATGTACAATTAGTGGTTATATTTTAGCGATCCTTCACAAGGGTTACAAGGGCGAATTATGAACATGGCGTAAATACTTATTGTCCGGCCGCTGGATCGGTCACCTGTCCGGCTGGCTGAGCAGCTGTCTGCCCGGCTGTTGGATCGGTCACCTGCCCGGCTGGCTGAGCAGCCGTCGGTGCGGCCGCCTGAGCATTGCCGGTTTGAAAATAGGCCTCGAGCAAATCCTTGGCGATCCCGATGGTATTGGAGCCCCAGGCTCCGCGCTCGACAATCTGGGCGATTGCGACCTTGGGATTATCCGCCGGGGCAAAGGCGATGAACAGGCCATGGGACGAGGAAAAATCTTCAAAACCGGTTTCTGCCGTACCTGTTTTGGCGGCCACCGGCACCGGGAAATCCTTGAAGATCCGCGCGGTGCCCTCTGCATCCGTGGTTACGGCAACCATGGCGTCCCGGACGGCTGTCAGGGTCGCCGGGTTGATCCCGAGGTCCACCGGGGCCAAATCCGAGGCATCCTTGACCAGGACCCCTTCAGAGGTCGTGATCGAATCGATCAGGTGCGGCGTGACTTTCTTGCCGGTTGCCAGGGCCGCTGTATAGGTGGCCAGCTGGATGATCGTATAGCTGTTGTCAAACTGGCCAATGGCGGTCTGGCAGGTGTCTGCCGGATACCAGATCTGGTCGGCAGGATTGCTGCGCAAGAGCTGCTTGGTTTCCCGGCCGGAACGATAGCCGCGGGCTTCCCCCGGCAAATCGATGCCGGTCAGCTCACCGAGGCCCAGGATGCCGGCCCATTGGTCGATCGCATCGATCCCGGTCAGCAGGCCAAGCCGGTAGAAGTACATATTGCAGGAGGTCGCCATGCCCCGAGTCAAGGTGAGATCGCCATGGCCACCGCGCGGGTACTCCAGGCAATGCCAGGTCCAGTTGGCAAAGCTCTCCGTGCCGACACAGCGGATGGTATTGGCAAATGGCGTGATTGCGCCGGATTCGAGAGCAGCCACCGCCGTTGCCGGTTTAAAGGTGGATCCCGGGCGATAGATTTCCTGGATCGTCCGGTTGAGCATCGGTTTTTCCACTGAATCTGTCAGGTACGTGGCAACCCGGTCCGCGGCAGTCTCATCGGTCAGCTGGAGGATGAAGTCATTGGGATCGTAATACGGGTAGCTGGCCATGGCCAGGACCGCCCCGGTCTGGACATCGAGCATGACAACAGCGCCGGCATTGGCATCGCCAAAATTCTGGGCCGTCTTATTGGCCCGGATCTCACTGATCGTCCGCGCCAGGGATTCCTGGGCAACCTTTTGCAGGGGCAGGTCCAGGGTCAGGCGCACATCATAGCCCGGAACCGGGTCCTTGCCGATCGATTCCGAGAAAAAAGTGCCTTCCTCGCTGGCAACCGACCAGATATTGTAGGGTTTGACACCATCGCGGCCAGCAAGGTAACGCTCCGCGATCATTTCAATCCCGGCCTGTCCGACCATGGCATCTGGTGCATAGCCCAATGGCTTGAGCTCCTCGAACTGGCTCGATGAGATCCGGCCCGTATAGCCCAGGACATGGCTGGCCAGGCTGGCCTCCGATGAATAGGCCCGGGTGGAGTCCTGGCCGATGACCACACCGCGGAAACGGAAATTCTGCTCATTGATCAGGCTGATCACATCCGGACTGATATTGCGGGCGATCTCCAGCGGTGTGCCATTGCTGAACAGCCAGTTGTTCTGCATCAGCGTATAGCGCAGCTTCATGATGGCAAAGGCATCGGCATCACTGTAGCGGCGCGACTGCTCGGGTTCCTCGATCTTGAACTTGTTGAACAGGAAATAGTCAAACAGGTCGCGGGGCGAGCTTTTGACAAAGTCATTCGTATAATCGGAAACCTGGCCATCTGGCGGTTCCCGCAGGCCAAGCAGATATTGGTCGGTTTGCCAGAACAAGGTGGCATCCCAGTCTCTGGGGAAAAATGGCCCCTGCTCCGGCGTATAGTCGAGATAGGTGCTCAGCTTGCTGTTCCAGGCGATCTGGTGGCTGTCGAGAACCTGGGCCAGATCCAGAAGCATGGCATTGAGAGCTTCATCGTCGAGGCCGGCATAGGTCAGGTAAAGCACCGACACCGGCTGGGAAAAGGCCAGCGGAATCCCGTTCACATCGAGGATATCGCCCCGAGGTGCATGGACCGTCATCTGGCGCGAAATGCCACTGGATTCGGCGATGCCAGCAACCGATGATGCATTGAGCTGCAAGGCAGCTGTATTGTAGAAAATCAGCGAACCGGCCAGGATAAAGACAATGGCCAGCACCGAATAACGGCTGGTCAAGGCTTGTCTGACCCGGGTGCCCAGGCGGTCGGACGAATCGGCATGGATCCGTTCAGCCTGGGCATTCTTGTCAAAGGTGAAATAGCTTTCGTTTTTCAGATCAGGCGCCATTTGCCTTCTCCCGTCGAACCATCATCGAGATCCTCATCCAGCATCTTGGGGTCATAGGGACCCTTGTAGCGCAAAAGCAGCAAGACAGGTATGCCGGCAATCACATTGGCCAGGCCCTGCAGCGGCATGGTCAGGACCAGACGCCACAGCATCGGCCGGAAGGCGGGCACCTGGTCCGGCAGCATCGGGAAAAACCAGCTCAGGAGCACTAAAGTCAGCTCATAGAGCAAGGTGACCAGAAAAATCTGGACCAGACCCATCCAGGTCTTGCGCCGGAAAAAATCCCGCAGTAAAAAATGGGCAGCGATTGCCGCATACATCAGGAGCAGCATGCCCAGGCCGAGCGAGCGGCCGGCCAGCATGTCGCGCAGGAAACCGGCAGAAAGCCCCAGGAGAATCCCGTCGGGCAAACCAAACAGATACCCCGTCAAAATGGCCAGGACCAGGGTCAGGTCCGGTCGCGCAGGCAAAATATCGAGCTCCGGCAGCATCGTCACCTGGAAGATGGCAAAGGTCAGGACATAGGCCGCATAGATCAGGATCGGCCGGGCCAACGGCTGCTGAGTCCGCATGTCACTGCCCCTTCATGACGAAGACAACCGACACATTTTGCATGTCGACCGAAGGCCGCAGGACGGCTTTGCGATTTTGCACCGAAGGTGCATCCCGGATCTCGATGATCTCGCCGATTTCGATCCCGGCCGGGAATATGCCGCCGAGCCCGCTGGTGACCAGGAGGTCACCGACATGCAGGCTGGCCGTCACTGGAATCTGGTCAACCATGCACAGCCCCTGGTCCTTGAGGTCATAATCACCCCGCACCCGGAGCAGATCACCATTGACCGAATCGAGCTTGGCACTGACTGCAAAGCCCTCGTGAATCACCGGCAAAACCTTGGCTGAGGTGGCATCCGTGGCCAAGATCCGGCCGACCAGGCGAGACTGGGCATCGACCACGGCAAAGGATTCGGTTTCCGAAACAGACAACCCGTCGGAGGTCCCGACATCGATCCGGAACACATCAAACCAGTCGCCGATCTCCCGGGTCATCAGGCGGCCGCCAATAATCGCATAGCGGTCGTATTTGTCCTTGAGCTGCAAGGCGGACTTGAGTTCCTCATACTGCCGTCCGGCCTCTTCGAGCTGGGTCACCTGGTTTTTCAGGGTTGCGTTCTCCAGCAGCAGCGCCTCGTTCTCGCGGCGGATCTGGGCGCCCTCGAAGACTGCCGAGGATCCTGTCCGGATGAGCTCGCTGACGGTGAGGACACTTTTCTGGACCGGCTCTAAAATCACGGAAAAAGGACTGCTCAACTGGTTGAACCAGTTGCCGGGAAAGGACGACACAATGACCAGGACGACCAGGCTGATCGTCACAATCACAATGAAATATAAGGGGTTGCGGCTGTTTCTGGCCATCCAGTATCCTCAAAGATCCTCATATGCAGCATGCCGGTGCAAATGATTTTAAACTAAGACATGATAACGCAAAACGGCCAGCCGATCAAATCAGGCCCAGCTGGCGCATGCTTACGGAACCGCCCTGGGCGATGATGACATGATCGACGATCCGGACACCCATCAGTTTGCCCATCTCCATGAAGCGCAAGGTTGCCTCGATGTCTTCCTGGCTTGGCGTGCTGTCGCCACTGGGATGGTTGTGGGCCAGGATCAGGGCGGCCGCATTGGATTTGATCGCGTCCCGGAACAGGTCCCGGGGATGGACAATCGCCGCATTCAGCGAGCCGGCAGATATAAGGCTGATCCGGATGATCCGGTTGCGGACATCGAGCAAAATGGCCCGGAATTCTTCGCGGGGCAGATAGCGCATCTCGCTTTCCAGCGACAAGATCGCATCCTCCGGAACCCGGACCACTGGACGTCCGGCAGCAAGTCCCGGGCTTTGCAGACGATTGCCGAGCTCCAGCGCAGCCTTGATCTGGGCCGCCCGCACCGGGCCGATGCCCGGCACCGCCTTGAGTTCTTCGAGATTCTTATCCAGCAGGGCTCTGAGGGGACTGCGCAGATCATCTGCATCACCAGAGCCTGCCAGCAAGCGCTGGCAGACCGCCAGGGCGGACTCATGGATGGTGCCGCTGCGGATTATGACTGCCAGCAACTCCGCATCTGACAAGGCGCTGCCGCCAAGCTGGTTCAGTTTCTCCGTCGGCCGTTCGGCCAGCGGGATCGATTTCATGGTCAGGCGTGGTGCTTTCGACATCTCTTTGCTCTCCTTGCACATCGTGCCAGGGAAAGCCAATCACCAGGGCAAGAGATGAACTGTATCCGAAACCAGAGAAAGTGCCGTCCTGGCCTGTTCCAGCAGAACAAGCAGGCGGTGGATCGGCAATCCGACAACATTGTAGTAGCAGCCTTGGATGGATTTGACCAGGACGCTGCCGTAGCCCTGGATCCCATAGGCCCCTGCCTTGTCAAATGGCTCACCGGTCTGGAGATACCAGTCGATCTGGCTGGGGTTCAGTTCAGAAAAAAAGACCTGGGTCTGCTCAGCGGCAGAAAATTGCTGGGCCTCCCCCTGCCCTTCGACGCGGATGCACAGACCCGTGAGGACCATGTGTTCGCGGCCAGACAAGCTCTGCAGCATGCGCCGGGCATCTGCCTCATCCTGTGGCTTGCCCAGGATCTGGTCGCCCAGAACGACGATGGTATCCGCCGTGACCAGGACAGCAGGCTCAGATGTACAAACAAGGCCAGCAGCCTGGTCCCGGGAGCGGATTTCAACCAGGGCGGCCATTTTCGCCTCCGCCAAGTCGCGGGCAATCCTGGCTGCCCAAATCGAACTCAGGCCCAGCCGCGAGCCCGGGTGCTGGCTGAGCCAGCCGGCCACCAGAGAAGCCTCGTCGAGATCGACCGGACAGACCTCGATCCGGTCAGCCGGCACCAGCCGGGACAGCAGATCGCGGCGGCGTGGTGAGGCTGAGCCCAGGATAAACGGCAGCATCTGGCCGGACATCAGAACTCTGCGGATCCGGTTGTCCGGGGATAGGGAATGACGTCCCGGATATTGGCAATGCCGGTCAAATACATGATCAGGCGTTCGAAGCCCAGGCCGAAACCGGCATGGCGGGCCGAGCCAAAGCGGCGCAGGTCGAGGTACCAGTCATAATCCTCGGCAGCCATGCCGAGCTCTTCGATCCGGGCCTTGAGCTTGTCATAATCATCCTCACGCTGACTGCCACCGATGATCTCACCGATCCCCGGCACCAGGCAGTCCATTGCGGCCACGGTCCGGTTGTCTGCGTTGAGCTTCATGTAGAAGGCCTTGATCTGCTTCGGATAATGGGTGACAAAGATCGGCTTTTTGAAGACCACTTCCGTCAGGTAGCGTTCATGCTCCGTCTGCAGGTCACAGCCCCAGCTGACCGGATATTCAAAGGTCACCGGCGCTTTTTCCAGCAGCTCGATGGCCTCGGTATAGGTGACGACGCCAAAATCGTTGTCGATCACATTGTGCAGGCGATCTAAAAGGCCCTTGTCGACAAATTCATTGAAAAAGGCCATTTCCTCCGGACATTCGCTGGTCACACTGCGGATGATGAACTTGATCAGGTCCTCGGCCAGTGCCATGTCATCCTGAAGGTCGGCAAAGGCGATTTCCGGCTCGATCATCCAGAACTCGGCGGCATGCTTGACCGTATTCGACTTTTCCGCCCGGAAAGTCGGGCCAAAGGTATAGATGTTCTTGAAGGCCATGGCAAAGGTTTCCCCGGACAGCTGGCCACTGACCGTCAGGCTCGTTTTGCGGCCAAAAAAATCGGCACCGAAATCAATCTCGCCAGACTCGAGGCGGGGCGGCTGGCCAAGATCCAGGGTGGTGACCGCAAACATCTGGCCGGCCCCTTCCGCATCGCTGCCGGTGATGATCGGCGTATGGACATAGACAAAATCGCGCTCATTGAAAAAGCGATGGATGGCATAGGCGGCCACAGAGCGGACCCTGAAAGCGGCAGACAGCAAATTGGTGCGCGGCCTGAGATGGGCAATCGTGCGCAGGAACTCGGGCGAATGGCGTTTGGGCTGCAGCGGATAATCCGGCGGGCAGTCACCCTCGACCTCGATCTTGTCTGCCAGCAGCTCAAAAGGCTGCTTGGCGCCCGGCGTCATTTTCAGCTGGCCGGTCACAATCAGCGCCGCACCATTGCCGGTATGGGCAATCTGGTCATAGTTGTCGAGCGTCTCGCGCGAAAATACTACCTGCAGCGGCAGGAAAAAAGTGCCATCATTGAGGCTGATAAAACCAAACTGCTTCTGGTCGCGGATCGTGCGCACCCAGCCCTGGATGGTCAGGGTTTGGCCGGTCAGGTCAGCCGTTTGGCGATAGAGCTGGCGAACAGATGCCTTCATTGGTTTTTCCCACAGCAAGCCTTGTATTTCTTGCCACTGCCACAGGGGCAAGGATCGTTGCGGCCGACCTTCTCATGGCGGACAATTTTCGACTGGCGATAAGACTTGGCCAGCTCCGTACGGCGATCCTCGCTGAGGACATTGTCCCAGCTGGGCAGTGAATAGAGCCAGTCTGCCTTGACCTCGTGCATTTTCCAGTACAGCTTCTCAAAATCGATTTTGAGCGTCAGTTCGGTATCATCCTCGACCGATTCCAGGTCGAGCTCGGTTTCAAGGCAAGAATTGATGCCATCGAGAAAGCCCAGGTAAACCACCATATCCTTGCCAAAGCCAAGGGAACGGGCCATCTCAGATGCCATGCCCTGGACAGTGTCCTGGCCCGCCGCAAAAATCTGGTCATAGGCATCCTTTTCCAGTGTATAGTAGCGTTCAACAAAGGCCTGGTATTCGGTCGGATTGGAGCTGTCTTCGATTTTCGACAGCCACTGGGAATGGTAGCTCATGCGGGATACTCCTTAGCTTCTTAGTTAATTCGAATCGATGGAAAAATCATGACAATCTGGCGGCGATGGCCTGCAGGAAGCCTTCGGTGTCGACAACGGTGACGGTGTCGAGGTTGACCAGGCTTCTCAGGTCACCCGTGACGATGCCTTCTTCGATCAGCTGCAGCGAGACCTTCTCCACCTGGTCCGCGAAGGCCATCAGGTCCGGCAGTGCGTCGAGCTCGCCGCGCTTTCTCAAGGCTCCCGTCCAGGCAAACAAGGTCGCCATCGGATTGGTCGAGGTCTTCTCCCCTTTCAGGTAGCGGTAATAGTGGCGGGTCACGGTGCCATGGGCGGCCTCATACTCGTACTGGCCATTCGGTGAAACGAGAACCGATGTCATCATGGCCAGGCTGCCGCAGGCCGAAGCAATCATGTCGGACATCACATCGCCGTCATAGTTCTTGCAGGCCCAGAGGAAACCGCCTTCGGAACGCATGACGCGCGCAACAACGTCGTCGATCAGGGTATAGAAATACTCGATCCCGGCGGCCTTGAACTGATCATCAAACTCGGCTTCGTAGATCTCCTGGAAGATATCCTTGAAGCGATGGTCATAGGTCTTGGAAATGGTGTCCTTGGTTGCAAACCAGAGGTCCTGCTTGAGATCGAGGGCATAATTGAAGCAGGAACGGGCAAAGCTGGCGATCGAGTCGTCCAGGTTATGCATGCCCAGGACGACACCTGCGCCCTTGAAATCATGGATCAGCTGTTTTTTCGTCGAGCCATCCGGCAGGGTCAGCAGCAGCTCAGCCTTGCAAGGTCCGTCGATCTTCATCTCCGAGTCGCGATAGACATCCCCATAGGCATGACGGGCGATCGTGATCGGCTTGCGCCAGCTGGCGACAAAGGGCTGGATGCAGTCAACCAGGATCGGGGCACGGAATACCGTGCCATCGAGAATGGCGCGGATCGTCCCGTTCGGGCTTTTCCACATCTGCTTGAGCTTGTATTCCTCAACCCGCTGCGCATTCGGCGTAATCGTGGCACATTTGACAGCCACGCCGAGCTCTAGCGTACGGTTTGCCGAGTCAATGGTCACCTGGTCATCCGTCTGGTCCCGGTACTCCAGGCCGAGGTCATAATACTCAGTCTTCAAGTCCACAAATGGCTCGAGGACGATGTCCTTGATTTGTTTCCAGATAATGCGGGTCATCTCATCGCCGTCCATCTCAACAAGCGGCGTCTTCATGGCAATCTTGGTCATAGGCACCTCCGCGGCCAGCCTCTTTCGGCTTCAAATACGGCCATCATTATACGGAACGGATGAATCCAGAGTCAATCAACCAGGTTACGAAACCGAATGGTTCCCCCCGTGTCTTGCGGCAAAATGGTGAACGATTCCAGACCAGTTCAGGCTGGCCTGGCCGCTGCGGCTGCAGTGACCAGCAGCATTTCGAGCGCGGTCCGCTCGGGCAGCTGGCCAGTCTTGACCGCCAGATCGGTCTCAAAGCAGAGGGCATAGATCTGCTCCATCCGTTCGACCGGGATCAGCCGGGCTTGCTGCAGCAGCCGGTTCGCGACAAAGGGCATGACTTTCAATTCACGGACGAGAGCCTCTAGGCGGCCCAGGTCCTTGGCACAGATCAGCTGCCGGAAATGGCGGGCCAGCATGAAAGAGATCAACTGGACAGGCTCTTTCTGGCCAAGCAGCAAATCTAAAAGCTCCAGGGCGCGCGAGGTCTGGCCGCGGGAAATCGCATCGGTCATGTCAAAGATATTGCCCCGCAGATCCGGCAGGGACAGCTGTTCGACCAGCGCACGGTCGATATGCCGGGCGCCGGAATAGGCCAGATACAGGAAAATCTTATTCATTTCCTGCCACAGCACTTGCATGCTGTTATCACAACGGTCGACCAGGCTTTCGGCAGCCAGGGCTTCAATCGTCAGGCCCCGCTGGCGTGTCTCCACTTCAACCCACTGACGCAGCAAGGCAGGCTGTTCCTGGCCGATCTCGGCCAGCACACCTTTCTTTTCAATCGCCTGGATCAGGGTCTTCTGGCGCCGGTCCACCTTTTCTTCGACAAAAATCAGGCAGGTGGAATCTGGCAGCTGCTCGATGAGCTGGATCAATTCCTGCTGGCGGCCTTTGGCCACTTTGGGGTCTGGCGCCACAGCGTCCGCCTCAGACTCGGCGGCGTCGCTGGCCTTTTTCTCGGTGGCGGCAAAGAAACCGGAGCCGCGGACAATCACCACCTTGCAGCGGGACAGAAAGGGCGGCGTCAGGATTTCCGAACGCAGGCGGTCTACAGTCAGCCGGCTGGCCGCTTGGCCGCCATAGGTCACCGAATCAAAGGACTCCGCGCCTGGGGCCAGCAAGAACTCCCGAATGCTGGCCACCAGCTTGTCAATCAGGAACGATTCTTCACCATAGAGGACATAAAGCGGCCTGAACTGGTTCTTTCTCAGTTCCGCCTTAAGTTCCTTGTAGCCGATGCGGGCTGTATCAGCAGCTTTAGCCATGCTTTTCCTTCCCATATTCCTGGACGAATAATTTGCCGGCGGCGATGTCGATCCTGACCGCACCACCCCGGTCTGTTCTGAGGGTCGGCACACTCCGGGCCGTCAGTCTTTGCAGCAGCTCTGGTGCCGGATGGCCATATTGATTGGGTCCGACACTGATGATCGCCAGCTCTGGCCGGACCAGGTCCAGAAACTCGGCCTGTGTCGTCATCCGTGAACCATGGTGAGCCACCTTCAGTACCTCATTATTGACGATCTTGGGATCGCTTAGCAAGGACTCTTCGCTGGCTGGCGTGCAATCGGACATCAATAAAAACCGATAGCCAGCCAGCTGGAGCTGGAAATGGATGGCTTGTTCGTTCAGATCCTCTGTGTCCGCCGCCCGGGCAACCGGGCGATCTGCGGCAACGACCCTCAATTCATCGGTCGGACTGAGCTTCAGGGAATGACGGCGGGTCAAAGTGCCCCAGGGGATGTCCCCGGCTTCAGCCAGATCGATCAATTGTTGCGTCAGGTTGTCCTGTCCTCCTGTTGTGTTTATATGTTTCAGGTCCAGTTCCGGCACCAGCAATTGCCTGACCCGGCCAGTTGCCAGCAGCTCCGCAGCACCACCAGCATGATCGAGATGACCATGGCTTAAAATCAGGACATCCAGACTGCGGATCCCCAGGGCATCGAGCGCTGGCAATACGACTTGCCAGCCACTGCCGGGTTTGCCGGTATCGATCAGAGCGGTTTGACCTGAACGGGTGACAATCAGGGTGGCATCCCCCTGGCCCACACTTAAAAACCAGACCTGGTCCCGGGCCAGGACGAGCGGTCTGGCCAAAGCCAGGGCAAGCCCCAGGGCGATGAGCCAGACACCCATTTGCCACAGCAGATGCCTGGTCAGGCGGCTCAAACGAAGCAGGCTTCTGATCATCAGCAAGCCCAGGCCACAGACCAGCAGCAGATTGAGCCAGGCAACCGGCCAGCGGCCCCAGGCGACTCTGGCAAAAGCATGAGCGACCGCCAGCAGACTATCCAGGGCAACCGCCAGGGGTCTGCCCAGAAAGCCCAGCAGGACCGCCAGCCTGGCGCCTGCATCGATTGCCAGACCTGGCAGGCTATTGAATACGATCAGGACCAGCCAGAGGCCTGCCCCAGCCAGCAAGGCCAGCAGACTGGCCACCGTCAGCCATTCGACCAGGAAAAGGGCCGGAATATTGGCGATCAGGCCCACCAGGGATAATTGGCGGGCCAAGACTGCCGCAGCTGGCAGAACAAGGACCTGTACAGCCAGGCTCGTACCCAGAAAGCCGGACCAGCCGGCTGGCAGATTCGGCCAGCGTTGGTCCAGGCGCCTGGCCAGGGCTGGCCCGCCTGCCAGAAGGCCCAGCGTGGCCGATCCACTCAACCAGAAGCTGAAGCTCAGGATGGCCAAGGGCTGGATCAGGGCAAAAACGATAACCGCCAGGCCCAGTGCATTCAGCGGATCAGACCGGCGATGAAACAGGCGGCCCAGCATAAATAAGGCTGTGACGATGACTGCCCGACTGACACTGACCTGCCAGCCTGTCAGAAAGCCAAACAGGATCAAAGTCCCCAGCAAGAGCAGCTGGCGGATCAGCCGCCGGATTTTGAACCGCCGCAGCCAGCCCGTCAGAGGGGTCAGCCAGAAGGCGATATTCGCCCCCGAAACAGCCGTCAGATGCGACAGACCGGCCTGGCGAAAATCATATACGGAAGCCTTGTCCATGCCTTCGGTCGAACCGATCAAAAGTCCGGACAGCAAGGCGGCTCGATCCCGGCCAACCAAGTCGACGAGACGGTCCTGGAGGAACTGGCGCCAGTGCTCAGCCAGCCGGACCAGGGCCCGCGGCTCGCCAGGAGCGCGCACAATCACCTCCCCCCGTTTGAGATCCAGCTCCTGCCAGATCCCTTGCCGCCAGAGCCAGTCTTGCCGGTCGAACCCTCCTGGATTGGCAGCCCTGGCCGGTCGTTCCAGATAACCGGCAACCTGCAGCCGGGCACCCGGCTGGATCTGCCGGGCAGAGCCGGACAGCGCCAGGCGGACGCCTCGCGGACCGGTGACCAATGCCGTCACCCAGTCAGAGCCCGACGAACTGCGACTTAAGATCTGCTCCACTTTTACCTCCCCGGACCACCTGCCGGCTGGATGGGCGCGCTGAAAATCCTCCGCGAGCCAGAAAGGCCAGCCCAGGCGTAAGCCGCCAAGTGCGAGGCCCAGCAGAAGCAGTCCGAAGCGCACCCAGGCAGTAGTTTCCCGCCATTTGCCGTGGCTCTGCCACTGGCTGCACACCCCGGAAAGAACGGCCAAAGCCAGCAGCCCAAGCAACCAGACCCAGCCGCGGGTGGCCAGCAGGCCACCGGCCAGCACCGCCAGTGCCAGAGGCAAAGCCGGCCGGCGCCAGAGCTGCGCCCAGGCTATGCTGGCCTCAGAGCAAAGCCATGGCTTAAATTCAGCCGTCCTCTCCAGGACCCATGATCGCCAGCCGTGACGACCCGCAGCAGGCTTGAAAATCCAGTCCCGTTTCATCCCTCCTCCCTCCCGCTGCGGTGGCGCTCGCCACAAAAAAAGATCCCGCAGCTCTCAGTCTGCCGGATCCCATGGCGGGTTTACAGCCCGATTCGATCGACAAAAGTCGCGCATTCGCGACAGGCCCGGCAAGAAACCGCGCTCAGTCCACGCTCGCCGCGGTTTCGCCGACGACAGCGGCGACCAGGTCACGCAGCTCACCCAGTCCGGTCCGGTTCAGCGCCGAGAACGCGATCAGGTTGACATCCTCTTCGAGATCCAGCAGCTTTGTCATGACCTGCAGCTGCTGGCTGATCTGCTGGCGAGACAGCTTGTCACATTTGGTCAGGATCACGCGATAGGGGATATCATTGGCCTCAAGCCAGGCGATCATCTGCACATCGAGGTCGGACGGCTCATGGCGGATATCGAGCAAATGCAAGACCATGGCGATCGGCCGCTCACCGGTCAGATAGGTATCGACCAGCGATGAAAAGTCCTGCTTCTTATGGTGACCGGTCTTGGTGAAGCCATAGCCGGGCAGGTCGGTCAGGTAGAGCTTGTCTTCGACCTTGAAATAGATCACCAGCTTTGTTTTGCCCGGGGTCGAGCTGACCCGGGCCAGCTGCTTCTGGCCGGCGATTGTATTGATCAGGGACGATTTGCCGACATTGGAGCGGCCGGACAAAACGATCTCCGGCAGGCCATCCATCGGGCATTGGCCCAGGTTTGCCGCAACCCCTACGAAGCGAGTTTTACGAAAATTGAGTGACATGATGACTCCAATCGGTAAAAGGCCAGTCTTTCGGCCTCTTTCATCGCAGTAATTTTCCGACCTGCACAATGGGGTGCGAGTTCCCGCGGCAAGTAAAATCGATTATAATGATTGCGTCCCATGATGTAAACGTGTTGGAGGCGTCTTGATGACCGTGCCGAAACCGGCTGACGACCGTAATTACTATATCTATCACCAGTATGGCGATAACCCGATGCATCCGATTGGCCCGATCGGCCTGATCATGCACCATGTTGACCCTGACCTGGCTGATTCCGTCAACTATTTCCTGAGAAACCGCCGCACCATCTATGTCGGCCGCCATCCGGAGCTGGCCCAGAATCCCGGCTTCATGCGCTCCGACTACCGCATCCCGGTCTCGACCCCGCGCTTCACCTCGGGTGAGGGCAAGGCCCTGATCCAGCAGTCGGTCCGCGGCCATGACCTGTTCATCATCACCGACGTGATGAACTACGCCGCCACCTATCCCTGGCGCCACAAGGCCAATGAGATGACCCCGGACGAACATTTCCAGGACCTGGTCCGCATCATCCTCGCCGCCAGCGGCAAGGCCCGCCGGATCAATGTGATCATGCCCTACCTTTACGAGGGCCGCCAGGACCGCCGCAGCACCCGCGAATCACTCGACTGTGCCCATATCCTCAAGCAGCTCTTCGCGATGGGCATCACCAATCTGCTGACCTTTGAAGCCCATGACAGCCGCGTCGACAATGCGGTCCCCGGCCATGGCTTCGAGAACCTGTCCACCGCCTACCAGCTGATCGAGGCCATGCTCCATCGCGTCCCCGACCTGCGGCTGGATGGCGATCATTTCATGGTCGTCTCCCCCGATGAAAACACGATCAGCCGCTCGATCTACTATGCCTCGATGCTCGAGGTGCCGCTCGGCATCTTCTATCGCCAGACCGACTATTCCAAGCCGGTCGAGGGTGGCTACCAGACCGTCGGCCTGCGCTTCCTCGGCGAAGATGTCACCGGCCGCGACATTCTCCTGATCGATGACATGATCGTCACCGGCAATTCGATGATCCGCACGGCCCGCGACCTCAAGAAACGGGGCGCCAAACGGATATTCTGTGCCTCGGCCTTTGCCCAGTTCACCGACGGTCTCGATGCCATGAACCAGGCCCATGCCGAGGGCCTGATCGACAAGGTCTTTGCGACCAACCTGATCTACCGCAGCGACGAGCTGCGCAATGCCCCCTGGTTTGTCGATGTCAACATCTCCCGCTTCATTGCGCTCCTGATCGATGCCATCAACCATGACGCCTCCCTCTCGCGCCTGATGAGCCCGACTGAGAAAATTTCCAAACTGCTGGAATTCTACAAACGCAGAAATACCCCCAAGGATGAAAGGCAGGACTCCTGATGCTGCAGCCCCGCGATACGGACGATTTTAGCTACAATATCTACAACCAGTACGGCAACAACATGATGGCCCCGGTCGGTCCGGTCGGCATCATCCCCCTCACAGGCAGCGCTGTTTTTGCCGACAGTGTCAATTACTACCTCGGCCGCCGGCGCACCGAATACCTCGAACAGCTCCCAGACCTGGGGGCGACCAATCCCGGTTTCATCCGCCATGACTACCGCATCCCGGTCAGCACCCTTCGTTTCTCCTCCGGCGAAGGCAAGGCCGTGATCGGCAATACCGTCCGGGGACATGACCTGTTCATCCTGG
>CAZCMX010000038.1:0-21767 GCA_964499985.1 uncultured Mageeibacillus sp.
TCATCGGGTTTTGTCTTGCCATTTTTCTCGAATGTCTCCGGACAGCATGCTATAATGGCTTCGTTTGAAAAGGGGTGAATTGCTTGAAACTGCTATCTATTGCCGTTCCTTCCTATAATTCGCAGGATTATCTGGCCACTTGCCTGGATTCGCTGGTGATGGGGGGGCCGGAGGTCGAGGTGATTGTCGTTGATGATGGCTCGACGGACCGGACCGCAGAAATCGCCCGGGACTATGTCGAGCGTTATCCGGAGATCATCCGCCTGGAACAAAAGCCGAATGGTGGTCATGGTTCAGCGGTCAATAAAGGGCTTGAGGTCGCGACTGGCCGTTATTTCAAGGTGGTTGACAGTGATGACTGGCTGGACCAGACTGCCTATGCCAGGGTCATGGACGTGCTCAGAGCCCAGCCGGATGATGATTCGGCCCTGGATCTGGTCATTGCCAACTATGTCTATGAATACAAATACAACAATACGACCAATGTCATTTCATATCGCAATGTGTTTCCCGTCAACCGCCGCTTCACCTGGGATGACATGCGTTTTTTCCGGGTCAGCCAGTTCCTTTTGATGCATAGCCTGATCTACCGCACCGACCGGCTGCGCCTGTGTGGCCTGAAGCTGCCGGAGCACACCTTCTATGTCGACAATATCGTTGCCTATCAGCCTTTACCGCTGGTGCGCAGTGTCTACTACCTCGATGTGGACCTGTACCGCTACTATATCGGGCGGCCGGACCAGTCAGTGAACATGAACAATATGATCAAGCGGATCGACCAGCAGCTCAGGGTGACCCGGATCATGCTGCAGATGTACCATTTGCGGCGGGATATTGCCAATCGCCACCTGCGCCGCTACATGTACCGCTACCTGTCGATGATGGTCTCGATCGCGGTCATCCACCTGATCTTGTCCAATACCGAAGAAAATCTGCACAAGATCGACTTGCTCTGGAAAGACATCAAGGACTACGATGTTTGGACATACCGGGTGCTGAGGACCAGCATCCTCAATGCGGCCCTGGCCTTGCCTGGCCGCGGGGGCCGCTACCTCACCAGGAAATCCTATATGGTGGCCAGGAAGATTTACAAATTCAATTGACCCTGATCCAAATCCCTGGCCCCTCCCGGCCGGGAATCCAATGGAGGCGCCATGCCAAACCAGTTGACAAAAAACCGTGTCTTCGAACTCGATGCCCTGCGTGGACTCGCCCTGTTCATGATGTTCCTGCACCATTTCATTTTCGACCTGCGCTATCTTTTTGGGCTGGACGTGTTTGCCTGGCAGGAGTCCTGGTGGTTCATCAATTTGCTGCGACCGCTTTTTCTCAATGTATTCCTGGTTGTCTCCGGCATTTCCAGCAGCTTTTCGCGCAGCAATACGCGCCGGGGCCTGCGCTTGCTCGGTGTTGCTCTTGGCATCACCCTGGTCAGCGTGGTCTTGTCACAGGTGTCGGGCAGTGACTTCTATGTCTTTTTCAATGTCCTGCACCTGCTTGCCCTGGGCACACTGATCTTCGCCGGACTGGAAAGCCAAAGGCTCGGCCTGCGACAGCCCGTCATCCAGACGATTCTGCTGCTGTCGAGCGTGGTGATCCTCTATCTGGGCAGCCTGGTGAATGATCTCAACCAGATGTTTGCTGGCAATGCCCTGACCTTGCCGCTGGGGATCCTGCCCGATGTCCGGCCCGGCATGGCAGACTACCTGCCCTTGCTGCCCTGGCTGGGCTTTTTCCTGACAGGTGCCCTGCTTGGCAAACTGCTGTATCCTGAGCGCACGACGGCTTTCCCCAAGGCCCCGGCCACCTTGCTCAGGACCACCCGGCCGCTGGAATTCCTCGGCCGCAATTCCCTTGTTTTCTATGCATTGCATCAGCCCGTCCTGATCGGCATCCTGTCTGGTCTGCGTGCCCTGGGCTGGATTTGATGGGCCAGGACCGGACTGGCCAGGAAAGGAATTCTCTCATGACTGAACTTCGTTACCAGGCTGTATTTTTTGATCTGGACGGGACTTTGCTCGATACCCTGGCCGACCTGGCCGCCGCCTGCAACCAGGCGCTGAACCAGTATGGCTGTGCCCGGCTCAGCCAGGATGAGATCAAGACCTATATCGGCTATGGCGCCCGCCAGCTGGTTGAATCGACAGTCCGGGTCAGCCGGCCGACCTGGCCGGATGAAAAGATTGATCCGGTCTACCGGACCTACCGGGAAATCTATGGCCGTGACTGGCATGTCAGCACATCCATCTATCCCGGAATCGAGGCCTTGCTGCAAGATCTCAAGGCGGCTGGGGTCAAGCTGGCTGTTTTGTCCAATAAGCCCCATGAAAACACCCAGGCAGTGATCGATCATTTCTTCCCGGCCGGGACCTTTGACCTCTGCTATGGCCAGATCAATCCTTTTCCCACCAAACCGGATCCGGCTCTGGCTTTGCATCTCGCCCGCCAGCTGGAGATTCCGGTGGAGAAGATTGCACTGGTCGGGGATTCGGGCTCTGACATGCTGACTGCGGTGAGGGCCGGGATGACTGGCATTGGAGTCCTCTGGGGCTTCAGGGATGCAGAGGACCTCCAGGATGGCGGCGCGGCTTTCCTGGCCGCTGATGTGGCCGAGCTGCGGCGATTGCTGCTGCCCTGAGTTCCAGGCCGGTAGATTGTATGAAACAGCCTGCTGAATGGTCCGAGACGGCTGGCTCTGGCAGCACCCCGCTGCGAGGTCTGGCCAAGCCTGGACGCGACTGGGCCCGCCATACCCGGCTGCTCTGGCTGATTTTGCTGCCGATTCCGTTATTGCTCCGGAATGTGCTGGCCGATGGACCGGAATGGGTCGAAAGACACTATATGCAGCGAATTTTCCCCATCTTGTCGCGCCCTTTCCGTGCCTTGTCCAATGCCCTGCCTTTCTCGCTGACCGAGCTGGCCGTCCTGCTGCTGCCTGTACTCCTGGCCGTCTGGCTGCTCCGGGCACGCCGGGCGGTGCGGCGAAAACAGGGCCAGCGTTTTTTGCGGCGCTCCCTGCATACGCTGGGCTGGCTGGTCACCCTGATGGTCTGGCAATTCATGCTGATGCATGGCTTTTCCTATACCCGGGAGCCTGTCGCTCAAAGCTTTGGCCTGGCAGTCCGGCAGCGGCCGGCTGCCGAAGTGGCGCAGGCCCTGGCCTGGACCGCCCGGCAGGCTGAATCGGCGCGAACCGCCTGCTCTGAAGGTGCAGACGGGGTCTTCATCCTGCAAAATTCCCTGCCGGACACCCTTGGTGCGGCGCATGAGGGCTTTGCTGCAGCCGGCCAGGCCTGGCCTCTGCTCAGCCTGGTGCCGCCCGCCCGGCCCAAGCCGGTCCTCTTGTCCAGGGCCTGGTCCTATACTGGAATCACCGGGATGTACAATCCGTTCTGGGTGGAGGCCAATCTCAATATCGACCAGCCTGCCTACCTGCTGCCGGCTGCCGCCGGCCATGAGATTGCCCATACGATGGGCTTTGCCCGGGAGGACGAGGCAGGCTTTGTCAGTTTTCTGGCTGGCACGGCCAATCCAGATCCCGATTACCGTTACAGCAGCTATGCCGATGCCACCATCCGGCTCCTGAACAGCCTGGCGGCAGTCGATCCAGACCTGTACCAGACCATGATCCCGGCAGTCAGCGCCGGACTCTGGCGCGACATTGCCGCCGCCAATGCCTATTGGCAGCAATTCGAGGGCCCGGTCCAGGAAACCTCGAACCAGATCAATGATGCCTATCTCAAGGCCAACTTGCAGTCGGATGGTGTTCACAGTTACGGCAGGATGGTTGATCTTCTGTTAGCGTGGTATGAAAAGAACGCATCTGCAAAGACTTTGCCGGAGGCCTTGCCCAATCCATGATCATCCAGATGACCGGACATGCCCATGACTATGCCTTGACTGATGTCTTGCGCCTGTTTTTCGGCCCTGTCGAGCGGCCAGAGCCCCACAGGCTTGCCGCTGGCCAGGAATCCTGGTATCTCGAAAGCCTGGTCCGGACCGGCACCGGATCTGAGGGGCAGGGAAGCCCAGTCCCGCATGAGTCGGCCCTGGTGCGCACCAGCCTCTGGCTGGCCCAGGCCGATCAGGTGGACAATCTGCCGCCTTTCCTGATCCATGAGGATTTCGTGCCAGTCGACTCGGTGCGCCGCGAATTGAAACGCCAGCTGTATGTGCTGCTGGAACGGATCACCGATATTCATTTCCCCTGGGGCTCGTTGACCGGGGTCCGACCGACCCAGCTGGTCGAACAGATCATGACCCGGGAGTCCTCGCCCGACAAGGCTCAGGCTGAGCTGGTCGAAACCTGGAAGGTTTCGCCTGCCAAAGCCGAGCTTGCCGTCCGGACCTTTCTGTCTGAACAACGGGTTCTCGAGCTGCTGCCCCCGGCTGCACCGCTGATCTATGCCGGCATTCCGTTCTGCCCGAGCCGCTGCGCCTATTGCAGCTTTATTTCCCAGGATGCCCATCGCAGAAAAGACCAGCTCGAACCCTATGTTGAAGCTCTGCTCGAGGAAGCCCGGCAGGTTTTTGCAGCCTTGACGGCGAAAGCTGCCGCCTTCTATCTGGGTGGTGGTACACCGACCAGCCTGCCGGAGCCTTTGCTGGAGCGGCTACTCACTGGTTTGAAACAAGTCCTGCCCTTGGCCAGGGATGCCGAAATCACCGTCGAAGCCGGCCGGCCGGATACCTTGACCGTCAACAATCTCCGCCTGCTGCGTGAATTTGGCGCCACCCGGATCTGCATCAATCCCCAGACCTTCCATGAGCGGACCTTGCAGGCGATCGGCCGCCACCATTCAGTCGGGCAAATCCACGAGGCGATGGCGATGGCGCGCGCAGCCGGCTTTGACCATATCAATATGGACCTGATCGCCGGCTTGCCCGGCGAATCTCCGGAGGATTTTGCCGGATCTCTTGACCAATTGCTGGCCCTCGAACCGGAGAGCGTGACGATCCATACCTTGTCTGTCAAGCGCAGCTCGCGTCTGGCCCAGGAGCTCGACCGGTCCGGCCAGGCCAGTCTGGCGATCAACCAGCCGGAGCCAGCCTTGATGGCCATGGTGGACAGGGCACAGGACCGGTTGCTGGCGACTGGACGCTATCCGTATTACCTGTACCGCCAGAAGGATGTCGCCGGGGGCCTGGAAAATGTCGGCTTTGCCTTGCCGGGCCATGAGTGCCGCTACAATGTCGGCATGATGAGCGACCGGTTACCGGTGATTGGCCTGGGCAGTGGGGCCATCACGAAGCAGGTCGCAGGCCGCAAGGTCAGCCGGGTGCCCAATGACAAGGATATAGCCCACTATATCCAGCGCCTTGACGAACTCATTGCCAGAAAGCTCCAGCTTTTTGCCATTTGACAAGCTCTCACCGCCAGGCCTATAATTTTCCCAAACTTCATAGCAGATCAAACAGCGATGACCGGAACAGTAGGACCGTAGCCTCTGGACTTCAGCGAATGCGGAATTGGTGCGAGCCGCAGGGCCCAGATCGGTCTGAACATCATCCGTGAGCTGCCTTTCCCAAATTCGGACCACCCGGTCCGGGCAGTAGGATGGGCCGACCAGCCGATCATGACATCGGCACCCGACGTTACCGGGCAACGAGATCATGGCCGTGTAAGGCCATGGAACCGGGTGGTACCGCGCTATCCAGACCAGCGCCCCGTTATGGATGACGGGGTGTTTTTTATTTTGAGGAGGAGCCATGTACAAGAAAGTACCGACCAACATGAGTTTTGTCGAACGCGAAAAGGAGGTCCTGCAATTCTGGCAGGACAATAACGTTTTCAAGCGTTCGATCGAATTGCGCCAGTCTGGGCCGGAATTCACCTTTTTCGATGGTCCGCCGACGGCCAACGGCAAGCCGCATATCGGCCATATCCTGACCCGGGTCATCAAGGACATCATCCCGCGCTACAAGACCATGAAGGGCTACCATGTCCTGCGCAAGGCCGGCTGGGATACGCATGGCCTGCCGGTTGAGCTGGAGGTCGAAAAAACCCTCGGCATTGATGGCAAGCCGCAGATCGAGGCTTATGGCATCGAGCCCTTCATCGACCAGTGCAAGCATTCGGTCTGGAAGTATAAGAAGGAATGGGAGACGATGTCGGACCGGGTCGGCTTCTGGGCCGACATGGACGACCCCTATATCACCTACGACAACAATTATATCGAGTCCGAGTGGTGGGCTTTGAAGCGGATCTGGGAGAAGGGCCTGCTTTACAAGGGCCATAAAATCGTGCCCTATTGCCCGCGCTGTGGCACGGCCCTGTCCTCGCATGAGGTCGCCCAGGGTTACCACGACGTCAAGGACACCTCGGTTTTCGTCCGTTTCACGGTCAAGGATGAAGCAGATACCTATTTTGCAGCCTGGACGACGACGCCCTGGACCTTGCCGTCCAATGTCGGCCTCTGTGTCAACCCGGACGAGGAATATGCCCTGATCGAGGTCCCGACCGATCTCGATGGCACCGAGAAGCCGGTCCGCTACTATATGGCCGGGGTGCTCGTGCCCCAGCTCTTTGGCGAGGATTTCAAGATCCTCGAAAAAATGCCGGGCCGCGACCTGGTCGGCAAAGCCTATGAACCACTTTTGCCCTATGCCAATGAGACCGTCGCCAAATCGGGTCAAAAGGCCTTCTTTGTCACGATGGATGACTATGTCACCCTGACGGATGGCACCGGGATCGTCCATATCGCCCCGGCCTTCGGTGAAGACGATGCCCGGGTCGGCCGGACCTATGGCTTGCCCTTTGTCCAGCTCGTCCAGGAGGATGGCACCCTGCCGGCGGCCGTCACGGATTTTGCCGGCCAGTTCTGCAAGGATGCCGATGCCGGGATCATCAAGAAGCTCAATATTGAGAAAAAGCTGATCAAGAAAATGCCCTATGAGCATAGCTACCCGTTCTGCTGGCGCTGTGATACGCCGCTGATCTACTATGCCCGCAATTCCTGGTTCGTCAAGATGACTGCCGTGCGTGACCAGCTCCTGCGAAACAATGCCACGGTCAACTGGATTCCGCCGGCGATCGGTGAGGGCCGGTTTGGCAATTTCCTGGAAAATGTCGTCGACTGGGGCATTTCCCGTGAGCGCTACTGGGGCACCCCGCTGCCGATCTGGGAATGTGAATGTGGCCACCGGCATATGGTCGGCAGCATCGCTGAACTCAAGGAATTGTCGGACGACTGCCCGGATGAGATTGAATTGCATAAGCCCTATGTCGACCAGGTCCATATCCGCTGCGAAAAATGCGGCGGCCGCATGACCCGGGTCGCCGAGGTCATCGACTGCTGGTTTGACTCGGGCTCGATGCCTTTTGCCCAATGGCACTATCCTTTTGAGAATAAGGAACAGTTCGAAAAGAATTTCCCGGCTGACTTCATCTCTGAGGCACTCGACCAGACCCGTGGCTGGTTCTATACCTTGATGGCGATCGGCACAGTCATCTTTGACCAGTCCCCCTATCGCAATGTCATCGTCCTCGGTCTGGTCCAGGACAAGAGCGGCCAGAAAATGTCCAAGCACAAGGGCAATGTCGTCGATCCCTGGCAGGTCCTGGAAAAGCAGGGCGCCGATGCCGTGCGCTGGTATTTCTACACCGCCAGTGCGCCCTGGCTGCCCTCGCGCTTCTACGAGGATGCCGTCAGCGAAGCCCAGCGCAAGTTCATGGGCACGCTCTGGAATACCTATGCATTCTATATCCTCTATGCCAATATCGATGGCTTCAATCCGGCCGCGCATCAGCTCGAGCCAGACAAACTCGCCGCGATGGACCGCTGGATTCTGTCCCGCCTCAATACCCTGGTCGCCAAAGTCGATGCCCAGCTGGAAAACTATGACATCACAACCTCCGGTCGGGCCATCGCCGATTTTGTCGACGAATTGTCGAACTGGTATGTCCGCCGCGGCCGGGAGCGCTACTGGCAGCCGGACATGAACCAGGACAAGATCAATGCCTATATGACCCTGTATACGGTTCTCGAGACCATCACCCGCCTGGCGGCCCCCTATGTGCCGTTCATGGCCGAGGCGATCTACCAGAACCTGGTCCGCAGCAGCTTCCCGGCGGCGCCCGAAAGCGTCCATTTCTGTGATTTCCCGGTCGCCGACCAGAGCCTTTGCGACAGCGAGCTGGAAAAGACCATGGATGACGTCCTGCACATCGTGGTCATGGGCCGGGCCGCCCGCAACAATGCGGCGATCAAGAATCGCCAGCCCTTGTCGCGCATCCTGGTCGTGGCCCCGGTCCAGCTGCCGGCCGACTACAATGAGCTGGTCGCCGACGAGCTCAATGTCAAGCGCGTCGAATACCTGGCCGACAATGCTGCCCTGCTCGACTACAAGTTCAAGCCCCAGCTCAAGACCCTCGGCAAGCGCCTGGGCAAGCTGGTCTCCCATGTCGGCGGCGTGCTGGCTGAATTGCCGGGCCAGGAAACCATGGCCCACCTGAAGGCCAATGGCCATATCATCATCCATGTCGACGGCCAGGAAATCCATCTGGCCGAGGAAGACCTTCTGATCGAAACGGTCCAGCCGGAAGGTCTGGCCACCGAGTCCGACCGCGATTTCACCATTGCCCTGGACACCCGCCTGACGCCGGAGCTGGTCGAGGAGGGTTTTGTCCGCGAACTGATCAGCAAGATCCAGACCATGCGCAAGGACAGCGGCTTTGAGGTCTCTGACCGGATCGTGGTCCGTCACAGCGGCAATGAAGCCCTGGCTGGCGTTTTTGCCAGGAACCAGACCTTCATCGCCGAAGAAGTCCTGGCCGATGCGATTGAAAGTGGAGCGGCTGAAAACGCCAGATCCTGGGATATCAATGGCCAGAAAATCGAGCTGGCGGTCGCCCGGATCACTGGCTGAGGCAGAGCCGGCAGGGTGTGATATACTGATCAAGGCTGGGCGGCAAGGGTCGTCCAGCCTGATTTTGCCAGATAAGGAGGGCTCTCATGCCCGTTTTCACGCTGAATCTGATCAATAGCCTGGCCCGGTTCGATATCCAGGGGATCCTGGTGACGGTCCTGGTCCTGACCATATCGTTGTCTTTCCATGAAATGGCCCATGCCTGGGCTGCCTATAAGCTCGGCGATGACACCGCTGCCTTGCAGGGCCGCCTGACCATGAATCCGCTGGCCCATCTTGATCCGATCGGGACCCTGATGTTCATTTTTGCCGGTATCGGCTGGGCCAAGCCCGTTCCGGTCAATCCGTCGCGGTTTACCCGCAATATCTCGATCCAGCGCGGCACCATGCTGGTCAGCCTGGCCGGTCCGACCGGCAACCTGGTCCTGGCCGTGGCCGCCTCGATCCTGCATGCAGCCACCGTCCTGCTGTCGGTGGTTATGGGTGGCAACAGCATCCTCAACCTGCTCGAGAACCTGTTTCTCTACCTGTATATGGCCAATACGGTCCTGGCAGTATTCAATCTGCTGCCGGTGCCTCCCCTGGATGGTTCGAAGATTTTCGGCGGCCTGCTGCCGGCCCATCTGTATTACAAGTTCCTCGGGCTTGAGCGTTATATCAGCCTGGTTTTCCTGATGATCGTCCTGTTTGGCCGCGGCATCATCAGCTCGATCCTGGCTGTCGTCCGCATCCCCTTTGATCTGGCGATCTGGACGCCGGTCCACTGGCTGGCTCAATGGCTGCTCAAGTTCATGGCCTGACCCTCATAAACAAACAACGGAAAGGAACCTCTCATCCATGACCAGGAAAATCGTCCTCAGCGGTGCCCGCCCCACCGGTGATGTCCATCTCGGGAATTATTTCGGGGCCCTGCACAACTGGGTCAAGCTTCAGGACCAGTATGACTGCTATTTTTTCATCGCCGATTGGCATGCCCTGACGACTGGCTATGCCGACACCCATGCCTTGCACGAGCATACGATCAGCCTGATCGCGGATTTCCTGGCGGTCGGCCTCGACCCGGACAAATCCGTCCTCTTCCTGCAATCGGAAGTGCCTGAACATGCAGAGCTTTTCCTGATGTTTGCCATGAACACCCCCCTGAGCTGGCTGGAACGTTGCCCGACCTATAAGGACCAGATCAACCAGCTCAAGGAAAAGGACCTCACCACCTATGGATTCCTCGGCTATCCCTGCCTGCAGGCGGCAGATATCCTGGCCTATAAGGCTGATTTTGTCCCAGTCGGCGAGGACCAGATCCCACATCTCGAACTGACGCGGGAGATCGCCCGCCGTTTCAACTATCTCTACCAGTCCCCGGTTTTCCCGGAACCGCAGCCGCTTTTGACGGCCGCGAAGGTCCTGCCGGGAACCGACGGCCGCAAAATGTCGAAAAGCTATGGCAATACGATTTCCTTTGCCGATGACCCGGAGACGGTGCGCCAGAAAGTCATGAACATGGTCACCGACCCGGCCCGGATCAGGAAGACCGACCCCGGTCATCCCGATGTCTGCTCGGTTTTTGCTTTCCACAAGATTTTCTCCCCGGACGAGGTCGATTCGATCCGCACCCAATGTGAGGGGGGCCAGATTGGCTGTGTCGCCTGTAAGAAGCAATGCGCTGCCAAAGTGGCCGAGTTCCACACGCCGATCCATGAAAAACGCACCGAGCTGCTGAAAAATCCAGATCAGCTTGTCCAAGTGATCCAGGCTGGCTCAGCCAAGGCGCGTACGATTGCTGCCCGGACCATGGCCGAAGCCAGGGCCGCTGTCCGCATCGGCCTCTAAACGCAAGCCGGATGGCCACTGCGATTCGCGACACCCAAGTTGAGAAAAACCGGGAGGACAGGGCAGGCTCTGACCTGTCCTTGTCCCTGGAGCATTTTGAAGGCCCCCTCGACCTGCTGATCCACCTGATTGAAAAGAACCGGATCGACATCGCCAATATTCCGATTTCCCAGATCACCGACCAGTATCTGCAGTATCTGGATGGCTGCCAGGCCCTGGACATGGATATCGCCAGCGAATTCCTGGTCATGGCGGCCACCTTGCTGCATATCAAGTCCCGCCTGCTCCTGCCACAGAAAATCCTCGGCCCCACCGATGCCGTGGAGGATCCGCGCGAAGAGCTGGTGATCAAGCTGATGGCCTACCGGCGCTGCAAAACACTGGCCAGCGATCTGCGGGAGCGCTATGCGACCTATTCAGCCTGCCTGGCCAAGCCACCCGAGTCACCGGGCAAGCTCGGAATATCCACCTTGCTGGCTCCGGAGCGCCTCAACCGCGACCAGTTCTATCTGGCTTGCCAGCGCATCGCACACCAGAACCAGAACCGCTTCAATGACCTGTCCAGCAAGATTACGACCTTGTTGCGCCGGGAAAAGGTGTCGCTCAAGGAGAAAATGCGCCTGATCCTGCATTGGGCCGTCGAAAAGACCCGGTTGTTTTTCAATGAGCTATTCCCGGCAGACACATCGAGCCGGGCTGAGCGAGTCACCGGATTCCTGGCCGTTCTGGAATTGCTTCGCCTGGGCCGGATCCAGGCCCGCCAGGACAGCCCATTTGATGTGATCGAGATTGAAGTCCGGCCGGAGCACGAATGGAATCAAGAGCTCGAGCATGAGGTTTTAGGAGGGAAGACCGATGGTGCTTGACCACCCGGATGAAGAACTGGCCCTGGCCAGCCATAGGGAAGCCACTGGTACTGACGAGCTGGCGGCGGAAAGCCTGGGCGATTTCCTGTCAGAACCGGAAGAAATCTTTACCCTCGACCCTCAGGATGCCCCGGCAGCCCTGGAGGCCCTGCTGTTCATGGCCGGCGACCCGATTCCTGTTGAAAAACTGGCGGCCGTGACTGGGCTCGAGAAAAGCGTTTTGATTCCAATCCTCAGCCAGATGGCCGAAACCCTGCTGCATGACCGCCGCCGCGGCATTTTCCTGCGCCAGGCCGAGGGCAAGTACCAGCTGGCAACCAAGCCAGGCCAGCTGTCCGTCCTGGAGCGTCTTTACCAGCCCCGGCACCGGCCGCCCCTGTCCCAGCCCGCCTATGAAACCCTGGCGATCATCGCCTATAACCAGCCGGTCACCCGGGCCCAGGTCGAAGCGGTGCGCGGTGTCAACAGTGACAGCATCATCAGCCGCCTGATCGAGCGCAATTTTGTCTGTGAAGTCGGAACCCTCGATGCCCCGGGCCGCCCCACCTTGTTTGCCACCACCGAGCAATTCCTGCTTGATTTCGGCCTCGGCTCAGTCAGTGAACTGCCTCCGATGGAGATGATGATGTACGGAACCTTGCGCGATCTGGAGCGCTCCCTGGAGGATGCCTCCGGCCACGGTGACGACAAGCAGGTGACCATCGACCAGCTGGTGGCCAGTTTCCTGCCGGAGCCAGGCAAGTCAGCCGCCAGCTTGCCGGAAATCGATCTGCGCCAGACCCCTTGATGACGGATGCAGGTTGCTAACTTGCAAATAGTTCCCTATAATTGGGAAAAACAGCTACAGGAAGGATACGCGCATGGACGGATCTGGCAGCAGCCTGATGAATCGTATCGAAACGAGCATCAGCACCATGAGCAAGGGGCAGAAAGCAATTGCCCAGTATATTCTCAATCATTATGACCAGGCAGCCTATCTGACGGCTGCCCGGATTGGCGATGAGGTCGGGGTCAGTGAATCGACCGTCGTCCGTTTTGCCATGGAACTCGGCTTTGAGGGCTATCCCCATTTCCAGAAAGTCCTCCAGGAAGAGCTCAAGGAGAAGCTGACCTCGGTCCAGCGGCTGCGGGCTTCGGCCAAGCTGGCTGTCCATGAAGACATCCTTGGGGCTGTCTTGCATTCCGATATGGACAAGCTCAAGCGCACCCTGGAGCGGATTGACCGCAAATCCTTCGACCAGGCGGTCAACCTGATCCTGGGCGCCCGGCGCATCTATATCCTGGGCGTGCGCAGCTCGGCTCCACTGGCCTCTTTCCTCGGCTTCTACTTTAACCTGATCTTTGACAATATCCGCCTGGTCCATACCACCAGTGTCAGCGAGATGTTCGAACAGATTCTCTCCGTTGGAGAAGGCGATGTGGTGATCGGCATCAGCTTCCCGCGCTACTCCAAGCGGACGATCAAGGCCATGCGATATGCCCGTTCGACCGGCGCGACTGTCATCGCCCTCACGGATAAGGGGAATACACCGATCGCCGACAATGCCGATGTCTGCCTGATGGCACCCAGCGACATGATGTCTTTTGTCGACTCACTGGTGGCGCCCCTGAGTGTGATCAATGCCCTGATCGCCGCGATCGGCTACCGCCGCCAGGACCATGTGGCCCAGACCCTGGAAAAGCTTGAGCGGATCTGGGATGAATACGATGTTTACGACAAGGGCGACAGCGACCGCATCCGGGAGGACTGACCATGCCATATGCCATAGCGCTCGATGGGCCGGCAGGGGCCGGCAAAAGCACGATTGCCCGCCGCGTCGCTGAGCAGCTGGGAATTTTGTACCTGGATACCGGTGCCATGTACCGGGCCATCGGCATCAAAGCCTTGAACCTCGGCCTGCCGGCCAAGGATGAGGCAGCTGTGGGCACCATGCTCCAGTCCACGGACCTGGACATCCGATTTGTCAATGGCACCCAGGAGGTCTGGCTCGACGGGGTCAATGTCAGCGAGGCCATCCGCACCCCGGAAGCTTCCCGCGCCGCCTCGGATGTCAGCACCTTGCCGGTTGTCCGCCGCGCTTTGGTCGACATGCAGCGCAAGATCGCCAGCCGCCAGAGTCTGGTCATGGATGGCCGTGATATCGGCACCCATGTATTGCCGGATGCCCGGCACAAGTTTTTTCTGACCGCCAGTGTGGCCGAACGGGCCCACCGGCGCCAGCTTGACCTTAAGAACCGGGGCGATGCAACGGTGACCCTTGACGAGGTCAAGGCCGATATCGAATACCGTGACCGCCAGGATTCCGAACGCGCTTTTGCCCCCTTGCGCCAGGCCGACGATGCGATCCTGGTCGATACCACGGACCTGAGCATCGAAGAAGTGGTCCAGACGATCCTGGACCTGATTGCTGCCCGCCAAGGGCAGGCCAAAGGATGAACCGCCATGACCGATCCAAACCGGGCCGCCAGGCCAGCCAAGGCCACCGGCCACAATAAAGACTTGCATCGCCTGATCCACGGCCATCGCTTCATCCGCGTGCTGACCAAATCCATCGCGGGGTTCCTGGTGGCACTTTTGTTCCGTGTCCGCTATGAAGGGCTCGAACATCTGCCGCAATCCGGACCTTGCCTTCTGGTCGCCAACCATACCAGCCTGCTCGACATTCCTGCCATCCATGCCCGCCTCAGGCCATGGGTGTACTGGGTCTCGAAAAAGGAGCTGTTCAAGTCACCGCTCCTGGCTTCGTTTTTCACGAGCATGGGTTGCATTCCGGTTGACCGGCACAAGGTTGACCTTCACGCCGCCCGTGGCATTTTTGGGGCCCTCGATGCGGGCCAGATCGTGGCGATTTTCCCCCAGGCGACTCGCGTGGCCCCGGACCAAATCTGTGAACATCTGCCGCGGACTGGCGTAGCCCATTTTGCGATCAAGACCGGTGTGCCGATCGTCCCCGTCCTGATCGACGGTGATTTCCGCTTCACACAGAAAAACCGGGTCATTTTCGGGCCGTCCTTCACCCTTGCCGCCAATGCCCGTCAACGCTATAGCCATGCCGATCTCATGGCATTCACGATCGAAGTCATGCAGAAAATCTATGACCTGAAAGGGTTTTCCTATCAGCTGAGTGACAAGGCCCTGCTGTCTGACCATATTGTGCGCCTGCCGGATGGCCGGCTGGTCGACCAGACCACGGCTGAACAAGATGCCCTGAAACTTTTGAAAAAGCTGGGCCAGTAAGGAGTCGCCTTGAACATTCAACTTGCCCAAACTGCTGGTTTTTGCTTTGGCGTCAAGAAGGCCGTTGACACGGCCTATCGTTTGGCCGAGCAACCACTCGATCCGCAAAAGCCGATCTACATGCTCGGGGAATTGATCCATAACCGGACGGTGACTGGCGAGCTGGAGGCTCTTGGCCTGCATAGGGCCGAGTCGATCGACGACATTCCACCGGGTGCCCAGGTCCTGATCCGGGCGCATGGCGTCCCGCCTCAGACTCTCGAGGCGCTGGCGGCCAGGCAATGCGAGGTCATCGACAGCACCTGCCCCTATGTCGGGAAAATCCACCGCCTGGCCCAGACCGCCAGCCAGGAAAACCGTCAGGTCCTGATTGCTGGCAACCCTGGCCATCCAGAGGTGATCGGCATCATGGGCGAATGCAGCCCTGCCGCCATCCTCCTGCACAGCGAGGCGGATGCCCTGGCCCTGGCACCTGAAGACCGGGCCTATACCCTGGTTGCCCAGACGACTTTCTCCTATCGAGAATACCAGGCGATCCAGACCGTTCTGAAAAATAAAATTGCAAACCTGCAAATATTTGATACAATATGTAGTACTACTGAAATCAGGCAGAAAGAAGCGCAGGATATTGCGGCCCAGTCCGATCTGATGCTTGTCATTGGCAGCCGGGGCAGCTCCAACACCATGAAGCTCTTTGATATCTGCCGGATTCAGTGTGGTGAAACGCATCTGGTCGAGACCCCGGGCGAGGTTCGTCCGATTCTTGCCGGCAGGGACCTCACTTCCCTGAAGGTTGGAGTGGTTGCTGGAGCGTCAGCACCGGAACGTATTATCAGGGAGGTTATCCAGGAGATGACAGAACAAGAGGCTTTGACAAACCAGCAGGAACAAGGTGACGTGAGCTTCACGGATTTCATCGACAACATTCCGCAGATTCGGCGGGGTGCCACGGTCAAGGGCGTCATCGTACGCTATGACAACGATTACGTCTATGTCGATGTCCGAGACAAGTCCGAGGGCAAGATCCCGCGTCACGAGTTTGATGCTGACCCCGATTTCGACCTGGATCAGGCGGTGGCCAATCACACCGAAATTGATGTCTATGTGCGCAATATCCGCAATACCGAGATGAGCAAGGAAATCGTCCTGTCCAAGGCTCGGGTTGATTTTGGCAAGTACAAGGCTCTGATTGAGGATGCTTTCGAAAACAAGACCCCCATCCAGGTCAAGGTCGTCAATGTCGTCAAGGACGGCGTGATTGCCACCTATGGCGGAGTTGACATCTATATCCACCGGACCCAGCTCGAGATGAACATGGTCAATGACCTGGAGGCCTATCGCGGCCAGACCATTGATATCCTGGTCACCCAGTACGATCCGGACAAGAAACGCCTGCGCGTCTCCGGTTCCCGCCGTGCCCTGCTGGCCACAGCCCGCAAGGAAAAGGCCGACGAGGTCTGGGAGACCATCGAGGCTGGCAAGGAATATGACGGTGTTGTCCGCAGCCTGACCACCTTCGGTGCCTTTGTCGACATCGGCGGCGTCGATGGCCTGGTCCACGTGTCCGAGCTGTCCTGGAACCGCATCCACCATCCGTCCGAGGTGGTCAGTGTCGGTGATCCGATCCACGTCTATGTCAAGGACTTCGACCGTGAGAAGAAGCGCATCTCGCTCGGCTACAAGCGTGAGACCGACGATCCGTATCACGATGTTGAAGGCCAGTTCCCGGTCGGCACCATTGTCCATGGCCGGGTTGCCCGCATGTTTCAGTTCGGCGCTTTCATCGAGCTCGCCCCGGGCGTGGATGCGCTTTGCCATATTTCCCAGATTTCCGATGTCCGGCTCAACCGCCCGGAGGAAGTCCTGCGTGAAGGCATGGAAGTCGATGCCCGCGTCCTCGAGGTCTCCAATGAGAAACGCCGCATCAGCATCAGCATCAAGGACGTCGAGCCGATCAACCCCATGCAGGGCGACGAGATGGTTCACGAGGATGTCGAGATGGTGCATGAGGATGTCGTGGAGCCGTCACATGAGGACACCACCGAAACCGAAGCCTGATGGCATCGAACAGATTCACCGCTTGAGAAACAGAGGCTGCCTTGAACGGGCAGCCTCTTTCAGTCTGAACGCTGGTTCCCGGACCAGCGGTATTGAAACAAGGTAAACCGACCATGAATCCTGACAAAATTCCGCCAGAAAAGACCCTTCCAGCCAGCGAACAATCGCTGTCGCCGCGCGAGCACCAGCTGGCCTTTGATTCCATTCCGGCCCTGGTGATCCGTTATTCGATTCCGGCCATCATCGGCATGCTGGTCAATGCCCTCTACAATGTGGTTGACCGGTTCTGGATCGGCCAGCTGCATCTTACGGCTGCCTTGTCAGGAATCGGCCTGACTTTGCCGATGAGCAACCTGATCCTGGGCTTCATGCAGCTGGTGGGGGTCGGGGCGACGGCGACGATTTCCCTGAAACTGGGCGCCAAGCGCCATCATGAAGCGGAGCAAGTCCTGGCCAATGCCCTGACCCTGTGCCTTCTGATCGGCAGCCTGATCATGGCTGGCGGCCTGCTTTTCCTCAGGCCCATCCTGCTCCTGTTCGGGGCCAGCGCGGTGACCTTGCCTTATGCACAAGATTACCTGAGCATCATCTTGCTCGGCAATGTGTTCAATACGATCGGCTTTGCCTTGAACCATACCATCCGTGGGGCGGGCAATCCGCGCCGCTCAGCTTCAACCCAGCTCCTGGGCGCTTCACTGAACATGGTGCTTGACCCCCTGTTCATCCTTGGCTTCGGCTGGGGGGTCAAGGGGGCTGCCTGGGCCACGATCATCAGCCAATTTGTCTCCATGCTCTGGGTGCTCTCGTATTTTGTCGGCAAGGGTAGCCCTTTGCGTCTGCGGCTCAGTCGCCTGCGCCTGGAAGCGCAAGCGGTCCGCCAGATCCTTTCGATCGGCATCGCCCCGTTTACGATGCAGATCTCCACCAGCCTGGTCACCATCCTCGCCAATCGCACCTTGAAAGTTTACGGAGGAGATGAGGCGATCGCGGTCATGACCATCGTCGCCAGCATGACCATCCTGTTTTTGATGCCCTTGTTTGGCATCAACCAGGGGCTGCAGCCGATTCTTGGCTACAATTACGGCGCTAAAAATTACCAGCGGGTCGAGGCTACCTGGCGGGTTGGCATAGCCATCGCCACCGGGATCGTCTTGCTGGGCTTTATCCTGGTCCAGCTGTTTCCCCAGGCCATCATCAGCCTGTTCAGCACCGACCCGGCTATCCTGAGGCTCGGCAGCAAGGCCCTGCGGACTTATCTGCTGGTCCTGCCTTTTCTGGGTTTCCAGATCATCAGCACCATCTATTTCCAGAGCATCGGCCATGCCCGGACCGCCATGTTCGCCAGCCTGATGCGCCAGGTCATTTTTCTGATTCCGCTCTACCTGGCCCTGCCCCGTTTCCTCGGCCTGGATGGCGTCTGGATGGCCAGCCCGATTGCAGATGGCTTGTCGGTCGTGGTCACCGCGATCCTGATCACCCGGGAGCTGGCACGTTTGCGCCGGCTGGAAAGACAGCAGGCACAGCCGGTCGAGATTTCTGCCTGACCGGTATGGTCCTGCAGCGCGGCTTAGCGCTCAGCACCCTGCAAAGGAATCGTTCAGGCGATGCCAGACCAGCAGGTCCTGCCATTGGCCATCGATCAGAACAGCTTTTGAATCCCGGCCACCGGCTGTAAACCCCAGCCGCTCCAGAAGGCTGCGGCTGCGCTGATTGCTTTCCAGGCAATGGGCGGCAATCCGGTGCAAGCCAAGCGTGCCAAAGAGAAAGTCAAGCAGCAAGGTCAGCGCTTCAAATGCCAGCCCCTGGCCGACAAGCGCCTGGTCCAGAGAAAAGCCCAGCTCGCAGCTGGAATAAGGCAAGTGCTGCAAATTTCGCACCTGCAACAGGCCAATCAGGCGATCCGGCCGGTCTGGCAGGAAGATCCCGAATTCAAACAGTTGCCCCATCTGGGCTGCCAAGAGGAGATCGCAAAAATGGCTGCGCAGGTCAGCCGGGACTGCCTGAGTCCATTGGGGACTGAACGCAGCCAGATGATCCTGGTTCCTGATCTGATAGTCGACCACCGTGCCCAGATCCTGCCAGGCAATCGGCCGGATGAGAACCCGGTCTGTTTGCAGGACCGGCTCGTTCGGGTTTTGATAGAGGGGACCATCTGCAAGACGGACAAAATGCAAGTGATCCGCCCATTGTCCTTCAATTTGCAGATAGCGGCGCGACAAGCCTTCCAGCTCGAATCCCAGGCGCTGGACCAGGGCGATCGAACGATCATTGGCCGGCAGAATATTGGCCTCGATCCGGTGCAGGCCAAAGACATTGAAGCCAAGCTCGACAATGGCCTGGCCGGCTTCACTGGCCAGGCCCTGGCCCTGGGCTTCGCGGTCGATATGGTAGCTCAGGATTGCCGACTGGAAGGCGCCGCGGACGATCGTACTCAAGATAAAACGGCCGATGATCTGTCCGGGCTGATCTTTTCTGAAAAGCCAGAGCGGCAGGGAGCGGCCGGCTTCGAAATCGGCCAGCTCCCGGCGCAGGACATTTTTCTGGTTTTTCACAGTGAAAACAGCATCGTCCCGCTGGGGAAACCAAGGCTGGTGAAAGCTGCGGTTCCGGGCCAGATAGTCCAGCACCAGGCCTGCGTCGTCAGGCCCGATCACGGCGAGCAGCAGCCGGTCCGTTGCATAGGCATGCCGCATGGGACTCAGCCAGCCAGTTCCCGCAAGGCTTCCCGATAGATGGCCGCCGCTGCCAGCAGTTTTTCGATCGTGATATATTCATCAACCTGGTGGCAAACGTCAGGCTCCCCCGGGAATGAAGGCCCGAAGGCGACAATATTGGCCATGGCCCGGGCATAGGTTCCGCCGCCTATGGCAATCGCGGTCGCATTTTCCCCGGTCAGCCGGTTATAGACCGCCATCAGGGTCTGGACCAGCGGCCGCTCCGGGTCACCGGCCAGAGGCGCCGTATGACTTTGCAGCTCGACAGAAGCATGCAGCGGTGCCGCTGCAGCGGCCATTTTTTCCAGCAGATCCGCCAGCTGCCAGCTCGCTGGATAACGGATGTCCAAGGTCAGGCTGCCCTCGTGCTGGTCAAGCTTGAGGACCCCCGGATTGATGGTCAGCGGCCCGGAGCTGTCCTGTCCGGCAATCCCCAGGGCCTGGCCGGTCCAGTCATCGCCGATCAGCGTCTGGAACAACTTGACCATCGGGTGAGGATGGGGATGACGAGCCGCCTGCACCATCGCCTGGGCAATGGCATTATGTCCTTCCCAGGGCAAGCTGGCATGCGCGGCTTTGCCGGCAAAAGTTTCCGTGACCCGCTGGCCGCCTTCATCCTGCCAGGTCAAATCGCAGCGCGCAGGGACCATATTGGCCCGCTGACCGGCTGTTGCGCCGACCAGGACAGGACCTGACCTGCCAGCGGCCGTGAAAGGTTGTTCAGGTAAGCTGTGCAAAACCAGATTGACATGGGCGATGCCTTTTTCGGCATAGATGACCGGAAAGCTGGCATCGGGGGTGAAACCCGCCGCGGGCAGCTCAGCCACTTCAACATAATGCTTCATGCAGGCACTGCCGCTTTCCTCGTCAAGACCGGCAATCAGGCGGATCCGCCCCTGCGGGACAAAGCCCTCGTCCTTCAGCGCTTTCAGAGCAAACAGGGCTGAAACCAGAGGCCCTTTATCGTCTGCCGTCCCACGGGCAATGATCCTGTCCGCAGTCACGACCGGGGTGAAGGGGTCATGCGACCAGCCATCGATGGCCGGCACCACATCCAGATGGCCCAGCACGGCAGTAATGGGCCCCTCGTTGCCCCATTCCAGATAGCCGCAATACCCGTCCAGATCAACCGCCCTGAATCCCAGATCGCTCCCAAGTGCCAGGAAGGCCGCCAGGGATTTATGGGTTTCCAGGCCAAAGGGCGCACCCGGTTCCGGCCGGCCCTTGACACTCGGGATCGAACACCAGTCGACGGTCGCCTGGATCATGGCCTCCCGGTAGAGCGCCATGGTCTGGGCCAGGGACATCTTATCCATTGTCCTTCTCCTCGCCTGCGACATCCGGCATCTGTTCGGCGAGCGTTTCGCCAGCCGCAGCCTGGTCCGCCTGCGCTTTTTCTTCGCCCTCGGATTCTGCTGCCACCGGATTTTCTCCTGCCATGGCATTGAATTCAGACTCCGGATTTCCCACGGGCCTGGTGAAGTCTACCGTTTCGCGGTCCTGGCATTCGGGGTGCAGGGCACAGAACAGGCCATGCAGCAAGCCTTGCTTGTCTGCGGATTCGCCACAGATCGCACAGGCGTCATTGGGCAGCTCAAACTGGCTGAGCATGCCCGATAACTGAGCCAGGAACCATTCAATCTGCTCAGCCGTGCGCGCCCGCCAGTTTTCCTGCAGGCGGACACAAAGGAAATTGTCCGCCAATTCATAGTTCCTCAGCTTCAGCTGCTGGGAGCTGCTGTCCAGCCAGCCCTGAAGGGCAGCCAGATTATCCGGAGTGATGCCAGCCAGGGATATGAAAACCGCTTTGAAACCCTTGCCATCCATCACAGTGAAGCGATAGCCATTGTAAAGGCCATATACACTGTCTTCCGCTGGCAGCGTCTGCCAATTCTGTTGCTGGGCCAGTTTTGTCAATTGTGTCGAAATCATGGAGTGCTCCTTTAATGCTGCAAAACAAGACGTGTTTTACGTTTTTGAACATTATACCGCTGGAAAGTCGCTTAAGCTATTTGTAGTTTGTCAGCGACAGTGCCGCTGGGCGGCCACGGGGACGGGGACGGGGCGGGGAGGGGGTCGGAGGTGATGCGAGGGGTGATGCGCGCGCGAGGGGTGATGTGCGCGCGAAGGGTGGCACTGAAGGCGGCAATTGCCATGGATGGGGTCGGTGCACCTTTGATGAAACTACCGGCTACA
>CAZCMX010000039.1:0-4318 GCA_964499985.1 uncultured Mageeibacillus sp.
AGTAAAAGCCATCGACCTCGACCTGGGCCAGGAAATTGCCGGAATAGACCAGATTGACGGAATAGACTTCGCCGGTGGTTTCGGTCGTGCCGGGCCTCAGCAAAGCCACGAAAGGATTGTGCTGATGACTGCTGGCACCGCGGCGACTTTCCACCGCATAGACCCCGGCATCGACTTTCTTGCGGATCACCTGGCGCTCGCGGCCCCAGGTGCCAGACAGATGCAGGAGCTCGAACTGGTCATCGCGGAAATCGACATTCAGGCTGGCGGCTTTGAGGATCCGCACGGTCGCATCGCTGTCATTGGTGATCCGGACCGAGCGGGCCAGGATGTCGGTCCCATGGAAAATCGTATAGCTCAAAACCAGCGCGACCGGATACAGGGTATCGCGGAGTGTGATTTCCAGCGTTTCGGCCTCAGCCTCGGCCTCGACATAGGTCGCCGGCAGTCCGGCCAGCGCTGGTTTTCCGGCAAAGATCCGGTGGCTGGCATAGCGGAAATCTGTGATCCGGGATCCGTCCGGCCATTCGAGCTGGATCGCTGGGGCGCGGAAATCGGTATGGCCATAGGCCGGGTATTCCTGGGGGATCGTGTCGAGCGAGAAAGTCCGGTCCTCGGCATAGGGATTGGGCGAAAAAGCCCGGTCAGCATGGCGCACCGCAGCGCCGCCATGATAGGAGCGGACCTGGCCACCCCAATGCAGATGCACGAGATAACCGTCGCGCAGGATCTGGATCAGGTAGCTCGAGCGAGCCCCCTGGAGGTTGAAGACGCGGTTCAAAGAATCATAGACAATGCTGGATGACTGGTTCATGGCAATCGTACTCCTGTTTTCCTATTTCTGTTTGAGCTGCAGTCGCGGCAGGCGCTCAAAGAAAGTCCTTCACTCATTTGGCCCGGGCATGGCTTTGCCGTCTGACCAGCTGGCAGGGGATCACGACATTGACCACGACCTCGCGGCCGAGCAAGCGGTCATATAAGGTTTTTGTGGCCTGGCGGCCGATCTCCTCGGTATGCAGCCGGACGGTCGACAAAGGCGGTGACATATAGGCGGCTGCTTCGATATCGTCAAAGCTGATGATCGAAAGGTCCTCAGGCACCGAAATTCCGGCTTCGCGAAAGGCCCGCAGGGCGCCCATGCTCAAAGGGTCGCTACCGATCAGGAATGCAGTCGGCAGGGCGCCTTGGGCGATTGCTGCCGCGGCCAGTCGCTGTCCCTCTGCGGCTGACCAATTGCCCCGCCACACCTGGTCTGGATTGAACAGGCCAAGTTCCTTCATTTTGCGTTCAAAGGTCAAGTCCCGGATATCGCGGAAATCCTGGCTTTCGTGGGTGATGATGTTCTGGATCGAATCCGGACCACCGATATAGCCAATCGACCGGTGGCCCAGGGCCACCAGCTCATCGAGGCACATTTCCGTCGCCCGCTCCAGATCGGACCAGACGGCATCATACTCTGGATCGTGATGGTGCAGATTATGGACAAAAACCAGGTTGTCGTTCTGGGCATAAACCTGGCGCAAGGGGCGCTGGTCAATCGAGCCGACCACGATCAGGCCGTCCAGGTCCGAAAAATCATCCGTCGTGAGCCACTGGTCCATGCGCAGGGTTGTTTTCAGATCCAGGCCCAAAGCCAGGCATTGCTTTTCGATGCCCAGGCGAATGGATAAATAATAGGGATCATTGGCCTCATCGACTTGCGAGACGCTCAGCAAGAGCCCGATCTGGAACCGGCGGCCGGACTCCGGTTCCCTGGCCTTGCGGGAGCGGTTCGGCTTGTAGCCCAGCTCGGCCGCAGCGACGAGAATCCGCTGCCGGGTCTGTTCCGATACGGAAAAACTGGCATCGCCATTGAGCACTCGCGATACAGCAGCATCGGAAACCTGGGCCAATTGCGCGATGTCCTTGATCCTGACCATATCCACACTCCCTGCTGCCGGCAGCACATGGTTGCTTAGCGCCTGATATTATTTAGTAAATTTAGTAATGTCTATAATTATAACAGTCAGGCCAGGATTCGACAATTGCCATTTCATCGGAATCTCCTGGGCCTTCTTGTGCAGGGTTGACAAATGATATACTGGTTGCGACTTGAACTGACACCAGCTAGGAGACTGCGCACATGTCTGATCCACTCACCCTTTTCCTCCAGGTCCTGCCGATCATCCTGCTGATTGCTCTGGGCATGCTGCTGCGCCAGACCCGTTTTCTCAAGCCCGAAACAGTCGAGCAACTGAAGCAGATGGTGCTCTCGATCGGCCTGCCGGCCCTGCTGTTCCAGGCCTTTGCCAGCACGACGCTCAACCAGTCTTATCTGGCCATTGTGGCAACCGTTTTTGTGACCTGTCTGGTGCTGCTCGGGGCTGCCATTCTCGTCCTGCGCCTGTTGAAGGTCGACAATCCGTTTGCCCCGGCCTTGTTTACCGGATTTGAGACCGGGATGATCGGCTATGCCCTCTACCTGGCCGTCTTCGGCCAGAGCGAGGTCTTCCGGCTGGCGATTGTCGATCTCGGCCAGGTCACCTTTGTTTTTTTCGTTCTGGTCACCTTCATCAGCCGTCAAAACGGCGACCGGATGGGCGGCTGGCAGCTGATCCGCTCGTTTCTGCTGTCGCCGGTCATCCTGGCGATTTTGCTCGGTATCCTGGCCAGCCTGACCGGGCTCGGCGGCCTGTTCCAGACGACGCGGGGTGGCCAGATGGTGGCCACGACAGTCCAGCTGCTGGGCAATCTGACCGTGCCCTTGATCACGATGGCCATTGGTTATGAATTGCATCTGGGTCGTGCGACCTTGAAAGCGCCTCTGCTGGCAGCCCTGGTCCGGATCCTGGTCTTGTTTGGCCTGGCCACGCTGATCAATAAGGTCCTGATCAGCGGTCTTTTGCACCTCGAGCCGCAATTCGAGACTGCCCTGATGACCCTCTTCCTCCTGCCGCCGCCTTTTGTCATCCCGATTCTCATGACGGGCAAACACCAGACAGCAGAAAAGCGCGCCGAGCACCGTCAATTTGTGCTGGGCACGCTATCCATCCACATCATTTTGTCGCTGATTGCCTTTATTTTGGTGATTGGTTAGGGCAGATATCCTGATCCTCTCCACCACCCCCGGAAACTAAAACCGGCACCGTCTGGCTGGGCGACGATGCCGGTTTTCTGGTCAGGAATCAAATGGGCTTAGCCCTCAGCTGAACTGGTACACCGTCCGGTGGACGAACCGCTCACCCGCCTTATAGACCGGGCTGGGGAAATGGGGCTGGTGCATCGAATCCGGGAAATACTGGGTTTCGAGGCAAAGGCCACAATTGGCCGTATAGCTTGCTCCACCCTTGCCGGTCTGGTTCAAGTAATTGCCGGTATAGACCTGGACGCCGGGCGAGGTTGTTTTGACCGTCATCGTCCGGCCGCTGGCGGGATCATGAACGACTGCGCAGGTGACCAGATCGGTCATGCGCTGGTCGGCGGCAAGCACGAAGTTATGGTCGTAGCCCTGGCCATGGCCCAGCTGCGGATCATTGGCCCGGATATCCTGGCCGACTGGCTTGGCGGTCCTGAAATCGAAGGCCGTACCGGTGACGTCGAGCAGGCGGCCATCCGGCAGCAGCTTTTCATTGACCGGCGTATAGGCAGATGCCATCAGCTGCAGCTCATGCGCCAGGACCGTGCCACTGTTATGACCGGTGATATTGAAATACGAGTGGTTGGTCAGGTTGATGATCGTGTCCTGGTCCGCAACAGCATCGTAGGCGATGTCAAGCCCCTGCTCAGCGGTCAAGGTATAGGTCACCGAGCAATCGAGGTTGCCCGGGTAGCCGGATTCGCCATCCGGGCTGTGATAGGACAAACGGACCGACGGCTCATCCCCATCACTGAGGATCTCATAGGACCAGACCTTGGCCTGGAAGGTGTCCGGCAGGCTGTGCAGATTGTTCGTGCCTTCATTGGCAAATAGCTCATAGTGCTTGCCATTGAGGTCAAACGACGGGCCGCCGATCCGGTTGGCATTGCGGCCGACCGTTGAGCCATGGAATGGGTTGTCCGGGCTTTCATATCCGGCTAATGTGTCATAGCCGAGGACCACATCGACGACCGTGCCATCCGCGCCCGGGACATAGAGAGCCTGGATCGCCGCACCATAGGTGATCAGATGGCAGCTCAGGCCGCGGGCATGGGTCAGGATCAGCTTGTCGACGGGGGTACCGGACTTGGTTGTGCCGAAGGATTCGATTTTGATGCTCATGATTATCTCCCAATTTCAAAATTATTGCACGTTTCATTCATGATTCGATTTCTCAATCCACGCATGGCAGCCCAATTGATT
>CAZCMX010000039.1:4418-5684 GCA_964499985.1 uncultured Mageeibacillus sp.
ATTGATTTAAGCGACTTTTCGTTCATAGATCGTGACCCCTTCATCCAGAACAGCTTTTTCCATCGGCGAACCTTTGACGATTTCAGCTATTTCAAAGAGGTCCACGTCTTTTTGCAGGATCTGAACGATTTCATCGAGAACCCGAAAAAAATCAAGTCCGATCAATTGGCCATTTGAATCGATAACAATGTCAACGTCACTCAATTCGTTTGATAGACCCTTGGCACAGGAGCCAAACAGAACTGCTTTTACGATCGGTTCCTTGGCAAATATGGGCTGCAAAGATTTTTTATGCTCTCTACTGTATCCATATTCATACTCCTGACTGGATCATAGTTTTTCAACCGTCTCTTGGCTTGATTATACCATCACTTGCCCTGGCCATAATAAGCATTGCTGCCGTGTTTGCGCAGGTAGTGTTTATCGAGCAGGTGCTGGTCGACACGGCCGAGCTCGGGACGCAGGATCCGGGCATTGAGGCCCATCATCGAGCATTCTTCGAGCACGACGGCATTGTGCACAGAGTCGGCGGCATTTTTGCCCCAGGCGAAGGGGCCATGGCTGGCGACGAGAACACCCGGCACGGCAGCCGGGCTGAGTCCACGCTGCTCAAAGGTTTCGATGATCACCTTGCCGGTATTGAGTTCATAGTCTTCGGCGATTTCGGCTTCACTCAAGTGGCGGGTGCAGGGTACATCACCATAGAAATAGTCGGCATGGGTGGTGCCAAAGGCGGGCAGGTCGAGATAGGCCTGGGCCCAGGTCGTCGCCCAGCGCGAATGGGTGTGGACGATGCCGCCGATTTCCGGATAGCGGCGGTACAGGGCCAGGTGGGTCGGTGTATCGCTTGACGGCCTGTAGGTGCCCTGGCGGACATTGCCCTCCAGGTCGAGAACGACCATGTGGCGGGCTTCCATTTCTTCATAGGGCACACCGCTCGGCTTGATGACCACCAGGCCAGTTTCACGGTCGATGCCGCTGACATTGCCCCAGGTGAAGGTCACCAGGTTGTGGCGCGGCAAATCCAGGTTTGCCTTGAGGACTTCTTCGATCAATTGTTCCAGTTTCATGTTGTTTCCCTCGATCCCGATCATGATTCGATTTGATTCAATGCAATGATTCGACAGCGGCCCGTTCGATCACAAGGCCCTGCTGATAGCGTGCCATAAAATGCTTGAATCCTGCAACCTCTTTTGCCACCGGTTCGAGAATGGAAATGGCCTGGCCGGCAAAAACACGCTGGCTGAGGAAGTCTTTCAGCGTCTC
>CAZCMX010000039.1:5784-21020 GCA_964499985.1 uncultured Mageeibacillus sp.
CCGGACAGATAGCCATAGGCGAGCAGGCCACCGCAGTCCGGGTCGCCGGCGAGAGCCAGGCCAAGCAAGGTGTCGTAAAGCTGCGGTTTGGGGACGGTCATGCCGAAGGCTTTGATTGCTTCACCGAATAAACCGATCCAGGCATCGTAATCCGAGGAACAATTGTTGGAATGGACCATCGCCACCAGATTGCCGTCCGGAGTCGTGACCAGGTCGATTTCACCATAGGCCCGCGACAGCTCTTTTTCGAGCACGATCATGGCGAAAACCGATGTCCCGGCGGAGACATTGCCGGTGCGCGGTGCGATGCTATGTGTGGCCACCATGCCGGTGCCCGCGTCGCCCTCGGGCGGGCAAAACGGAATCCCGGCGGCGAGCTGGCCGGTCGGGTCGAGCAGGCGGGCGCCCGCCGGCGACAAGGTGCCGGCTTTGTCCCCGGCGACCAGGACCTGCGGCAGGATGTCACGCAGCCGCCAGGGATATTGGCAAGCGGCGATCCGGTCATCGAACTGCCTGGCCATCACGGCATTGAACGAGCGGGTTTTCAGGTCAATCGGGAACATGCCTGAGGCCTCGCCGACCCCGAGGACCTTCTCCCCGGTCAGCTGCCAGTGGACATACCCGGCCAAGGTGGTCATGAAGTCGATCTGGCCCACATGGTCTTCGCCATTTTGGATCGCCTGGTCGAGATGGGCAATGCTCCAGCGCTGCGGGATCGGGTAATTGAACAATTGGGTCAGCTGCTCACTGGCCGGGCCAGTGATCGTATTGCGCCAGGTGCGGAATGGCACCAGCTGGTTGCCTGACCGGTCAAAGACCAGGTAGCCATGCATCATGCCGCTGATGCCGATCGCGCCGGTGGTGGTCAGGTCCAGATCGTAGCGCGCCTTGACATCGGCGGCCAGAGCGGCGAAGCTACCCTGGATGCCTCGCCAGACATCGTCCAGACGATAGGTCCAGATCCCGTTGACCTGGCTGTTTTCCCAGTCGAAGCCGCCTGCTGCAACCGGCATCAGGTCCGGGCCGGTCATGACGGCCTTGATCCGGGTCGAACCGAGTTCGATGCCGATCGAGGTCTGGCCGCTGGCAATCGCCTGGCGGATTTGGGCTTGTTCCATGGTGGTATCCTCCCCTGTCAGGTAAAAATCTGGCCCGGCTGCACGCGGCAGACCGGGCCATTTGATTCATGCTGGTGGAACCGACTGCAGACGCTACCTTTATTTCAGCTTCCAGATGATGTCGTTCCAGGTCAGTTCCTTGCGCAGCTCATGGATATTGGTCTGGGCGCCGATATGGATGAATTCGATCTGCATGATCTCGGCCCAGTCGCGCATTTCCTCAACGGTCAGGCTATAGGAAAGTACGGAATGATGGGCGCCGCCCGCATACATCCAGGCCTCTGCCGAGGTTTCGAGATCCGGCAGCGGTTTCCAGAGCACGGCCGCAACCGGCAGATTGGGCATGTCATGGGCCTGCTCCTGGCAGACGACTTCATTGACGATCAGGCGGAACCGGTCGCCCATGTCGATCAGGGAGGCCAGGATGGCCGGACCAGGAGCCGCCTTGAAGGTCAGGCGGGCCGGGGGCTGGCGATCGCCGATCCCGAGCGGCACGACCTTGATCTTGGCCTTTTCACTGGCCAGGGTCGGGCAGACCTCGAGCATATGGGCGCCCATATTCATGCCATTACCGGGCTCCATATGGTAGGTGTAGTCTTCCATGAACGAGGTGCCGGCAGTCTGGTCGGCGGCCATCAGCTTCATGATCCGGACCATGGCGGCGGTTTTCCAGTCGCCTTCCCCGGCAAAACCATAGCCCTGGCGCATTAGGTCCTGGCTGGCCAGGCCCGGCAGCTGCTTTAAGGACTGCAGGTCCTGGAAATTGGTGTGGAAGGCACCAAACTGGCCGTTTTCGAGGAACTTTTTGATCGCAACCTCCTCCTGAGCCTGGTAGCGCACCGCAGCCAGGTCATCGGTGGCCAGGTCGTACAGCTCGTTATACTCGGCCATCTGGGCGTCGATTTCCGCCTCAGTGACCTGCTCGACCTTGGCGATGATGTCCTGGACGCCATAATGGTCGACCTGCCAGCCGAACTGGATATGGGCTTCGACCTTGTCGCCTTCAGTGACGGCGACCTCGCGCATATTGTCACTGATCCGGAGGACACGCAGGCGGCGGCTTTCATAGGCGCCGACCGCAGCACGCATCCAGGAGGCCATGCGGGCGCGAAACTTGCCGTCTTCCCAGTAACCGGCGATCGCTTTTTGCGGGATGCGCATGCGGGTCAGGATGAAGCCATGCTCGCGGTCGCCATGGGCCGACTGGTTGAGGTTCATGAAGTCCATGTCGATCTGGCCCCAGGGAATGTCGCGGTTAAACTGCGTGTTGACATGCAGGAGCGGCTTTTGCAGGGCCTTGAGGCCGCGGATCCACATCTTGGACGGCGAAAAGGTATGCATCCAGGTGATGATGCCGGCACAAGCGGCGTCCTGGTTGGCGGCCTGGATGACCTCGTAGATTTCGTTGGAATTGCGCACGACCGGTTTGAAAACAACCGTGCAGGGAATGGCCGGGTCGGCGTTGAAGCCATCGACCATGCTCTGGGCATGCTCAGCGACCTGGTCGAGGGTCTTTTTGCCGTACAGGTCCTGACTGCCGACGACAAACCAGAAAGCGTATTTTTTCAGAGTGTGCATGGGGAAATCCTCCTCATCATGGGATGAAAATCGGGCTGGAATTTGGGACTTCAGAGTGAAGGGTGCTGGGCCGGCGACCGGCCAGCCTCAGGGATAAAGGGTTTAGCTTGTTCCTTAACTTGATGGTACAAGTTAAGCCGGAAAAATGCAAGAGGTGGCGCTGCGTTTCAGTACCAGTTTTTGCACGAATCCCGGACAACCAGTTCCGGCCGGTACAGGACCTGGGGTTGGTCACTGCCATTGTCCAGCATATCGATCAGGAAGGCCGCCGCCCGGCGGCCCATTTCGATTTTCGGATGGACGACCGAGGTCAGCTTGACCGTCGTGGCGAGGGCTTTTTGTGAATCATCAAAGCCGACCACGGACAAGTCGCGCGGCACCTGCAGATCGCAGTCGCGGGCCGCGGTCATCACCATGCCGGCGATCTGGTCGTTGTAGCAGAAGATCGCCGTCGGACGGTTCGGCTGGCGCAGCAGGGATTTGGCCAGCAAATAGGGCTGCAGGGTCTGGTTGGCGGTTTCATATTCGAGCACCAGCGCCGGGTCCGGCTCCACCTGATACTGGCGCAAGGCCGCGGCGAAGCCTTCACGCCGCTTGATCCCCTGGATATCGTCCTTTTTGAAAATGCCGGCAATGCGCTTATGTCCGAGCTGGAGCAGGTATTCGGTGGCAATGAAGCCGCCCCGTTCGTCGTCGAGCAGGACACTGGCTGCGGGCACATCGGGATAGGTGGCATTGATGAAGACGATCTTGACGCCCTTGGCATGCAGTTCTTCGAATAAGGGCTGGTTGAGATTGGCCAGGGCGCTGCGGGTTGGTTCGATGATCAGGCCGCAGACATCGTGGGCGATGATGTTCTTGAGCAGCTGGGTTTCCTTCTCCTTATTGTTATTGGTATTCGACAGGAGCATGGAATAGCCCTCGGCGGACAGGATCTCCTCGATGCCGAAAATGATATCGGGGAAAATATAGTCCGAGATATAGGTGGTCATGACAGCCACGATGCGCTTTTCATTGCGGTTTTTCGGCACATATTTGCTGAAGGTGCCACGGCCCTGTTCCTTGTAGATCAGGCCCAGACTGGTCAATTCGGCAAAGGCCTGGCGGATGGTGTTGCGGCTGACATTGAACTGGTCCATCAGGCTATGTTCCGAGGGCAATTTCTCCCCAAAGCGCACGACCCCCTGCGTCAGTAAATTGACCACATGCTGCTTGACCATCTCATATTTCGGTTCATCGGAATGCATCATCATCGCTCGCTGCCACCCGGCCCTGCCAGGCAATCCCTTCCAGCTTGATGAGACAAGTATAACAAAAAGCAGGGGGTGAACGAAATGAGGACCGGGTCCGTTTATGCACCGTTTATGCAGAATTTGGCGACTTTCTGCATATTGGGTGCATAAACGGACCCGGTCCCTTTTTAATCGCTTTGCTGTTTGGTGACGACGTCGAAGGCGACAGCGCCGAGCAGGACGAGGCCTTTGATGGCTTGCTGCCAGTCGATGCCGATGCCGAGGATGGACATGCCGTTATTGATGACGCCCATGACGAGGGCGCCGATGATCGCACCCATGACGGTACCGACGCCGCCGGAGGCTGAGGCGCCACCGATGAAGCAGGCGGCGATGGCGTCGAGCTCGAAGCCATTGCCGGCCTTCGGCGTAGCGGCATTGAGACGGGCCGAGAAAACAATGCCGGCGATGGCGGCCATGAAGCCCATGTTGACATAGACGATAAACATCATCCAGCGGGTTTTGATGCCGGACAGGCGGGCAGCCTTTTCATTGCCGCCGATGGCATAGACGCGACGGCCGAGGACCGTGCGTTCGGCAATGAAATTATAAATCACGAAGAGGACACCAATCAGGATCAGGACATTGGGCACACCCTTGTAGGCCGACAGGGAATAGCCGACAAAGCCGATCAGCAGGGCCGCGATCACAATCTTGGCGCCATCGAAGGCCCAGCCAGTCTGCTTGATGTCGTATTTTTTGAGCTGGGCCCGTTTCTGGATGATGCCGAAGGCGACCAGCAGGATCAGGACCAGGGTCACGACCAGGGTCAGGATATTGAGGCCGCTGCCACCAAAGAAATCAGGGATATAGCCATTGGAAATGTTTTCGTAGAGCTTCGGGAACGGGGCCATGGTCCGGCCATTGAGGATGACCATGGTCAGGCCGCGGAACAAGAGCATGCCAGCCAGAGTGACGATGAAGGGCGGGATGCGGACATAGGCGATGAATAAGCCATGGAACATGCCGATCAGGATACCGGCGACCAGGACGGCCAGGATGGTTGGCAGGGCGCTGATTTTCAGCTGGACGGTCATATAACCGGCGATCGCCCCGATGATGGCGACCACCGAGCCCACTGACAGGTCAACATAGCCGGTGATGATGACAAACATCATGCCCATCGACAGGACCAGGACATAGGAGTTCTGCAGGATCAGATTGGTGACATTCTGCGGCTGCAGGAGCACGCCCTTGGTCATGATCTGGAAAAAGACGATAATAACGAACAGCGCCACGAACATGGCATACTGTTTCAGGTTTTGCTTGATCAGCTTCTGGACTTGTTCCATTAGCTTGCCCTCCCGCGACTGCTCAAAATAGCTTTCATGATGATTTCCTGTGAGGCTTCCTCACGGTTCAGTTCGGCACACATGCGGCCCTCGTCCATGACATAGATCCGGTCGCACATGCCGAGGATTTCCGGCATTTCCGAGGAGATGAAAATGACCGCTTTGCCGGCAGCCGCCAACTCATTGATGATACCATAGATCTCGTATTTGGCTCCGACATCGATGCCCCGGGTCGGTTCGTCGAGGATCAGGACATCCGGCTGGGAAAAGATCCATTTTGACAGGACGACCTTCTGCTGGTTGCCGCCAGACAAGTTGACCGTCTTCTGGAAAATGCCCGGCGTCTTGATCGCAAAACGCTTGCAATACTCATGGGCCACGCTGATTTCCCGGTTGTCATCGAGCACGCCGCCTTTGGAGACATCGTCGAGATTGGCCAGGGTGACATTGAACTTGATGTCATTGGCCAGCACCAGGCCATAATTCTTGCGGTCCTCCGAAACATAGGCGATGCCATGCTTGATGGCTTTGTCGACACTCGAGGTATCGATGGCCATGCCATTTTTAAAGACCTTGCCTGAAATGCGCTTGCCATAGGAATGGCCAAATATGCCCATCGCCAGTTCGGTCCGCCCGGCGCCCATCAGGCCGGCGATGCCGACAATTTCGCCGGCGCGGACTTTGAAGGCGACCTGGTCACTGATTTTGCGCTCTTCGTTCAGGGGATGGTAGGCCGTCCAATCCTGGACCTCGAAAATGACTTCGCCGATTTTCGGTGTCCGGGCCGGGAAACGGTGGGTCATGTCGCGGCCAACCATGCCGCGGATGATCCGGTCTTCGCTGATATCATCCTTCTGGACATCGAGGGTCTCGATGACGGCACCATCCCGGATGATCGTGATCACATTGGCCACCTTGACGACTTCGTTCAATTTATGCGAGATCAAAACCGATGAAATCCCCTGCTTTTTCAGTTCGAGCAGCAGTTTCAACAGGTTGTCGCTGTCTGTTTCATTGAGGGCGGCAGTCGGTTCATCGAGGATCAGGACCTTGACATCCTTGGACAGGGCCTTGGCGATTTCGACCAGCTGCTGCTTGCCGACGCCGATGTCCTTGATCAGGGTATGGGGATTTTCGTCGAGACCGACGGTTTGCAGAAGCTGGCGCGTCTTGGCGATGGTTGTATTCCAGTTGATGATGCCGCCGCGGGCGGTTTCATTGCCGAGGAAAATGTTCTCGGCAATCGACAGATAGGGCACCAGGGCCAGCTCCTGATGGATGATGACGATCCCCTTCTCTTCGCTCTGCTTGATGTCGCGGAACTGGCACTCTTCACCTTCATAAAGGATCTGGCCTTCATAGGTGCCATGCGGATAGACACCGGAGAGGACCTTCATCAGAGTCGATTTGCCGGCACCATTTTCGCCGACCAGGGCATGGATTTCATCGCTCTTGATTTCAAATGATACATCGCTCAATGCCTTGACCCCGGGAAAGGTCTTGGTAATGTTCTTCATTTCGAGAACTGTCTTGGCCATCAGGGAACCACTCCTTATCATACCGACAGGTGGCGGCGGGGGAAACCCGCCGCCACTTCACACGAGGAGTCGGTAGCTTGTCTTATTTGAGATCGGCTTCGGTGTAGTATCCCGAATCAATCAGGGCGGCCTTGTAATTGGTGATGTCGACAGCAACGGGTTCGAGCAGGTAGGAAGGCACAACCTTCACACCATTGTCATAGGTCTTGGTATCGTTGACTTCCGGCTCAGTGCCTTTGAGAACGGCATCGACCATGGAGGCAGCCTTCTTGGCCAGCTCGCGGGTATCTTTGAAAATCGTCGAGTATTGCTCACCGGCGATGATGGACTTGACCGAGGGAGCCTCGGCGTCCTGGCCAGAGACGAGCGGGCGTTTGCCGGAGCCAAAATAGCCAGCGCTTTTCAGGGCCGAGATGATGCCGATCGAAATACCGTCATAAGGGGACAGCACAGCATCGACGGTGACGTCTTTGGAGTAGTTGGAGGTCAGAATATTGTCCATGCGGGCCTGGGCGGTGGCGCCATCCCAGCGCAGGGTGGCCACCTGGTCAAACGCGGTCTGGCCGCTCTTGACGACGAGGACACCGGAATCGATATAGGGCTGCAGGACCGACATGGCACCGTCAAAGAAGAAATAAGCATTGTTGTCATCCGGGGAGCCCGCAAACAGTTCGATATTGAAGGGGCCTTTTTCGCCGGCGTCAAGCTTCAAGCCCTTGACGAGGGTGGTGGCCTGCTGGACACCGACTTTGAAATTGTCGAAGGTGGCATAGTAGCTGACGAATTCGCTGCCGCGGATCAGGCGGTCATAGGCGACGACCGGAATGCCGGCCTCATTGGCCTTGGTCAGGACCTGGCCGAGCGCTTCGCCATCGATGGCGGCGATGACGAGGGCATCGGCACCGGTGGTGATCATGTTCTCGAGCTGGGACACCTGGTTTTCAACCACGTCCTCGGCGTATTGCAGGTCGGTTTCATAGCCAAGCTCCTGGAAAACCTTGACCATATTGTCGCCATCAGCGATCCAGCGGGCGGAAGATTTGGTCGGCATCGCGATACCGACTTTGAGGGTTTCGCCGGCAGCAGCGGCAGTGGTGGTTTCGGCTGCAGCAGCAGTGGTGGTGGCAGCCGGGGCCGCAGTGGTGGCAGCGGCGCCACAACCGGCCGCGATCACAGCTATACCAAGCGTCAGGACCAGGAACAGGGCAATGAGCTTGTTGGACCTTTTCATGTTTTCCTCCTTGAAATTTCCCCGGTTTTACGGGATCGGGCTGGCACTTTGCGATCACAAACTTTTGTTTTCGACTTTCGTTTGCTTTCGTTTGGTGTAATTTGACTATACAACATGTCCGTACAACTGGCAATATCTTAAAAATAGACAAATATAATCACTCATATTTAGTGCATTTAGACAATAGTTCGACAGAAAAGACTTTCATTTGTTTTTGGACATTTGTGATTGCTTGCCAAACGGAAGTCGATATAATGGAAAACAAAGCCACCCTGCAGATCTCTGCTGACTGGAGCGAACATGTTTGCCGCCGAACGCCTGAGAATCATCCGGAGCTATGTCCTGGAAAAAAAGAAAGCCAGCGTGGCTGAAATCAGCCGGATGCTGGGTGTTTCCGAGGTCACGATCCGGCGCGACCTCGAAGCCTTGGACGAGGAAGGATTTTTGATCCGCACCCATGGCGGCGCCATTCTCAGCGGCGAAGACAATCTGGACGCCCTGCCATCCTTGGGCGAGGCAGATGCCGAGCGTGAGCAGCGCAATGAAATCAGTGAGATCGCCATCTACCTGATCAATGATGGCGACACCCTGCTGCTTTCGCCGGGCAAGACCAACCTGGCCATCGCCCGCCGCCTGCAGCGCAAGAAAAACCTGGTCGTCCTGACCAATGACCTTCTGATCGCCAGCGAGCTGGCCTCGCACCCTTCCGCCCGGGTGATCGTCCCCGGCGGCGACCTCGATTCACTGACCCAATCCCTCAACGGACCCCTGACGATTCATGGCTTGCGCCAGTATTATGTGGCAAAAGCATTCATCGAGGTCGACGGCATCCATCTGCAACGCGGCTTTACGATCAAATACCCCATCCAGCAGGAAGTGTTCCAGGAAATGATGCAGATGTCGCAGGAACGGATCTTCGTCGGCACACCGTCAGCCTTCAACCAGATTTCATTTTCCCAGGTCGGACCACTGTCCAGTGCCACGGCGGTGGTGACACACCCCGCTGTGCCGGATGAATTCAAGCGCCAGCTGTTCGAAAGCAATATCACACTATATGCTTCTTTCACCGCCTATAGCCAGGCCGGCCGGGCCGGAGACCCCAGGCGATGAACGGCAGTCATACCGTGGATCCACTGCCCGCTTGTCTGGAACTGAAAAACCTCTGTGTCGAGGTTTCAGACACTTTCCGCCTGGAAAACATAAAACTCGCCTTGATCCCGGGCCATGTCCATATCCTGATGGGCGAAAATGGCTCCGGCAAATCGTCTTTGATCCATGCAATTGCCGGCAATCTCAAGTCATGCGGCGGCCAGATCCTGTTTGAAGGCCAGAGTGTCCAGATCAATTCCCCGGCCGATGCCAAATCGCTCGGCATTGCCACGGCCTACCAGAACGCCAACCTGTTCCATAACCTGACCGTGGCTGAAAACATCTACGTCGACCGCTTGCCCAGACAAGCCGGCGGCTTGCGGGCCATCGACTGGGCCAGGCTCTATGCCGATACCGACCGGCTGCTGGCTCGGCTCGGCTTTACCATCCCTGCCCACCAGCGAGTCGGCCAGCTCAATGTCGCCGAATGTCATCTGGTCGAGATTGCCAAGGCCTATGTCACCGGGGCCAAAGTGATCATTTTTGACGAGCCAACCGCCGCCCTGACCGATCGCGAGGTGGCCATCCTGTTTGGCATGATCCGTGAATTCCAGCAAAGCGGGACTGCGGTCCTGTATGTCACGCACCGGATGAATGAGCTGCGCCAGATCGGCGATGAGCTGACCATCCTGCGCGATGGCAAAGTGACGTATTCCGGCAATGTCCACGACCTTGACCCAGCGCAGATCGTCCAGGAAATGAGTGGCCTGTCGTTTCGCGAACGCTACCCGAAGCTCAAGATTGCACCAGGGGACGAGGTTCTGCGCGTCGAAAACCTGTCCTTCCAGAGCGTGCTCAGGAATATCCAGTTCGGCCTGCGCCAGCGTGAAATCCTCGGCATCACCGGCCTGGTCGGCTCCGGCCGGACGATGATCGCCAAATGCATCTATGGCGCGATGCGGCCGGACAGCCTGAAGCTTTATCTCAATGGCAAGCCGGTCCAGTTCCGCTCCCCGGCGGACGCGATCAACCATGGCATCGGCTATGTCAGTGAGGACCGCTATCTGGAAGGCCTTTTCCCGCGGGCCTCGATCCCCTTCAATATCACCTCACCCGATTTTGCCCTCGCCGAGGCCAATCCGGTGATCAATCGCGCCAAGGAAAGCTTGACGGCCCAGAAATTTGTCCAGAAGCTCCTGATCCATACCCGCTCGATTTTCAGCCGCATTGCCGAGCTATCCGGCGGCAACCAGCAGAAGGTGCTCCTGGCCAAATGGATCTATTCCCGGTCCGACATCCTGATCCTCGACGAGCCCACCCGCGGCATCGACGTCGCCTCCAAAGTCGACCTCTACAATATCCTCAACGAAATGCTGCGCCGCGACGTCTCCATCATCCTCGTCTCCTCCGACATCGATGAAATCATCGGTCTGTGCGACCGCATCCTCGTCCTCTATGGCGGCGAGATCGCTGCCGTCATCCCCCACGATCAGGCCACCCGTGAAAAGGTCATGTTCTTTTCGACCGGCGGCCATCGCAGCTGAACCTAAAATTTGTTTCGATTTTCATAAATTTGTTTTTATTATAACTTTTTAATTGAAACGACATTTTAGCTATGCTATCTTGTCATTACCTGTGTTTGTTTGGTGCTATTTCACAAGGGGAGAGCAGTTTGGATGACCATTCATCAGAAAATTTTTAGCTATATTTTCTCGATGATTCTTGTGCTGTTCATTGCGATAAGCTTGGCGGTTTACTTATTGTTCTACCGTACCTTTTTCGAAAACGAAGTCCGTAACATCATCAACAATCAGGATAATGTCACAGAAAATGTCCGTTTTATCCTCGAACAGATCGAAGGAGCTGCCACCATGATTGCAGCGAATCCCAATATCGCTACAGAAGTGGATGACGCAGCTTCCGATTACCAGGCTATTGACAACAGCGATCAGGTCCATCACATCACCACACTCGAAAATACTGCCAATATTCTTGAAGTCATTAATGGCATCCACATTATTACTTCAAAGGGTGAGTTTTTCTCAAGCAATGTGGCAATCGACGCCTCCCAGACTAGTCGACTCCGCGATTTGTACAGCGCCCAGGTTCTCAATCCTGGCGAAACCTACACCGGTTTGCAAGCGCTGACCTTGTCAACCGGCTATACATTTTCTGCGATTTCCTATATTCGGCCGATCTACAATTACCATGACGAATACAACTTCGCAGTCCTGGTGATCGATATTGACTATGTCATGCTGCGTGAAGTCCTGACTGCCGCTGCGATCAAGAATCATGAATGGGTTCTCCTGGTAGACCGTAGCGGCAACACCATTTTCACTTATCCCTATAACACCATTCTCGACCCTATCCTGGTCGAAAACCCTGACCTACTGACCAGCAGCCAGACTTTGATTGAAAAGAAGGTTTTCGGCCGAGACATGATCGTCTCATCCAGCGACATTTCCACTCCGTCCTGGAGCATGGTCCGGCTGATTCCCCTGATCGATATCCGCCAGCAGATCAACTCGATCTAAACGAGCCTTGCCCTGATCATCCTGCTCTACATCCTGATTGCCCTGCTGTCGTCCTATTACATCTCGAAAATATTTACCCAGCCCATCAAAGTGATGTATGAAAAATTCCAGGCCGTCGAACGCGGTGACCTGACGGTCCGGATCAATACCCGGCGCAAAGACGAGTTCGGCCATCTCGGCCATTCCTTCAATGCCATGGTCGCGCAGATTGACTTGTTGCTCAAGCAGCAATTGCAGGAGCAGCAGCAAAAAAGTGACTTGGAGTTCGAAATCCTCCAGGCCCAGATCAACCCGCACTTCCTGTACAACACCCTCGACTCGATCAAATGGCTGGCCGCGATCCAGAATGCCAACAATATCGGCGAACTGACGACCGCCCTGATCAATTTGCTCAAATACAACATTTCAGTCAAGAAGACTGTGGTCTTGCTGGAAGATGAAATCAAGAGTCTGAATCACTACATCGTCGTCCAGAAATATCGCTATGGCGACACATTCGAGACCAGGTTCGAGCTGGATCCTGATACCCTCCATTGCAAGGTTCTGCATTTCATGTTGCAGCCGATCGTGGAGAATGCCATTATTCACGGTTTTGAAGACATTGCCCACACAGGATTGATCACCATCCGGTCGATCAGAGATCGCCAGGATCTGGTGATCTCCGTCAGAGACAATGGGATCGGCATTGAGGCAGACCGCATGGTGGATCTCGAGAACAATCCCTCCGACAAATTCAACGGCATCGGCATGTCGAACATCCATAACCGCATCCAGCTGCACTACGGCAAATCCTACGGCTTATCGATCGACAGCCAGGTCGGCCAGGGTACGACTGTCACGATCCGTTTGCCCTACCAGCCCAAGCAAGAGAACTGAGGTAATCCATGATCAAGGTTTTAATCGCAGATGATGAACTGGTTGTCCGGATTGGCTTGAAAACTACCATTGACTGGGAAGCCAATGGCTTCATGATTGTTGGCGAGGCGGTCAATGGCAAAGATGCGGTCGAGCTCTTCCATAAGCTCCAGCCCGACATCCTGGTCACCGACATCAAAATGCCCATCATGGACGGACTGGATGTCATCAGGCAGCTGAAATCTGAGCACTGCCTTTTCAAGGCCCTGATTCTCAGCCATTATGACGATTTTGATTTTGCCCGCAAGGCCATCAATCTGGGCGCATCCGATTATATTTTGAAAACGGAACTGACCGAGCAGAAACTGCTGACCTCACTGGGCCAGCTGGCTGAGCAGCTCGCCGAAGAGCGCCAGCTCGCACCACCCCAGCCGCTCCAGGCCGAAGAGGGCCTGCCAGCTGTGACCCCTGCCCAGAGAGTTCGGTTTTTGCGCAAAATCCTCGAAGGTGAGCTAAGCCAGGCCACCCTCCCTGCTTATCTCGAGCAGCGTCCGGCGCTGTTTGAACTCCCCTGCTATGTCGTGGCCTGTATGAACGTCGAAAAACAGGCCGATTCCAGCCAAGATCTCGAAAGTAGCCAGTTCCATCTGACTTTGGACAACCTCTCCACCAATCTGCTCGGTCGCAAAGGTTGGCATCATACGCTGGTTCAAACTGTCAGTAATACCTATTATCTGGTCAATCTGCCCTGCGCCGATGCACAGTCCGAATCCATCCTGTCTGAAGCGTTTGAAAGTCTCAAGCGCAACATTGAGCAGTTCCTTAATGTCCAGCTCAGCATGGGTATCAGCCAGGCGACTGGGCAAATCACCCAGCTGCCTGCGCTCGTCAGCCAAGCCAAGTCCGCCTGGCTATCCTGCTATTTCGAGCCGCTCAATTCAGTCCGGCTGGCCGGCTCTGTTATTCCCTCTCCAGTGCTGGTTTGCCCTGCCTTGGATACGGATTTCATCCGTAAAAGCATCGCCCTGCATGACATCGAACCCGTCCTGGAACACATTGATACCGTATTTGATGCACTCAAAGATGCCAATACTTTCGACTATGTGCGGGAAGTGTTCAACGATGCCATCAGTCTGGCGAAAATGATCGTATCCGAGCGCAAACTGACCAATTCAACCACTCTAAACGACGAGCGTTTCAGCTATCGCAACTTTGACCGTCTGGCCAAATTCGAAGAAGTCCGCACCTATATTCTCGATCTCTACACTCAGATCAATGTCGGCGATAACCTTGAAAAGCCTGAGAAATATTCCTATGGCATCACCCGCTGCATCAAATTCATCAAGCACAATTATCAGAACCCGATTTCACTAAGTGATGCCGCTGATTATGTCGGGATCAGCAAATGTTACCTCAGCCTTTTATTCCGTCAGGAGACCGGTGTCAATTTTTCCAGCTGGCTGGCCAATTACCGGATTGAAAAAGCCAAGAAACTGCTCTCCGAGACCAATATGAAAATCTACGAGGTTGCTGAAATGGTTGGATTCGAAAATCCCTACTATTTCAGCAAGGTCTTCAAGGAAATGACCGGGGAGTCCTGCAAGGACTTCAAGACCAAAGGAGCCGTGCGATCCATGCATTAGGCCTCTGCGCTGGTTATATTCCCGAGGCGCTCAAAAAAAGCCGCCCTTTTTCGAGCGGCTGTGTCATCAGGGTAACTGGACTCGGTCATTTGGCCCGATCAGATCTGGGGCCAGGGCCAGCTGCTGCTCCAGGATTTGGATCGCCTCGGCCACACCGTGTTCGTTGTTGCTGGCTACGACATGCTGGACCAGCCGCTTCAGCTCCTTACAGGCATTGTCCACCGCAAAGGAATAGCCACTTTCTGCGATCATCGGGATGTCATTGAAATTGTCACCAATCACAATTGTCTGAGACCGCAGGATGCCAAACATTTTCTGCAGCACCCGGATCGCTTCGCCCTTGGAAGCCTTGCGGTCAAGAATATCGAGAAAGGTCTCTTCCGAAAAAGCCAGATGCCAAGTGTCGTCCAGGATCGCCAGCAAATACTGGTTGACACGCTGGAGCACCGCATTTTCGTCCGCCAGGCAGATCTTGCACCAGGGTCGCGGGATGTCCTCCAATGCATATTCAGAGGCCAGGATGACCTCCTTGGTCGCGTGCCATTGCACCGTCGCATTGATGCGAAAGGGATAAACGGCCCGGTCAGTAAAAATCTCGATGCCAAGACTGGGAAATTCCCGGGCCAGATCTAGGACCAGGCTCGCAGCTGTCCGGTCATCCAGCCGGCTCTCCCAGATCGCGGTCTGGTCCTTCTCATACAATCGGCTGATGATCGCTCCATTGACCGAAATGACTGGCATGTTGAAGGGGATCGCCGAACGGATCACGTTCATGGCAGCCAGGGTCCGACCGGATGCGACCGTAAATTTGCCACCTTGCGCGATGAAGCGCCGGACAGCCTGGATATTTTCTTGTGACAATTGGTTATGGGAGTCAAGCAGGGTTCCATCTATATCGCAGACCAAAAGCAGGCCCGCAAATACATTTTCTGTCATACATTTATCCCGCCAGCGTGATTGGTATGGGTGATCTTCCATGAGAGGAGGAAGGGGCTGGACATGCCCTGCTCCAGGCAAATCCAGCCCCAGAAAAGGTCAGACTCAGGCCAAAAGGCCAATCATG
>CAZCMX010000040.1:0-2259 GCA_964499985.1 uncultured Mageeibacillus sp.
AATCATCCGGCCATAGAGTGTCAGGTCCGCAGCCGGCATCTGAAGCCCGGCGAAAGACGCCCGGTTTTGCATGGACTCATCCACGTACCAGCCGGAGAATGTATAGCCTGTTTTGGCGGGAATAGCCGGTTCGCTGACCAGTGCTTCAAAGCGATAGGTTGCTTCAACTGTCTGGCTTGAATCGAGAAAGGTGATAAATGAATGCGTTTCACGATTGTAATAGAGCTTGATCACCAGCTTGCCCGTCTTGGCAATGGTTGTGGTAGCGACAGTTTTTCCGTTGACCGTACCAGTCTGATAGGTGATGCCATTGGCTTTCAGGCCCAAATCGGCCAGCGTGAGTTCGGATCCGGTCTCACCCGTCAAATATTCCGCTGTCTGCAAGGTATAACCAGTGCCAGTCGTGTTCTGGATATAATGCTCAACCCGATAGGGGGTGTTCTTACCTGGCGACCAGCGAGCTGTATAGAGCAGATTGGCCGCTGGCATGGTTTCGGGGATAGCTGTCTCCCCCCAGTCCATGAAGTCAAAACCGGCTGCAGTCACCTGCGGCACTGTGATCGACTCGCCATATTTCAAGGAATAGACCCAGTCCGCCTGGTCATTCTGGATACCCTGGGCAAATGTCAGCTGATACCGGTTGCGACTGTAATAATAGCTCTGCACCGCCCGGCCATCCGCCTGGACAGTGATTGCTTTCAAGGCCGGTGCCGCAAATCCGGGATTGTCTTTGACTGCCGGTTGGACCATGCTGTCCGTCGTTCCCGTCAGCTGCTCTGATTCAACCAGGGTATAGAGGGAATTGCTGAGGTTTTGCTGATAATGGTCGACCCGGTAAGGGGTATCGTTGCGCGGAATCCATTTGGCATAAACCTGGACATCCTCGTTCGGCATGGTTTTGGGGATCTGGTACGGTCTGGTCAGGGCTTCATCTAAAAACCAGCCGCCGAAATCATAGCCCGGATAGACCGGGTCGGCCGGCGCGACGACAGTCGCATTGAACGGTTTGAGAATCATCGGCACTGCACTGCCACCTCTGGAATGGAAAACAATCGCATAACCGTCATTGTAATTGTCCCAGTACAGCTGGATGGTCCTCTGGATGGGTTCGGAGGTGAATACCAGGGGCGCCTGAATCCAAGTGATCACCAGGTCGGCAGTTTCGGACTGGTCACCGTCGGGTGTCAGTTTCAGAAGGTTTGTTTGTGGATCATAGCTGAAAGCTTCGTTGGTGATTTCGATTTTGAAGGACTTGGCATCATCATAAAAGCCCTCGCCCGTTTCGCCTGTTTTCAAGTCCAGATAACTCATCGTGAACAAGGTGTCGGGTACCTCAAAGGTCTGGACATGTTTTTTCAGGGAGATCTCGGTGATTTCCTCCTCCATCTCCGCAAAGGCCTGGACATTTTCCCTGGCCCCTGCTGACCAGAGGGGCCATTCATTTTCGTAGAGGGTCGGATTATAGGAGAATGTGCCCTTGAAGGCCTGAGCTTCAAAGGCGATCTCCATATAAATGCCCAGTTCAAAATACAGGGCTCCCGAGCTTTTCGATTGTCGCCCCCGGGAAGTCGTATAACTTAATTCGTAATAGAAATAACCCCAGACCCGGACATAGGCGCCGACTTCCGCGCTGATGCCCAGACTGGCCAGCTTGGTCGAGAACACACCCACCTTGATCTCAAATTTGAGACCGGCCCGCAGCCCCATCGTACCCATGACATAGAAGGTGAATTCATAATGCTCTTCGACCAGGTCAATCGTTTCGGTGGTGCAGGTTTTTTGGAAAACTCCAATGGAGTAATTGTAGCGTTTGGCGTTTTCATAATAGAAATCACAGCCAATCGAAATATTCATGTTGGCTGTAATGACGAAATTGAGATTGATTTCATACACCAGGATGTGGAACGGATCTACCGATCCCTCCTGTTCGAAAATCTTCTGGCTGAACAGCTCGACCCAGTCGCTTTCGTTCTCGAGCATGGCGGCATATTTCTCATTCAAGCCATCGGCCACCGTCTGCTCATCATCACCAATATATTTATCCTTAGCGTCGAGAAGGTCCTTGATTTGCTTGGCCAGATTCTCCCCGACATCATTGGTGTCAAGCTCTTCGTCTTTCTCCTTGGTCGCAATTGTCGCTTCAATGGCGATCCCCGTGTATTCGTACAAGTCAATATTGGCGTTCAAGCGGTACTCATCAATGTAGGGGAAAATGCCCCACCATTTCCAGACAGCACCACCGCTGGCATTGATGGAAAC
>CAZCMX010000040.1:2359-19414 GCA_964499985.1 uncultured Mageeibacillus sp.
CCTGTATAAAAAGCCAGGAAATCGCCGACATCGACCGTGGTTTCATCATCCAGGCCCAGGACAGCGTAATCACCGCTGGCAAAGTCCAGGACAGCCTTTTCAACCTTGACGGAATCATTGTCAGGCTGGTCATCCTGGTCATCGTCCCGGTTCAGGGGCAGGATATCCGGCGTAAACAGGACATCCTGGGCTGCGGCATTGACAAACTGGCAGGTCTTGCCCTGGACAGCAGTGATCGTGATGTAGGCGACCTCTCCTTCACCGCTCTCATCATTGATCGACCTCTCGTCTGGACGGACTCCTTTGTAAATGGCCACGGCCTGGCCGACAGCAAGATCTGTAAGATCGTAATCAAAATTGCCGCTGGTGAAATCAATGGTTCCCAGGTCAGTTGTTGCGAGTGGGATGGAAAGAGAATCTGACGCCTGGCCATCCACCATAAAGTTGCTGATCTCTTCAACTGAAATGTAGATAAGACCCGCATTGAGGGAAAGATTCATGACTTCTTTTTTGAATATGGTGAAATTATAATCCCGGACAGACTGGCCATAGCCGGCATAGCGCAACTGTTCATCTTCCAGGGTGAACTTATAGGTCGCACCGGCGGCAAAGAGGCCATCCCGGCCGGATACGACATACTGGGTTTCGTTTTCTTGTGACTGAATGGTCAGTTCTGAGACGACATAAAAGCCTGTTTCGCTGGGATTATTGAGATTTTTACCCTTGATCGCGGCTTTAACCTGGTCGATCGACAGGGCCTGTGGTGCGACCACGACAAATGTAAAGTCCTGTTCCTGGTCCAGCTGGGTCGCAGAACGCGGCGTTTCAGATTCCTGCAGAGGTGCCGTATCCGTGTACTGAGCATAGAGTGTCAGGTTGCTCCGGATGACATGGCTGTCTGAGACGCGATTGTTCCGGTCGGCGTCATAAAACCAGCCCAGGAAAATCGAGTCAGCCCGGTAAGGTACAGGCAGTCCTCCCAGCCGGGATCCTTCCCGCAACTGTATCGCCTCGAGGGGGGTGCCCCCATCTGTTTCGAATCGGATGGTGAAAATCCGGGTGGAGAGCTTCACGGCGCCTGAGCCAGGTCTGGCTGGCAGCAGGGGTTCGACAGGTGACGCGATATCATCCGGCTGTCCAAGTGGTGTTTTCTGTTCAGCGGGGACAGAGGGGTTCTCCTCTGGGGCTTCGTCCGAAGCCGCAAGACCAGGCTCCTGGCCTGACGATGGCTCACTGGCAGCTGGATCGATGAGTTGTGGATTCAGGCTGCCTTGGTCCTGTGTCTCACCAGATAAAATGGCAGCTGGCCGACCTTGCTGCCATGGCTTGATCTGTATGATCGCAATTGCGGTCAAGCCTATGCAAATGGCCAGAATGACACTTAAAAACCGTTTACTCATATCCGACTCCCCACCAGATTGCGATCTGTTTCAACCATGAATCCACAGGCAAACAGATACATCCATTTTCATCTAACGCTACTTTATCAAACGATAGACGCAACAGATTTTTTTGGGGGAATTGCTATAAATTCAGGGGAAATTGCCACGTATGAAAATTTGGACAGCACTCAACAGTCTAGGCTCACAGTTCAAGATATCCTGTTTTGCTCATTCAATACAATTTGCGCGATAAACTGACCATCCACGGCCATGAAGCCCGCTGTGCCATCATACCGCTCGGCGGTATAGAGGATGCTTCTGGTTCCTGTCCCGCCACCGATTTTATTCGTTACAGGCAGTTCACCCTCAAAAGGAATATCGGTATCGCAGGTATTCTCAACCCTCACCCGCAAACGATGATCCAGATAGATTGCTTTGACCATGATTTCTTTGGCTTGATCCTTGGGTAATCTTAAACAGGCTTCAAGTGCATTCTCTAATGCATTCCCGAGAATACACGTCAAATCAACCGGATCGATGCCAATGTTGTCCGGGATCTTCACATCAAAACTGGTTTTGATGTTTTCACTTTCAGCCTGGTTGGCATAATGATTCATGATGCTGTTGGCGATGGGATTGATGCAATAGGTCTTGCTGTTCTGCACATCGATGGTCGAGTCAAAGCTTCTCATATAGAGCTGAAGCTTCTCGATCTCTCCGCTGCGCAGCAATCCCATGACGACCGTATTGTGATGATGCAGATCGTGCCGCTGCTGGGCAGCCAGGATTGCTGTTTCCTTTTGACGAAGCAGTTCCGCTTCCCATAATTTTTCCTGTTGGGCCATGAGCAACTGACGCTTTTCCAAAGCATATTTTTCTACAATCGCATTGGCTTGAATATACAAGTGATAATAGACTGCCAAGAATAACACGTATACAGTCACAATGATGACTCTTGACCAGGCATTCAGTGGCCAATGCCAGTAGGCCTGCGGATAGTACAGCACCACAATTTGCAGGATTAAAAAAATCAACGGAACCAGGAATGCCGATTTCCACTCCCGGTCCAGCATCTCAACCAAATTGCGAAACCGCGGTCGAACGAATTTGAACAAAGGCGGAATTATCAGCAGATAGAGGATCGTCCGTGTCACCATAAGCATGGCGACAGCGGTATTTCCTGCCAGACCAACGGTCATTGTGTCACCGAAAAAACCAATCGAGACATAGACATTGACAAAGGTCAAAAAGCTGAACAAAGACACAAAAAAACGGTCCCCGGAACAAATCAAAAACCAGGCTAGTTCTATCCCTAAAATGAAAAGGACCGCAACGCGCTCCACTGAAGCAGCCCCCAGAGCATAGAGGAGATACGAAAGAAGACAGATACCCAGAACCATGACGCTCAGCCCCATGACGATCCGTCTTTTGATGGGCTCTTTAATCAGCATCACGGAGGAAGAGATCAAAGTAAATCCTAATACGGATTGCAGGAAAGATATAAACGCCAAGACATAGTACAGCACATCTGCTTCCTCCTCAGTTTTTTTAGTCTAGCACATCACTTAAATCGAAAACTGTCTTGGGGTATATGCCGTCTTTTCGGGGGCAATTGCCACTTACCGCTCTGAGGCCAGCTGAAACGATAAAAACGCTTCCTTAAGTTTCTGATAAGCCCGATACGGATAGGGGATCTGTTCACCCGTATCAAATACGATGAGCGCCTTCGTGATTTGCCGGACATACTTTAAATTCAAATTGACCGAGACACCACATCTCACAAAAAATTTGGCAGGGGACAGGAGCTCGAAAAGTTCCGCCGATGTCATGCGCACTTCAATCTTCTCTTTGTTAACCAAGTGAATGATTTGGTAATTATTTCTGCCGGATTCGGTAAAAACCACATTTCTTGTATAAAGGCGCAGCATTCCCTCTTTGGTTTTAACGGTAATGAAATGGCGGCGCTCGACATTCAATCGGTAAAAAACCTTGTCCAAAGCCAGGAAAAGTGTGTGATCTGAATATGGCTTGGTTATATATTGGCAAGCATCGACTGCAAATGCCTCCAATGCCTGATCGCGAGAGCTGGTCAGAAAGATGATTTCGCCCTTGTCGCCCAGCTGTCGCAGTTGTCTGGCTGCTTGTGTGCCCGAAATTCCTGACATATAAATATCGAGGAGATAAATGTCAAATCCGCCATGCGTTTCGACAAAAGAGATCATCTCTAACGATGAAACAAAGGACGTGACCTTGCAGTCGATGTATGAATGTTCCTGTTGATATTGAGCAAGAAAACCTTGGATCAGATCGAGCTGTTTTTGATCATCGTCACAGATGGCTATATGAATCATCTTGATGCCTTTACCATAAATACTCAGCTTGCTTCGGACTGGCTGGACTGGCCAGTTAGAGAAACAATCCTATTTTAACATTCATTGCTGCTTTCCCCACGCTACATACATGGATCAGCCGTAAAGCAATATCTGTAAATTGCTGTTGCAATATATAAAAAGTCGTGCTATGCTTGGAATCACGCACCGGACTAAGACAGTCCGCTCGAATAGGGATCGCAAGATTCCGACGGATCGCTAGGGAATGGTAACGCTGTGGGGGCCACAGCCGGTAGGACTCCTGGAGCACATCGTTTCGGGGGTTTTTTCTTGCCAAGGGGCGCACATTCAAATCTGGCGATCGATACCGGCGCCACAAAAAGAAAAGGAAACACACACATGGACAAATCACTCTCATGCAAAGATTGCGGCGCTACCTTCGTCTTCACCGAAAGCGAACAGGCTTTCTATCAGGAAAAAGGCTTCACCAATGAGCCGACCCGTTGCCCGGACTGCCGCGCAGCCCGTAAGCAGAACCGTAACAATGACCGCGGCGGCAGCCGTGGTGGCTACGGAAACGGCGGCAACTACCGTTCCGAACAGCGCGAAATGTTCCCGGCCGTCTGCGCCGCCTGCGGCAAGGAGACCATGGTCCCCTTCCGTCCGAGCAATGACAAACCCGTCTTCTGCCGCGACTGCTTCAAGCCCCGCAGCCGTTTCTAAGAAGCCGCCTTTGCTTCTGCCCCGGCAGGAGCACTAGCCAGCCAGTCCATTACAAAACCCCAGTGTCTGGAGTCTATCCGGCCACTGGGGTTTTTTGATGTCTTCTTGGCGGCTGCAGCAGGACGATGACCCGGCTGCAGCACCATGACTGTGCAGGCAGTTCAGGTCAGGGCTTCGCTTTGCCGGTCCTGCTGGATCAGGGCTTTCGAGGTCGCGACGACGATGGCGATCAGGAAAAACAAGAGCATGTTCAGGGCAAATGGCAGACGGCGGTCGAGCGAGGACAGGTAGCCCAGGATCGAGCCAAACGGCGATGAAATCGCGAGCATGATCACAAAGACCAGGCTCATGATCCGGGCCCGGTCCTCTTTGTCATAAAACACCGCCCCCAATGCGTCGCGCCGCGGCACGACCAGGGCAAAGGCCACGGCCTCCAGCAGGGTGTACACAATGACCAGCAGCTTGCTATCCGGCCGTGACAGCAAGAGGAAGGCATGGCTGACCAGGTAGACGCCAAAGCCAGCCAGGAAGACAGGCCGGTAGTGGAAGCGGTTGGTCACGGGCTGGATGATGAAAATGAACAGCATCATGATGACCGCACGGCCAATCGGGAACAGGGCGACGAATTTTTCCGGAATGCCAACATCCTGGGTGATATAGAGGGCGAAGAAATTGGTCGTCGTAATCGATGTGATATTGACGATCACTGAGATCAGCAAAGCCAGGCGCATCTCATTGGAGCGCAGCAATTTGCCCAGGACACCGCGATATCCGACCAGCAGGGAAAGCAGGGACTGCTGCCTGGTCTCCGCCATGCGCTTGATTCCCTGGGCGGTTTCCGTGCTCCAGACATACAAAATGACAAATTTGATTGTCATGGCCAGGAAGGCCAGGAAATAAAGGATCCTGACCGTGGGGACAAGGGTGAAACGGCCGACCAGGAATGTCGAAATGGGTGCGAAAAAGACCGCCAGCAGTCCGGCAATATTGACCCACGTATAAATATTGACCAGCAGGTCAGGTTCGGTGTCCTCAACCAGCAGGCATTGCCAGGAAGTATTGGTGATATGCCATAAGCTATTGAAAACTGCCGCGATCAGGAACCACCAGAAATTCTGGGCCACTGCCCAGACCAGGGTCGGGATGGTCCAGGCCAGAAGATCGACGAAAAAGGTCACCTTGCGGCGGCCGAACTTGTCCGTGACAATCCCGCCCAGGGCAGCCGTAAAGACCTGGAGCACCATGCCGATGGTCAGGATCAGGCCGATCTGCCGATCCTGGACGCCCAGGGCATACATGTAGAGGGTGATGAAGGGCGCATACAGGTTGTATGGGATACCCCAGAGGGGTTCCGTAAACAGGCAGGACCGGGCATTACCCTTAACTTGGTGCAAGGTAGCGATCAAAGGGTGTTTGTAGAGTTGATTCATTTTGGAGACCATCCTTGTTGCTATCAGGTGCTATGATAGCCCAAAAACGAATCAGTTAACAGATGCTGGTGCATTTTGATCACGCATAAGCGACAACCTGGTTTCGACCTTGCTTTTTGGCCTGGTACAGCGCCTTGTCTGCCCGGTCAAAAGCCTTGTCAAATGTATCTGCTGAGTCCTGATGTAGCTCCGTGATTCCCAGGCTGGCCGTCACTTGCACCTTTTCTGCAAGATCAGCACCAGTGGGTTTGACGGCAAATTCAAGCTCCGAAACATGCTGACGCAAAGACTCGGCCAGCTCGTGTAGATCATCACTCTGGCGGTGAGCCAAGATCAGCAGGAATTCTTCACCGCCCCAGCGCACCGCCAGACTAGGTCCCGGACTGAGCAAAGCCAGGATATCTCCAACGCGTTGCAGGACGGTGTCACCAAAGGCGTGGCCATAGGTGTCGTTGATCTTCTTGAAATGGTCGAGGTCTATCAGGACCAGACCAATCTGGCGGCCGGTCGCAGCTTGCGCGCTGGTGAAAGAAGCGATTCGTGCCGTCATTTCGGATCGGTTGACCAGGCCAGTCAAAGGATCATGCGCGGACAGATGTTCCAACCGTTCATTGGCGGCTCTCAACAAGAGGGTACGGGACATAAGCCGGACCTGATGTTCGTATACCTGGCGGAAAATGACCAATGCCGCCAAAAACAGAATGGTCCCTTCGATGGTGTTGTGGGTCAGGCTTTCGGTGAGGATCCTGCGATCCCAGAGCGCCATCAGATAAGCCGCGTAGGGGACCATAAAGGCCAGGAAATTGAACGGTGACCGGAGCAGGAAAAAGACACTGGCCAATATCATTTTGAGAAAATAAAAACTGACATCTGTGGAGGTATAACCCTGGATCCTGTCAGAAATGTTCAAAATCAACATGACAATGATTATCAGCCCCGATGCAACCAGGTCATGGACAGAACCTGTTGCCGGCTTATGACTTTTCAGCCAGACTGTCGTCAGGATAACGATGACAACAGCCACCATGCCGATGATGAGGTGCATCCGCAGGTAATCCAGGCTGACCGTCCGTGACATGATCTGGCCGCTTCTGTAATGGGGCAAATCGTAGACGAAGATCCACAAGAGTTCGATAAAGATAAACAGGATGGCAAACACGCGAAACCTCTGGTAGTTGGTCAGCCGGATGTCTTCCCTGATTTTCTGGATATCACGCGCAGAAAGCCGCTTATCGTAAGGTTCATTGAACAGAACATGCGACAGAAAATCCAGCGGAATCCAACGATTCAGCCGATGAGAGGATTTCTCTGGTCCAGGATCAGCGCTCTTCCTTTGCACCATGTATCATTCCCTGTGCGATGCAACCTTTGCGAAAAAATTCAAGTAAATCTGTACGAAACAGAAAGCACACTCATTGTAACGAAATCGACTTCGTAAAACCATATCTTCAGGTAAAATGAGCCTTAAAAAGATAAAAAGACAGGCGGAAGGAAACGATGCGCAACCCAGCTTATCTCCAGTATCGAGGCCACAACAAGCGCTATTTCGAAGGCTGGTATTTCAAGTGCATCAGCCGGGATCGGCAACACGCAATAGCCTTGATTCCAGGCATGGCGATTGATCCAGATGGCCAGCGCCACGCTTTCATCCAGGTCATCAACGCCGAATCCGGCCAGACCTGGTACTTCGACTATCCGTTCGAGTCGTTTCTGGCCGCGCGTGACAAGCTGGTCATCCAAGTCGACACCAGCCTTTTCCAGCGCGAAGGCCTGGCATTGGACATTCATCATCCCACGGGCAGTGTCACAGGCCAACTCCGGTTTTCCCAGATCCGGGAGTTTCCAGTCAGCTGGCATACGCCGAGCATCATGGGCCCCTTCCAGTTTGTACCAGGCATGGAGTGCTACCATGCGGTGATCCACCTCTCCCATCGCTTCGATGGTCAGATCCACATCAATGGTGAAGTCTTTGATTTTGACGGCGGCGCCGGCTATCTGGAAAAAGACTATGGCCGGTCTTTCCCCCAGTCCTATGTCTGGCTGCAAGCCAGCCATTTTGGTCATGGTGATGCGTCGTTTATCTTCTCCCGGGCTCGCATACCTTGGTTGGGGCGTGAATTTCCGGGATTTTTTGCCTATTTTACTGATTTCCAGGGAAATACGGCCCGTTTTGCCACGTATAATTGTTCGAAATTGTCGGACTGGCAGGTCGATCCAGACAGCGGAACCTGTTCCGGAATTTTAAAATGGCCGGCCGGCCAGCTGAAATTCTCGGCCCAGATGGTGGGAGGTGGAACGCTGAGAGCTCCAGTCGATGGCTCGATGCACCGCGAGATCATTGAAAGTATCCGGGCCACGGTCCTGGTGGAACTGACTGACCACTCTGGCAAACGCATCTATGCGGACAGGAGTACCGAGGCGGGCATGGAAATCTGCCTGTGAAAAGCCAGCACGAGTTATTGACATTTGCTCATTACTGCTCCATACTAATTATGGGCATTAGCTCATTAAAATCAAATCACCCGGCTCGCACTGCCTGCCGGGCAAGGCCAACCGCCTAGCGAGATGGCCATGGGAATGACTTCACAGACCGAACGTCAGTTTCCCCGAAAGGAGTTTTAGAAATGCCAGCAAGAGATGGAAGTGGACCGATGGGCATGGGTGCCCGGACAGGACGTGGTTTTGGCCCGTGTGGCGGATCTGCCACACAGCCATTTTACGGATATGGCTACGGCTGCGGCTATGGTCGCGGGCGTGGATTTCGCCGGATGAGAGCACCCTATCCGTATGCACCCGCCGATTTTGATCCCAACGCAGGGAAAACCGTGCTGCAAGATCAAGTCAAGCTGTTGGAACAAGAGCTGGAGAACATGAAAGCCCAGCTCAAGAAGTATGAGGAACAAGCCTGATTGCCCTGCAATCAGCTTTGAGGAACACAATGAGTAAGAAATTGGCCAATTTCAAATCCTGCCTCCAGCCTGCTCCCAAAGTCCTTGTCTCCTGCCGCAACAACCAGGGCGAAAACAATGCCCTGGCTGTTGCTTATTGCTGCAATTGCAGCTTCGACCCTCCGATGATTATGGTGGGTATCGTGCCCTCCCGGTATTCCTACCAGATGATCAAAGAATCCGGTAGCTTTGTTGTCAATTTACCAGGCAAAGACAATGCCGGGCTCTTCGATTATCTGGGCCACACAAGTAAACGGGATGAAGATAAGCTCACCGTGATCGGGGCAGCCTTGAGTGAAGCGGTGACCATCAACGCGCCGTTGCTCTCGGACTGTCCGGTCAACATCGAATGTGAGATTGTCGATTCCATCCGGACGGGGTCCCACGAAATGTTTGTCGGCAAGATCCTCCATGTCCATGCCGAGGAATCCATCGTAGCCCCAGATGGCAGCATCGATTTCGCAGCCGCCAACTTGCTGTAACTGCAGCTAACTCCATCCAAGCATCTGATAATCCTCTTGCAGCCGGTTGTTCCCCCCGGAAGCAAGCGTTTTGAAAAGAGGGGCCGGCCTGGTTGCCGGCTTTTCTTTTTGTTCCTGTCAGACCTCAAGTACCCCAGAAGAACCAGGGAAATGACACTCAGAATCACATATCGTAGCCATGGATACTTACAAATAACCGGCATACGTCTATAATCCAACTGTTCAATCGACCAGTCGCCCTTGAAGGTTCCGTGAGGCTCCCTGAAGAAAACATTCTCTGTCAACGAAAAGTGCATTGGTTGCATGGCTTGCCAGCGCGTGGCACCTGCAACATTTGAAATCAAGAACCGTAAAGCAGTCGTCATCCACCAGCCTGTAACAGACGAAGAAAACACCCTGGCTGAGCAAGCACTAGCCGCCTGTCCGACCCAGGCCATTGAAGCAGCGGCCAACCAGGTCGTCCTTTCAACCGACAACGTCCGCGCAACTCTGGAGCGCTACCCATTTCTGAAAACTGATTTACTGGAACTGTCCGGCAAATTCAAGACCATGCAAAATCCGGTGCTTTGGAACTCCCTGGCCCGGCATGCCACCTTTGAGCACGCAGCCAAGATGACCGGGGTGTCGATTTGTGAAATCCTCCATTTCATCAACAAAAAACTGGGGCTCGAACAGGCGCTGATCCAGGCTTTCCCCAACTGTGTCCAATCCACATCCGCCCAGTTGGAACCAGTCGAAGACAAGCTGACGGTTGCCGAAGCTGCTGCTTTGCAGAAAGAATTGCAGAAATACGGCCAGGAGACGGCAACAAGGGTGTCTGGCCAACTGGCCGAGGGCGAAGAACAGGTGCTTGACGTCCGCCAGATGACCACAGATCCGTTCGATGAAATCATCAAAGTGGCCTACTCCGTCCCACTCCAGGGCAGTTTCATTCTTGTCCAGCGCTTCAAACCCGAACCTCTGATCAACATGTTGTCATCGATGGGATTTTCCCACCAGGTCTTGTCCGATGACTTGGGGGAGGCCAGGATTCGCTTCACCAAAACCGAGGCCGATGCCGCATCTTCCAGCGAAGGCGACCTGCCTGCCTTGACCATCCAGTCGGCCACACCAGTCGGTTATCCGATCATCATGCGGCTGCTCCAGTCCAAGCGGCTGCGCGAGAAAATCCGCATCAAGGAACTCAAAGTCTGGGACGAAACCGAGAAGCATCTGGGCTGGATCGTCAACAAACGGGCTGACATCAGTTTTTCGGCGGTCATCACGGCAACCAAATTCAAAGCCATGGGCGTCCGGATGCCTGCCGTCTTTGTCTGGGACAATTTTGTCCTGCTGACGCGCCAGGCGAATGCCAGTTCTTTAAAGGACCTCAAGGGTCAGACCATCCACATGCCATTGTTCGAGGATGCCCCTCCGGCCAAGATCACCCGCTACCTGCTCGAATCCGAAGGCCTTGACATGGCCGACTTCAATTTCGTTTACGGCGAACCTTTCGGCCGGCCAAAGGAAATCATGCTGGCGTTTTTAAAAGGCCAGGCTCAGCATGTCCTGCTGCGCGAACCTGAAGCATCTTTTACAATCGCGGTTGCCGAAAAGAACAAAATGGCTTACAGTGAAATCAGCTACAGTCGATTGTTCAACCAGGCGAACCCCGGTTTTGGCAAATTCCCGAATGCCGGGGTGATTGTAAAAGAGGAGCTTTATGAGAAGTATCCGGAGGTCATGGCTGTGTTCACCGAAGAGCTCCAGGCTGCCATCAGCTGGGTCAAAGAGCATCCGCACGAGGCAGCAGCCCTCTCCTATGACATGATGCGCACAGCGCCCGACCCTGTCGAACGATTCATCAACCGTGTCCATTTTGAATACCAGTCTGGCGAACCCCTCGTTGCCAAGATGCGTGATTTCTACACGATCCTGCACGATCATGGGATCTTGCCGGTCGAAGTCGACGAGCCCCTGCTCCATCTGTTCCGCAGTTAATCTCCAGTCAGGAGACTAACCCATAACGTCCAACTGTTCCATCAGAAAGAGAGGTATGTACCATGAGTATGTTCTGCTACCAATGTCAGGAAGCAGCCAAAAACACCGGATGCACCGTCATGGGTGTCTGTGGCAAGAACGAGACCGTCGCCAATCTGGAAGACCTTCTGATCTACGCCTGCAAAGGTGTGGCCGAAGTCGTCACCAAAGGCAAAATCGCTACCGAAACCATTCCAGCTGTCAATTACGAAGTGATCAACAGCCTGTTCATGACCATCACCAATGCCAATTTCGATGATGCTGCGATTGAAAATCAGATCAAGAAGGTCTTGGGGCTGCGCGATGAGCTGGCTGCCAAAGTATCTGCCAGCTGGGGCGATGCTGCCACTTTCAAAGTTGGCGCCAGAGAAGACATGCTGGCCAAGGCTACCAAAGTCGGCGTCCTGGCCACGGAGAATGAGGATGTCCGTTCACTGCGCGAGCTGGTCATCTACGGACTCAAGGGCATGGCTGCCTACACCGAGCATGCTTACAATCTGGGCAAGGAAAACCAAGCCATTTACGCCTTTATCTATGAGGCGTTGGCGTCCACACTGGATGACAGCCTGACAGCTGACCAGCTGGTCGCCCTAACCTTGAAAACCGGTGAATTTGGCGTCGCTGCCATGGCCCTGCTCGATGAAGCCAACACCAGCAAATACGGCAACCCGGAAATCACCGAAGTCAACATCGGTGTCAGAGGCAATCCCGCCATCCTGATCTCCGGCCATGACCTCAAGGACATGGAGCAGTTGCTCGAGCAGACCCAGGGCACAGGCGTCGACGTCTACACCCACAGCGAAATGCTGCCAGCCAACTATTATCCGGCTTTCAAGAAATACGAAAACTTTGTCGGCAATTATGGCAATGCCTGGTGGAAACAGCTCGAAGAGTTTGCATCCTTCAATGGCCCGATCCTCTTCACCACCAATTGCATCGTGCCGCCGAAAAAAGAAGAGATCCGCCAGCGCATTTTCACAACCGGAGCCGCTGGATTCCCTGGTTGCACGCACATCGTCGCCGATGCCAATGGAAAAAAAGATTTCTCTGCGATTATTGAGATGGCCAAGAAGCTGCCGGCCCCGACTGAAATTGAAACCGGCAAGATCGTCGGTGGTTTCGCCCATGCCCAGGTCTTCGCCCTGGCTGACAAGGTCGTCGATGCCGTCAAAACCGGCGCGATCAAGAAATTCTTTGTCATGGCGGGCTGCGATGGCCGGATGAAGTCGCGTGAATACTATACCGACTTTGCCGCAGCGCTGCCCAGGGATACCGTCATCCTGACCGCCGGCTGTGCCAAATATCGCTATAACAAGCTCCAGCTGGGCGATATCGGTGGCATTCCGCGCGTCCTCGATGCCGGCCAGTGCAACGACTCCTATTCCCTGGCGGTCATCGCCCTGAAGCTCAAGGAGGTCTTTGGCCTCGACGATGTCAATCAGCTGCCGATTGCCTACAATATCGCCTGGTATGAGCAGAAGGCCGTCATCGTCCTGCTGGCCCTGCTCTTCCTCGGCGTCAAGAATATCCACCTCGGCCCGACTTTGCCCGCTTTCCTTTCGCCCAATGTGGCCAAGGTCCTGGTTGAGACCTTCGGTATCGCCGGCATCGGCGCTGTGGAGAACGACGTCAGCTTGTTCATGAACGCCTGAGTCCATCCCAGCACCAGCTACAAGTAGCGAGGGGTTGTCGCAAAGTCAAAACAGTTTGCGGCAGCCCCTTTTCTTTGCCACTTGCAGCCAATTGGTTTACGCCCGTTTCCGATCTGTGGTATAAATTTTTACATGAACTGCTGGCCGATCTTGACCAGCACTTTGTTTATCTCAATCTTTTTCCCTCATTTTTGCAGCAAAGGAGCTTGTATGGAAGGCGGAAGTGTACAAATCCTGGTCGCGATGCTCGCGTATATCGCGGTGGTCATCGGCATCGGCATCCATTATGCCAAGCGGGCCAGTGAAAGTTCGGACAATTTTATCATCGGGGGTCGCTCGATCGGTCCCTGGGTGACAGCCATGGGCGCCGAGGCCTCGGACATGAGTGGCTGGCTCCTGATGGGTTTGCCTGGTGTCGCCTATTTCTATGGCTTGAGCGATGCCTTCTGGACAGCCCTGGGCCTTTTGATCGGCACCTATCTGAACTGGCTGTTTGTCGCCAAGCGGATCCGCCATTTTTCAGAGATTGCCGGCGATTCGATCACGATCCCGGATTTCTTCTCCAATCGTTTCCACGAAAAGAAAAAAGTCATCCTGACCATCGCGGCCTTGTTCATCCTGATCTTTTTCACCGTCTATGCCGCCAGCTGCTTTGTGACGGTCGGCAAACTGTTCAGCACCTTGTTTGGTTTCAAATATCAATACATGATGATCGCCGGTGCGCTGTTTGTCATCGCCTATACCTTCATCGGGGGCTATCTGGCTGAAAGCGCCTCCGATTTCATGCAGGGCATCGTCATGATCATCGCCCTGACATTGGCCCTGGGTGTCGGGATCTATGAGGCAGGCGGGCCTGGCCATGTCTTCGAGAATGCGCGCCAGATCCCCGGTTTCCTCGACTTTTTCGGCATGGCCAGTCCGACGCTGGGCACTGATGGCAAGCAGCTGGTGGAGGCTGGCCGACCCGTCTTTGGAGCCCCCTCTCCCTATGGCTGGCTGGTCATTGTCTCCACGATGTCCTGGGGTCTGGGCTATTTCGGCATGCCGCAGGTCCTTCTGAAGTTCATGGGCATCCGCAATCCACGTGAATTGAAACTGTCCCGCCGGATCGCCACGATCTGGGTCATCATCTCGATGGGCGCCGCCCTGCTGATCGGTCTGGTCGGCCGCGTGCTGTTCCCGGCCAATCTGCTGACCCATGGTGAAGCGGAGAATATTTTCATCCTGACCTCGAAGACCTTCTTCCTGCCTCTGTTTGCCGGACTGGTCATGGCTGGCATTCTCGCCGCGACGATCAGCTCGTCTGACTCCTACCTGCTGATCTCTGCTTCTGCCTTTTCCAAGAACATCTACCAGGGTATTTTGAAAAAGGAAGCCTCGGACCGCGCTGTTCTCGTGGCCACCCGCGCAACGCTGGTCGTGATTTCCATCATTGCCATGATCATTGCCCTCGATGAAAACAGCGTTATTTTCAAAGTCGTGTCCTTTGCCTGGGCGGGCTTCGGTGCCACCTTTGGCCCTTTGATGCTGTTCTCCCTGTTCTGGAAGCGGACGACCCGGGCGGGCGCGATCGCAGGCATGCTGGCCGGCGGCGGCATGGTCTTTGTCTGGAAGCTGCTAGTCCGGCCCCTCGGCGGCGCATTCAATATCTATGAACTGCTGCCCGCCTTTGTCGCCTCTACCTTGGCTATCGTCATTGTGTCGCTGCTGACGAAACTGCCGGAGCAGTCTGTGCTCGACCAGTTTGAACACGCCCGCCGCATCCATGACGAGGATTGAACCTTGGCGGTTTTAGCATGATTTTCGCCCTGGCCCTTTTTGTCCTGACCTATGTCCTGATGATCGCGCTGCCCAGATACCGCGCCTATGTCGCCTTCGCCTCGGCGGTCCTGTTTGTCATTCTGGGCATCCTGCCCCTGGGGCAGGTCTTTTCGGCAATTGACTGGAATGTCCTGATGATGATTGCCGGCACGATGGGGATCGTCAATATCTTCATCGAGTCGCGGATGCCGGCACGACTGGCCGACCTGATCATCCGGGCCATGCCCAATGTCAAATGGATCATCATCGCTCTGTCGGTTTTTGCCGGGATCATCTCGGCATTTGTCGACAATGTCGCAACCGTCCTGATGGTCGCACCGGTTGCCGTGACGATCGCCAGGAAATTGAAAATCTCGCCGGTGCCGAGTGTCATCGCGATTGCCATCGCGTCCAATCTGGAAGGGGCCGCCACCCTGGTCGGCGATACAACCTCGATCCTCTTGGGCGGCTATGCCAATATGGATTTCCTCGATTTCTTCTGGATGGCAGGGCGGCCTGGCATGTTCTGGGTGGTCCAGCTCGGTCTGGCCGCGGCGACAGCCACCCTGCTGTTCGTCTTCAGAGGCTATCGCCAGACCATCGAGAGCGGTGATTTGACCGAGGTCGATGGCTATTTCCCGACATACCTGCTGCTTGGCACTGTCGTGCTCCTGATCCTGGCTTCCTTCATCCCGGACAAGCCTGCCATCACCAATGGCCTGATCTGCATGGTCCTGCTGCTGATTGGACTCATCTATGAAGTGGCCAGGCGGCGCAAATTGGCCTATCTGCAGCGGGCCCTGATGGAAATGGATTTTTTCACCATCCTTTTGCTGGCCTCCTTGTTTGTGGTCATTGCCGGAATCCAGGAAGCTGGCGTCATCGATGCCATTGCCGGGCTTTTTGTCCGGATGGGCGGCAATTCGGTCTTGATCATGTATACGCTGATCCTGTGGGCCTCTGTCCTGTTGTCTGCTTTTATTGACAATATCCCGTATGTCGCCACCATGCTGCCCGTCGTGACCGGTATTGCGGCTGCCATGCAAGTCGATCCGACGATTCTGTATTTTGGTCTTCTGTCCGGTGCAACCCTGGGCGGCAACCTGACTCCGATCGGAGCTTCGGCCAATATCATGGGCATCGGCATCCTGCGCCGCAATGGATTTGAAGTGAAAAATTCGGATTTCATGCGGATCAGCATCCCCTACACCTTATCTGCAATCAGCGTCGCCTATCTGGTGCTCTGGCTGATCTGGGGTATCCGGACCTGACTTGCCGGTCCTTGAACTGGTATTTGAACCAAGGGAGGTCATGCAATGGAGAAAAGAACCATCATCTGCATCAGCCGCGAATATGGCAGCGGGGGATCGGAAGTGGCCGACTTGCTGGCAAAGCATTTAAACATCCCCAGGTACGACAAGGAGCTGATCCAGCAGACTGCGGTCGACCTGGGACTGTCCGATGAGCTGGTCAAAAGCATCGATGAAAAGCCGGTCAGCTGGGCATCGATGGGGTTTCCCCATGGGCTCCGCAATCCTTACCGCACAGATTTCGAGACCTTGTTCTATACACTCAATGACCGGGTTTTCACCATCCAGTCCCAAACGATCCGGAAAATTGCCGAGCGCGGCTCCTGCATCCTTGTCGGACGCGTCGCCAATGATATCTTGAAGGATGATCCGGACCTGCTGTCCATCTTCATTCATGCCCGCCAGGAATTCAAAGTTCAGCGCACCATGTCGCTCGAGGACATTCCGGAAAAGGAAGCCACGGACCGGATGCGCAAGATGGACCGCGAACGCGCCAAATACTACAACTACTATGCGCAAAAGCACTGGGGCCAGTGCACCACCTATGACCTGGCCCTCTCCACCTCCCGTTTTGGCATAGCAGGCACCGTGAGAATCATCCTCGAAGCCATCCGATGATGCTGTACAAAAAAGGGACCGGGTCCCTTTTTTGTACAGAACCCGTTAAAGACTGCCCTGAGCCGGTTTGCGGCATTTCAGGACAGTCTTTTCTTTTATCGTATCAGGCTGGGTGTCCTTTCAAGGGAAACATGAACGGTGATATCCGGGCGATGGTTTAAGGTGTAGAATAAATTCTGACAGGTCTAGTGAAGCCGCTCATCCCATCGCTGTTTGAATAGAAGTTCAGGTCACCGAACTGGCAGATTTTGAAGCTAAACTGGCAGAACTTGCTCGCTTGGCAGAGGCAGACATCATCAGCCGGAGATCGAGCAATTTTTGCAAGTTCTTTGTTAATTTCAACATTTTTTTGCCCTGATCC
>CAZCMX010000041.1:0-18831 GCA_964499985.1 uncultured Mageeibacillus sp.
TACCAACCAGCTGGTTCCGTTCTATGCTAAAGGCGCTGGTGCTGAAATCTTTAAAAAACTGGCTGATCAAATGGATCCTGTTCGCGGGAACTACCTGGACAACACAGAAATCGTTTCTGCAATCAGAGCCTTGATTGGCTGATTCCGCAAATCTTTCCAACCCGAGGTCGTCTCGCAAGAGGCGGCCTCTTTTTTATTTCCTTATCGGCCGTGACTCCGCCTTGATGTGGACACCGCCGAAAGGCGACCCTTATGAATCAGAAGAACCTCAAGCAATTCAAAGAGAAGATCAACCGAGTCCAGGCAAACTTGCTACATCGGACATGACGCGAAAACCACTTTTCGCATCGTCCAAAAGAATGTCTCCTTCCGGAAGTCCTCGCAACAAATGGAAATTTCCACGGCTTTTCTTTCGCTTGCGGGCTTGGCCAGATGGCTTCAGTCGCTGCCAACCACTTGATGGGCTTCTGCCACGATGCGCTCCAGGGCATTGAGGATATTTTCATAGCCGGTGCACCGGCAAAGATGGCCGGAGATCAGCTTGCGCAGCTCGTCGCGGCTGTATGTCTTGCCGGTTCCGACGATCTCGACTGCGGTCATGATCAGGCCCGGCGTACAGAAGCCGCATTGCACGGCAGCCTCGTCGATAAACGCTTTCTGGATCGGGCTCAATGTGCCGTCCGGGCTTTGCAGGCCTTCGACGGTCAGGATGCTCTTGTTTTCGGCCCACCAGGTCAGGTATATGCAGGAATTGATCGATTCCCCATCGACGAGCACGGTGCAGGCGCCGCATTCACCGACTTCGCAGCCTTTCTTCACACTGGTCAGCCGCAGGCTGTTGCGCAGGGTATCGGCCAGGGATTCCCTTTCATCGACGGCCACGTCGACCGGCCGGCCATTGACGATCATGGGTATGCTTTTAATCATCGTACTCACCACCTGCTGCCTGGATCGCCTGTTTCAGCGCGCGTTTGGCCAGTTCTTCGATCAGCTGCAGCCGAAATTCCCGGGAAGCGCGCCAGCTGGTCCGTGGATTGACCTCAGACAGGGCGCCTTGCCCGACTTTTTCAACCAGTTCCGCGGAGAGCGGCAGGCCTTGGACAGCGGCCTCGGTCTTGAAGCAGCGGATCGGTGTCGGTGCGGCCACCCCATAGGCCAGCCGCAAATCCTCGAGGTGCTTTTTGTCCGGCGCTAACCGGACACTGACTGCGCAGCCCAGCGTGGCGATCTCCATCGCTTCCCGTTTGCCATACTTGATGGCCTGCCCGAAACACCCCACATAATCGGCGGGGCTGATCCGGATTGCCGTCATGATCTCGTCATGCTGGCGTACGGTTTTGCCCGGGCCGGTGTAAAACGCCGTGATTGGCACCTGGCGGACACCTTTTTCCCCGGTCAGCTCGAGAATTGCATTCAAGGCCATCAAGCTCGGGGCGCTGTCAGCGCTCGTGACGCCATTGCAAAGATTGCCGCCAATCGTTGCCAGGTTGCGGATCTGGGAGCCGCCCACCTCTGCGACGATCGCACCCAGCATGGGAATATGTTGCTGGATGATGGCATGGCTGGCAATCTGCGTCAATGAGGTGGCCGGGCGGATCAGGATCGTGCCATCCGGCTCAAGCGAAATCCCCTTCAAGCCGGGAATATTGTGAATGCTGACCAGCGTGCAACCGGCCAGTTTTCCTTCCCGGATACCCAGCAGGACATCGCTGCCACCGGAAATGACCACCGCTGCCGGATCTTCGGCCAGGGCCCGGATGGCCGCCTCGACATCACTCGCCTGGACGAGCTTTGCGATATCATACACGGTCTCTCTCTCCTTCCTGTGGCGATTGCGCCATTACCCCGCTTAAATCAGGTGGGCAGCCTTGAAATGTTCAAATAATTTCTGCGGATCCAGCGGCAGGGAGTCGATGGCCACGCCGGTTGCCTGGAGCACCGCATTGCGGATCGCCGGGGCCACGGGAATCGCCGGAGGCTCGCCCAGAGCTTTATTGCCATAAGGGCCGGTCGGATCCTCGAGCTCGACAAACTGCACATGGAGGTCAGGGGTGTCGAGGGCGGTCGGCAGCTTGTAATCCAGCAGATTGTCATTCAAGGGCTTGCCTTGCGGATCATAAAGCAGGTTTTCACATAAGCCATAACCCAGCCCCATGCTCATGCCACCATGGACCTGAGCCTGCGCCAATTTGGGATTGATCAGGATGCCACTGTCATGGACATTGACGATATTGATCACTTTGACTTTGCCCAGTGGCATGTCGACCTCGACTTCGGCAAAGCAGGCGCCGCTGGAAAGGGTGTTTTCTTTGCACTGGTTGGTGGCCTCAGCCGTGATATGCTCCTGGCGGACCAGGCTATAGAAGGCCTCCGTAGCCAGGTCTTCGACAGTCAGCAGACTGTCGCGGGTCTGTTGCGAAACAATCGCATTATCCCGGATATCGAGCGCGGCAGCCGGCAGTTCCAGCATCCATGACGCATAGTCTAAGATCCTGGCCTTCAGCTGCTCGGCGGTCTTTTTCAAGGCCTTGCCACTCACATAGGTCTGGCGCGATGCATAGGCACCCGTGTCAAAGGGTGAAATGTCCGTATCCTGGGTGGACAGGACATAAATCTTGTCCTCCGAAATGCCCAGGGTTTCAGCCGCCATCTGGGTAAAGACCGTGTCGGCGCCCTGGCCGATTTCGGTTGCGCCCATCTGGACCTGGACCGATCCATCCTGGTTGAGAATCATGCGGCAGGCGGCAGTCTCGAGGGCGATCGGGTAAACGCCCGTTTTGTAGCAGAAAATGGCCATGCCGATGCCGCGCCGGACCGGCCCGGTCTGAGCGGCATATTTTGCCCGCTTTTCGTCCCAGTGGATGAAAGCCCGGCCCTTCTCGATGCAGTCCTTGAGTCCATAGCTTTCGAACCTGATTTTGGTATGGGGGTCCTCATAGCCAGCCTGCATGCAGTTGATCAGTCTGAATTGCAATGGATCGAGTCCGGCCAGCCTGGCCAGGTCGTCGGTCATCGCTTCGGTGGCAAAGTCACTCTGGGGAATGCCATAGCCCCGCATGGCACCAGCGGTCGCGGTATTGGTGTAGACCGAATAGCTGTCGACCTCCAGCACCTGGGCATCGCGGTACAATTGCTTGAACATATTGGCCGCATTGGCGACAATGGCATGTCCGTGGGACGCATAGGCGCCCTGGTTGGAATAAGCCGCCAGCTGGCGGGCGACCAGGGTTCCATCGGGCCGGACAGCGGCCTTGATCTGGAACTGGATCGCATGGCGGATTCTCGTCGCAAACATGGTTTCCTCGCGGGTCAGTTCCAGGCGCACTCCGCGGCCGCCGACCGCCAGGCAGAGGAAGGCATTCAGGGGTTCATACAGCGCATCCTGCTTATTGCCAAAGCCGCCGCCGATATAGGGCTTGATCACCCGGACCGTTCCCCAGGGAATGCCCAGGGCCTGGCCGATGATCCGTCTCAGGATATGCGGGATCTGGGTCGATGAGGTCACGACCAGCTTGCCATTGCCATCTCTGTAGGCAAACGAGCTGGGCACCTCCAGATGGCAGTGCTGGACCCTCGAGGTCTCATAGACCTTGTCCAGCACGAGCAGGCCGGGCTCGGCCACGGCTTCGTCAAAGCTGCCGCTGCCAACCACAAACCGGGTATGGGCCAGGACATTGTCCGGCTTTTCCGCATGAACCGGGATGGCCCCTGCTGCCATCGCAGCCTCCACCGTCAGAACTGGAGGGTATTCTTCATAGTGAACCTTGACCAGTCTGGCAGCCTGGCATGCGGCGATCTCATTTTCCGCGATCACGGCAGCAATATCATCGCCGTATAACCGGACCCGCTCATTCAGGAGTTTGCGGTCCTGGATATCCCGGTGCGTTTTGTCGACCGACCAGGGATGTCCCGGAGTGGCAAACTGGATATCCGGCACATCGAAGCAGGTCACAATCTTGACGACGCCGCGAACCTGCAGCGCTTCAGCCAGGTCGAAGCGGATGACGCGCCCGTTGGCGATGGTGCTGTGGACGACCTTGGCCACCAGAAATCCGGCAGGCACCAGGTCTGCGACATACTGGGCCGTGCCCGTGACCTTGGCATAGGCATCGACACGGTTCTGACTCGATCCAACTCCCATAAGTGTTCACCCCTGTCAGACCAGACGGATGGCTTGAACGACCTTGCACAGGCCTCGATTCAAAAGTCAAACCGTTTTCTCGGCAAATAACAGCCTGTGTTGACAACCATGTTCCGCTGCGGGTCGACCACCCGTCGACCTCTGAGATAGACTTGTTCGATCCGGCCAAACGTCGGGAACTGGGCAAAGGGGGCATAGTCGGAGCGCTGGATCTGGCCGGCGGCCTGGATGGTGCCCGGACTGTCCGGATCGATGACGATGATATCGGCATCACTGCCAGGGGCCAGACAGCCTTTCCGGGGATACAGGCCATATAGCCGGGCCGGATTTTCAGACAGCAGGCGGCACAACTGCGGCAAGGTGATCCGCTGGCCTTTGACGCCATGGGTATACATCAGAAGCGCCCGGGTTTCGACGCCTGGCATGCCGCCGGGGATCCTGGTGAAATCCGCTTCTCCCAAGGCTTTTTGCCGGGTGGTGAAGCTGCAATGGTCTGTAGCGACTGTCTGGATCTTGCCCTCGGCCAGCGCCTGCCACAGGCATGCCTGGTCCTCCGGTTTGCGCAGGGGCGGCGATATGACGTATTTTGCACCTTCAAACCCCGGCAGATCATACAGGCGGTCATCCAGGAGCAGGTACTGCGGGCAGGTTTCGACAAAGACCGTTTGGCCTCTTTGCCGCGCCTGGTCAACCGCTTTCAGGCCTTCCGCCGAACTCAGATGGACAATGATCACCGGGGCATCGGCAATTTCGGCGATCCGAAGCAGTCGATTGACGGCTTCAGCCTCCGCGGCAGCTGGCCGGGTGGCAGGATGGCTGCGGACCCCGAGCTCCCCCAGGTTTTTCTTTTCAGCGACCAGGGCTTCGATGATGCCGCTGTTTTCGCAGTGGACACCGGCGATCGCCCCGGCTTCCTGCAGCCGCCTGAGGATCTGGAAGATCTCCTTGTCGTTGACTTTGAGCGAATCATAGGTCATGTAGAGCTTGAAGGTCGTTACGCCAAGGTCGATCACCGCGTCCAGCTCGGCGCTCACCTGTGGATTCCAGTCCGAAATCGCCAGGTGGAAGCCATAGTCGCAAGATGAGCGGCCATCCGCTTTCCTGTGCCAGTGGGCCAGGGCTGTCTTCAGACTTTCCCCCTTGTACTGGGTGGCAAAATCGATGATGGTCGTTGTGCCGCCGGCCAGTGCCGCTTTGGTGCCGGAGGCAAAATCATCGACGGTTACCGTGCCGGCCACTTCGAGGTCGAAATGGGTATGCGCATCGATGAATCCGGGAAAAAGCAGCCGGTCCGTCACGTCGACAACCACTGCTCCTTCGGCTGGGAGATCCTGGCCCAGGGCAGCGATCTGCTCGTCCTCGATGAGGATGTCGGCCATATGGCAAGCCTGGCCGGTGACCAGGGTACCCCCGTGCAAGATCAGTTTCATCAGCAAGCCTTCTTTTCGCGAAATCAGCCCTTTTTGCTGTATGGAGTCTGTTGCAGCGGCAGCGAGGTCCGAAACAATCCATCCAGCCGGTAATAGGCACCCTGGACCGCCGCCGCAGTCGGAATGGAGGTGATCTCACCGATCCCCACCGCGCCAAAAGCAAGCGGATCCTGGTTTTTTTCGATCAGGATGCTTTCGACGTCTGGGGTCTTGTCAGGCCGGAACAGTCCCAGGGTGCCAAAGCGGGTGGTGGGCCTGCCATGGTCCAGCGGGAAATTCTCGGTCAGGGCAAAGCCCAGCGACATCACCACGCCCCCTTCGATCTGGCCTTCGACGGACAGGGGATTGATCGCTTTGCCGACATCATGGGCGGCAATGACCTTTTCCACCCAGCCGGCTTCATCGAGCAGGACGACCTGCGTCGCAAACCCATAGGCGATATGGAAGACGGGGCTATCCTTCGGGCTGTCCATCGGATCCGTCCGGGCCAGATATTCGCCGGCGAAGGTGAGACCCTCCAGCTGGTCCAGCGGCTGGATCGCCAGGGCCGCCTTCAGGTCTGCGCTGGCCAGGCGGGCGGCTTCGCCCGTGATCAGGGTTTGCCGTGAGCCGGATGTCGTCCCAGAATCAGGGGCATTCCCCGTTTCTGCAGGCTCATATACCAGGTCATCGCTCGATAGGCCTGTCGTTTCGCAGACAATCTGGAACAGGATCGTGCCCAAGCCCTGGCCGATGCAGGAGGCCCCGGAGCGGATATGGACCTTGCCATTTTGAATCGTCAGGCGGACCCGGCCGGTGTCTTTGATGCCCACGCCGACGCCGGCATTTTTGAAAGCGCAGGCAATCCCGGCCCGCGGATGAGCGTCATAGACGGATTTGACTGCTTCGAGCGTTTCAACCAGGGCGGTCCCCGGACCGGTGACCTGGCTATTGGGCAGCGTCTGGCCGGGCCGGACGGCATTCTTGTACCGGATCTCCCAGGGGGAAATCCCGACCATTTCGGCCAGCAGGTTCAGGTTGCATTCGGTCGCAAAGCAGCTCTGAGGTACGCCAAAGCCGCGGAACGCCCCGGCCGGGGGATTATTGGTATAGACGGCCACGCCGTCGATATCGAGGTTCCGGTAATGGTAGGGTCCGGATGCATGGGTGCAGGCCCGTTGCAGGACCGGGTCGCCGAGCGAGGCATAGGCCCCATTGTCCGCCACGATCCGCGCTTTCAGAGCCGTCAGGTAGCCCTGCTGGTCGCAGGCCGTCGTAAATTCCATCTCCATCGCATGGCGTTTGGGATGGATCAGGATGCTCTCCTGCCGGGTCAGCTTGACCTTGACCGGCAAGCCCGTATGCCAGGCCAGCAAAGCGGCCTGGTGCTGGACGGTCACGTCTTCCTTGCCGCCGAAGGCCCCGCCGACCAGTTTATTGACCACATGGATGTTTTCCCTGGGCAGCCCTAAAAGGATGGCGCATTCGCGCTGGGTGTCATAGGTCCCCTGGTCGGAGGAAAAGATCGTCACCTGGCGATTTTGACGGTCGGCAAGGGCCACTGCGCATTCCGGTTCCAGGAAAGCATGTTCCGTCGCCGGGGTGCTGTAGTGCCGGGTCACGGTAAAGGCAGCTTCGCGCAGCGCCGTCTCGACGTCGCCATGCACGAGATGCTCGTCGGCCAGGATATTCCCGCCCGGATGAAGGCTCGGAGCATCCGGCGCCAGGGCTTCTGCCGGGCTAAACACCCCGTCCAGCACCTCATAGTCGATCGCGACGAGAGCCTTGGCCTGCTGCAGGATCTCCAGCGAATCTGCGGCGACCAGGCAGATGCTGTCGCCCAGATAGCGGGTGATGTCGCCAACCGCGATCATCGTATCCCAGTCTTGTTTCAAGTGGCCGACCTTGTTTTCGCCCGGGATATCGTCTGCGGTCAAAACGGCCCGCACCCCCGGCAGGGCCTTGGCCCGGCTGGTGTCGATCGCTTTGACGCGCGCCCGTGGATAGCTGGAGCGGACGGCACTGCCAAAAATCAGGCCGGGTATCTCGAGGTCATCGACATACTCGCCGGTCCCCAGGACTTTTTCCCGGACATCGATGCGCGGGACCCGCTGGCCAATGCCGGTGATTGGACCGGGCTCTGGCACGGGCAGATTTTCCCGGAACAGCCTGGCCGCCAGAGCGACTGCGTCGATGATCTTTTTATAGCCGGTGCAGCGGCAGATATTGTTGCGGACGGCATGGGCGATTTCCGGCCGGCCCGGATCCGGATTCTGGTCCAAAAGCGCCTTGGCACAGAGCACCATCCCCGGTATGCAAAAGCCGCATTGGACTGCTCCGGCCGCGCCGAAGGCATGCACAAAAACGTCCTTCTCCCGCCCGGACAGGCCTTCCACCGTCAGGATCGACTGGCCGGCAAACCGGGACACCCGCTGGACGCAGGCTTTGACCGGCTTGCCATCCACAAGGACCGTGCATGAGCCGCAAGCCCCTTCACTGCAGCCGTCCTTGACCGATTTCAGGTGGCAGTCCTGGCGCAGGACATCGATGAGCGCCTTATCTTCGGCGACCAGGACCTCTGATCCATTGACGATCAGTTTGTAACCGGATTCCATCATGAACCTCCATGTTCCAGATGACATTGCCGATGGCCTGGCAGCCTGGCCCGGGCAATGGGTGCTGGTGCTCAGAGCAGGAAGGCGTAATCATCCAGGACCGTGTCGATGACCTGCCGGATCGCCTCCGGCAGCGGCCCGGGGCGATCCGGCCTGCGGTAGTCGATAACCTGCTCGCCGAGCCGAACCCTGCAGGTGCCCAGGATCCGGTCGATGACAGCAAAGCCCTGGTTTGTACTGTTGGCCAGAGCGTCTGGACTGGCAAACAGGGTGAATTTCTCGAGATAAGGCGCGCTGTCATAGGGGCAGAATGTCCGGCAATTGCCGCAGGCATTGCACAGGCTGTCGAGATGGATGATCTGGTGTCGAGCCAGAGCCGGCACCCGGATGGCCAGATTGGCCCGGTTGGGGCAGACCTCGACGCAGCTCTCACACAGGCTGCTGCAGTACAGGCAGCGGGTATTGTCCGCCGTGACCATGCTGTCCTCGGCCAAAACGCCCTTGCGCGGATAGATGGCCGCCAGATCGACTGTGGGCTCATGTCCAGCCGCGGTCGTTTCTTGCAGGATGCTGGCAGTAGCTTTCCTGGCGTCCCGGATCGCTTCAACGACGGAAGCGGGTCCCGAAAGGCCGTCGCCTGCCACATAGACACCGGGCAACGACGTTTCCAGGGTCTGTTCATTGACCACAGGCTGGCCATTTTGCCTGACCTGCAGGTTCAAGGCCTGGTAGAAGTGGGTCGGGACCAGCTCGCCAACGGCCGAAATCACGGTGTCGGCAGCCACAAAAACCTGTTCGTCCGTCTCGACAATGCCGCGGCGCCCATTGGCCTCCAGGTCACCCAGCTTCATTTTGCGGCAGGTCAGGGTGCCAGCCTCAAAGCTGACCGGCGCCAGCAGCTCGCACCAGTCAACCCCCTCAGCGAGCGCCATTTGCAGCTCTTCCTCAGCAGCCGGCATATAGCGGTTCGTCCGGCGGTAAACGATGGTGACCTTTTCGACCCCAGCGGTCCGTTTCGCCGCCCGGGCGGTGTCCATGGCGGTATTGCCGCCGCCGATCACCACCACCCTGCGGCCGACATCGACCTGGCCATTCTGGCGGTTATAGGCGGTGAGGAAATCCAGCGCATTCCAGGCCTGCCCTTTTTCCAGCTGGAGAACCCCCGGGACAGGAGCACCGACCGCCAGAACCACAAAGTCAAAGGCTGGCTTGAGCTCCGCCATGGACCGGATCTCGCGGCCCGTCATAACCTGCACGCCCATGGCCTTGATGATGCCGATATCCTGGTCGATGGCCGCCGGGGAAATGCGGAAGCTGGGGATCGCCGAGTGGACGACGCCGCCGAGCTGGTCCTGTTTCTCAAAAAGGGTCACCGCCAGGCCACCTCTGGCCAGGAAATAGGCGGCCGCCAGGCCAGCCGGGCCACCACCGACAACCGCCGCTTTTTGTGCTGAGGTGAGCGGTGGTCTGGCCATGTCCTGGATGACCGCTGCATAGCCAGCCTCGGCCGCGATCAATTTGGCAGCCCGGATATGGACCGGTGATTCATAAAAATTCCGGGTGCAGCGGCCCATGCAATCATGCGGGCAGATCGTACCCGTGATCATGGGCAGCGGATTCTTCTCCAGGATGACTTGCAGGGCCTCTTTCATCCGGCCCTCTTCGACCAGCTTGAGGTAGGCCGGAATATCCTGTCCGATCGAACAGCCATCCTGGCAAGGCGCCGCGAAGCAGTCGATCAGGGGCACCTTGCGGGCCATTTTCCGCGAGTGCTGCGGCTTTAACGCTTTCACGTAATGGGGATCGGATCGGATGCCCTCGACCAGCAGCCGGACCGCTGGTGCGCCGACGCCCTGGAAGCTCTGGGGCGTCTTTCGGCCAAGCAGGCCGGCGATTTGCCCGAGCCGCTGGTAGCCGCCGGGTTTCAGCAGCGTGGTCGCCAGCGTCACCGGCCAGATACCGGCTGCGACAATGGGTTCGATATTGAAAAAGTCCGCGCCGCCGCAATAGGACAGGCGCAGACTGCCGTTGAAGTCCTGGGCCAGACGGGCCGCCAGGGCCAGGGACAGCGGGTAAAGCGCTTTGCCGGACAGGTACATCTCGGTGCCGGGCAATTCGCCAGCCAGGATATCCACCGGCAAAGTATTGGTCAGCTTGACCCCGAATTCGAGGCCCTGGGAGGCTGCAAATGCCTGCAGCCTTTGCAGCATGGGCACGGCATCGCCATACTGGAGATCGTTTCTGAAATGCATATCATTAAAGGAGACATAGCCATAACCCAGCGCATCGAGGGTGCTGCGCGCATAGTCGTAGCCGAGCAGGGTCGGATTGCATTTGACAAAGGTATGGAGCTTTTTGTCCCCCAGCAGATAGCGGGCAATCCGTTCGATTTCCTGGGGTGGGCAGCCATGCAGCGTCGACAATGTGACCGAGTTGCAGATCTTCGCGGAGATCGCCTTGATGTCTGCGGCCCGGAAGCGCGCAAACAAACCGGTCTGCGCCTCGAGCCAGGCCAGGCAGTCCTGAAAGACGGTCGTCTGGCTGGCATCCTTCAGGCTTTCGATGAATGTGTCGATTTTTGGGGATTGGATGCCTTCCAGGTCATAGCCGAGGCTCATGTTGAACTGAAAGCCATCCATCGCGCCCAGGCCGAATTCGCGGGCGATGACCTGGATGGCGACCCAGGCCTTGATGTACTCGGCCAGAGCCTCGGGCACGTACAATTCGGTTGACCATTCAACGTTATAGCATTCATCGTTGCCGCCGATGCAGGGTTTGGCGACCGGAAGGTCCCGGCCGTCGATTTTCTGGACGGTCTTCAATTCAAAGAAGCGGCCGCCCGCATAATAAGCGGCGATCAGGTTCTGGGCCAGCTGGGTATGGGGTCCGGCCGCCGGGCCGCATGGCATCTCAAGCTTGCCACCGAAAAAATCCCAAGTCTTGGCCGGGTCTGCCAGATACGGCCTGTGCAGGCCAAAGACCGTCCCTTGGGTTTTCTTCTCTTCCAGAATCCAGGTCATCAATTGGGGAAAAGGAATCGGCACCATTTGCTCGCTCATGCCCGTCTCCCTCCTGAATACTCAGGTATTCATCTGCTGCCAGAGCTTTGCCGACTCCGCCCGGACATCGGCGATGACTTTCTCCGCATCGATCTCGACCAGGACGCGGTCTTGCATCAGCAGCCGGCCATTGCAGACCGTCGTCACCACGCAGCGCCCGGACAGGCCAAACAGGATATGCCCATTGCAGTTGCTGGCATCCAGCGGGGTGATCGGATCATAATCCAGGACGATGACATCGGCTGCAGCGCCAGGCTTCAGAACGCCCAGCGGCCTTTTGAAATAGCGGCCGGCAATGGCCGCATTGCCGGCAAAGAGCATCTGCGGCACTTCAGTCCAGGCTGCGGTGGCATCGCAAAGATGGTGCTTGTGCAGGACATTGGCCACCTTATAGGATTCAAGCATGTCATGGGTATAGCCATCGGTCCCCAGACCGGTCAGGATGCCGTGGTGGAAGATCTCCAGGGTCGGCGGGCAGCCACAGGCATTGCCCATATTGGATTCCGGATTATGGACCACCATGGTATCGGTGTCCTTGAGCAGATCCATCTCATGCCGGTTGATGTAGATGCAATGGGCGGCCAGGGTTTGCGGGCCCAGGATATCACAGTCCATCAGCCGGTCGATGATCCGCTTCCCATGGTGCTTCAGGCAATGGTGCAGGTCTTCGATCCCTTCGGCGACATGGATATGGTAGCCGACGCCGTCCGGTTTGCTGGCAGCACACAGATCCATCGTGGCGTCAGACAAGGTGAAGGAGGCGTGCATCCCCATCATGCCGGCGATCAGGTCACGGTCATCGTGCAGGGCATGGCGGATGAAATCGGCATTCTCCTCGATCGCGGCGCGGGCTTTGTCCGGGCCATCGCGGTCGGAGACCTCATAGCAAAGACAGGTCCGGATGCCCATTTCCCGGGCGGCCGCCTCAATCGCGAACAAGCTGCCGGATATGGCGCCATAGCTCGCATGGTGGTCGAAGACGGTGGTCACCCCGTTCCGGATGCAGTCGAGATAGGTCGCCCGGGCGCTCTGCCGGATCTGTTCGAGGGTCAGGTGACGGTCGATATTCCACCACAAGCCGTCCAGGATATCGAGAAAACCCTGGGGATGATAGCCCCGGAGGCTGATCCCCCTGGCCATGGTGCTATAGATATGTTCATGGGTATTGATGAACGCCGGCATGATCAGGCCACCCCTGGCGTCGACGACATCCGCCTGCGGGTAGCGCTCCCGCATCAGCTGCCCCGGACCGATATCCCGGATCTCCGGACCGTCCAGGACAATGGCACCCGCTTCAAGATAAGGCATGGCCTCATCGCGGGTGATGATTCGACCGTTCCCGATTAATAACATCGGATCCCCTCCTTTTGACACGCCAAAAACAGGTAGATACAGTCTCTCTATCATCATGCTAGCACTGACATCTGCCGATTGCAATCAAGGGTTACAAACATTTTCAGGCACCCTGAAAATGTTTTTGATCTATTCTTGCATTTGAAAATTCACGTTGCTATGATGGATTTAACAAGTCCCGTTCATCGTCTGTTAGCCGCCGCCCGCCGCTGGATTTTGGAGTTCAAGATGAAGCATGCACTCGATATCCTGATCCAGATTGCCGATGGCTTGGCCAGGCAGTTTGGCCAGGATTGCGAAGTGGTCATCCATGACCTGAAGCAAAAAAACATCGAGCATTCGATCATCCATATGGTCAATGGCCATGTGACCGGCCGGCAGCTGGGGGATGGACCTGCCAAAGTGGTCCTGGAGACGCTCCAGAAGCAAGCCGATGCCATTGAAGACCGCCTGGCCTATCTGGCACGCACCCCGGAAGGCAAGGTCCTGAAATCCAGTACGATGTTCATTCGCGACGACAACCAGAGCATCCACTATATTTTGTCGATCAATTACGACATCACCCGCCTGCTGGCGGTAGACCAGGCCTTGAAAGCCCTGACCGAAACGGAAATGCCACTGGCCAACCGGCAGCCGGAAACCATTGTGCCCAATGTCTCGGCTTTGCTCGATTCCCTGATCGAACAGTCGGTTGCCCTGGCCGGTAAGCCGGTTGCCCTGATGACCAAAGACGAAAAGGTCGCCGCGATCCAATTCCTCAAGGATTCCGGGGCCTTTTTGATCACCCGGTCCGGCGACAAAATAGCGAATTATTTCGGCATCTCAAAATTCACGCTGTACAACTACATCGACCAAATCAGGCAGACTGGCACCCCGAACCCACCTGTGCCTGGCTGAGCCAGGGGGGCCGGGCCAGACCGGCGATTCTGGAGGGATGGTATGGATTTTGACAGGATCAAACAGGCTGCCAGGGCATATGAGCCGGCAATGACCGGATTTTTGCGCGACCTGGTCCGGATACCGGGCGAAAGCACCCAGGAGGCCGCGCATATCCGGCGGATCGCGCAAGAGATGCAAGCCCTCGGCTTCGACCGGGTCGACATCGATCCGATGGGCAATGTCCTGGGCACGATGGGCAGCGGCCAGACGCTGATCGCTTTTGACGCCCATGTCGATACCGTTGGCATCGGCAACCGCGACAACTGGACCTTCGACCCCTATGCAGGCTATGAAAGCGAGACGGAAATCGGCGGCCGCGGGACCTCGGACCAGCTGGGCGGCATCGCCTCGGCAGTCTATGGGGCCAGAATCATGAAGGACCTCGGCCTGCTCAACGAAAAATACCGCGTCCTGGTCACTGGTACGGTCCAGGAGGAGGATTGCGACGGACTTTGCTGGCAATACATCATCCGTGAAGACCAGGTCAGGCCCGATTTTGTCGTCATCACCGAGCCGACAGATGGCCAGATCTACCGCGGCCAGCGCGGCCGTATGGAAATCCGGGTCGCAGTCCAGGGGATTTCCTGCCATGGCTCCGCACCGGAGCGCGGCGATAATGCAATCTATAAAATGTCGGAAATCATTCTTGAGCTCCGCCAGCTCAATGACCGGCTGCTGACCGACCCCTTCCTGGGCAAGGGCACCCTGGCCGTTTCGGAAATTTTCTTCACCTCGCCGTCGCGGTGTGCGGTGGCCGACAGCTGTGCCATCTCGATTGATCGCCGCCTGACCGACGGCGAAACCTGGCAGCTGGCGCTCGACCAGATCAGAGCCCTGCCAACGGTAGAAAAGTACAAGGCCCAAGTCAGCCTGTATGCATATGACCGGCCCAGTTATCGCGGCCTGGTCTATCCGACCGAATGCTATTTCCCGACCTGGGTGCTCCCGCAAGACCATCCGGCCATCCGGGCCATGGTTCTCGCTTATGAAGGCCTGTATGGCACGCCCCAGATTGACAAATGGACCTTCTCCACCAATGGGGTCTCGATCATGGGGCGTTTCGGCATTCCCTGCATCGGTTTCGGACCGGGCCGGGAAGCCCAGGCCCATGCGCCCGACGAAAAAACCTGGAAAGAGGATCTGGTCCGGTGTGCAGCGGTTTATGCCGCCCTGCCTTCGCTGTATTGCCGGTAAGCGGGTCGGCGCGCCAGGCCCGGGCAGTCCTTGACCAGACAGTTCTCTGCCGGGCAGTCCTGGGCCAGACAGAATGCAGGTGATTGTGTGAGGTGAATGAGATGAAGACACTCGAAAACGACATCGGCCGCTTGAATGCCCTGAATTTCCAGGCCCTCTGCAACAATGATTTCTTCCTGACTTGGGATAAGACCGATGACGAGCTCAAGGCGGTTTTGCTCGTGGCCGATGCCCTCCGCCACCTGCGGCAAAACAATATCGCGACCCAGGTATTTGCCAGTGGCCTGGGCATCTCGATTTTCCGCGATAATTCCACCCGGACCCGGTTTTCATTTGCCTCCGCCTGCAATCTGCTCGGCCTGGAGGTCCAGGACCTCGACGAGGGCAAGTCGCAGATCGCGCATGGCGAGACCGTCCGGGAGACCGCCACCATGGTCTCGTTCATGGCCGATGTCATCGGGATCCGCGATGACCTTTATATCGGCAAAGGCCATGCCTTTATGGAGGAAGTCTCCCGCGCGGTCCAGGCCGGGCATCGCGAGGGAGTCCTCGAGCAGCGGCCGACGCTGATCAATCTGCAATGCGACATCGATCATCCGACTCAGTGCCTGTCTGACCTGCTGCATCTGATGCATGAATTCGGCGGAGCCGGCAACCTGAAGGGCAAAAAGCTGGCGATGACCTGGGCCTATTCCCCCTCCTACGGCAAACCGCTCTCAGTCCCCCAGGGCATCATCGGCCTGATGACACGCCTGGGCCTGGAGGTCGTTCTCGCACATCCTGAAGGCTATGAAGTGATGCCGGAGGTTGAAGCCGTGGCCCGCATGAATGCGGAAAAATCAGGTGGATCTTTCCGGCGGACCCATAGCCTGGCAGGGGCATTCGAACAGGCCGATATCGTCTATCCCAAAAGCTGGGCACCTTTTGCCGCCATGGAAAAAAGGACGGCGCTCTATGGCGCAGGCGATTTTGAGGGGATCAAAAATCTGGAAAAGGAACTCCTGGCCCAGAACGCCCTACACCAGGACTGGACTTGCTCGGAGGAGCTGATGAAAACAACCCGCGCTGGCCAGGCCTTGTACCTGCATTGCCTGCCGGCCGACATCTCCGGTGTCAGCTGCCAGGCTGGCGAGGTCGACGCCTCGGTTTTCGAACGCTACCGGATCCCCCTCTACAAGGAAGCCAGCTATAAGCCCTATATCATTGCGGCCATGATAGTCCTGAGCAAATTCAAGGATCCGGCAGCCCTTCTGGCCCGGCTGGAACGCGAGGCAAATCCCCGCCTCAGGCAATAAGGAGGATGAGACATGGACGATCTGATCGACCTGACGATCCATGAGGCCCAGCTCAGGAAAAATGTCCAGCTGGCCAGGGAAAGGCAGATCATTTTCCCGACCATTGAACAGATGAAGCAGCCGGAAAAGATCCACCCCAGGATCAAGGAAAAGCTGGGCCAGGTCGGCCTATGGGATATCGACCCCCTCAACCTGTTCCGGATCACCTGGAAAAACGAGCCGGTCCAGCAGGGGGGCTTGTTCCAGGCCTTGCCCAATTATATCGAAATCCCACCGGCCATTTCCGGGGTCCCGGCGAGGATTTTCGCGATGGCCGGCAAATACTTCCCCACCGGTGCCCACAAGGTCGGCGCGACCTATGCCTGCCTGGTCCCGCGGCTGGTGACTGGCCAGTTCGACCCCTCCTATCACCAGGCGGTCTGGCCTTCCACCGGCAATTTTTGCCGGGGTGGCGCCTATAATGCGACTCTCCTGGGCTGCCGTTCGATCGCCATTTTGCCGGAAAACATGAGCAGGGAACGCTTTGAATGGTTGAAAACAGTCGCCGGCGAAGTCATCGCCACGCCCGGCTGTGAAAGCAATGTCAAGGAGATTTACGACAAAACCTGGGAGCTGCGGCGGACACGCGCAAACGTCATGGTCTTCAACCAGTTCGGCGAGCTGGGCAACCATCTTTGGCATTACGAGGTCACGGGCAATGCCATGCTGGATCTGCTCCGGCACGAAGCAGGACCGAAGGACAAGGTTGCCGGCGTCTGTCTGACATCGGGCTCGGCTGGAACCCTGGGCAGCGGGGACCGGGTCAAGGAGCAGTTCCCCGGGGCCAGGCTGGCCGTCGCTGAAGCCGTGCAATGCCCCACCCTGCTCCAGAACGGATTTGGCGACCACCAGATCGAGGGCATTGGCGACAAGCATGTGCCCTGGATCCACAATGTCAAAAATACGGATATGCTGATCGGGATCGATGACGAGGACAGCCTCAGCCTGTTTCGCCTGTTCAACGAGCCGGCTGGGCAGCGCTTTTTACGAGAACAGGGGGTTGGCGACGAGCTGGTCTCACGGCTGTCCTGGGTCGGCATCTCTGGTGCGGCGAATATCATTTCCTGCATCAAATTTGCCAGATACTATGAGCTGGGGGCAAATGACCTGATCGTGACGGTCCTGACCGATTCCGCCGCGATGTACCAGTCGCGGCTTGAGGAAATGTCGGCAGCCCGGGGCGGCCCCTACCAGGCGCTGGATGCGGTGGTGGATCAGACCCGGATCCTCAGGGGCATCCGGACAGACTATATGGAAGAGCTGAACTACCAGAGCAAAAAACGCATCCACAACCTGAAATATTATACGTGGATCGAACAGCAGATGTATCCTGTGGCCGAACTGAATGCCCAGTGGTATGACTACGATGGCTACTGGGGGCGTCTGCATGGCCTGGCTCCGGCAATCGACCGCCTGATCCAGCAGTTCAATGATGAGGTCGGCCTGCTCAAGGACCTTGAGCAACCGTTGAGCCTTTAGCTGCTATTGAGCCTGTAACTGCGCTTGATCTTGTAACTGCTTTTGAACGTCTAGCAGCAGTTGAACCTGGCGGAGGTCTTCTATGAAGAACGTCAAGCATCTGCAATGCATCCATTGCCAGAAAACCTTCGCCCCAGTGCCCGGAAGGTATACCTGCGACGTCTGCGGGCCAGTCTTGGGCATCCTGGATGTCATCTATGATTATGACTACATTGCTTCGATCTGCTCCAGAAAGACCTTGGCCAAGGATGGCGAGCCTTCGATCTGGCGCTATCTGCCCTTTCTGCCGGTTGAGCCAGACCAGCCCAGACCGACGCTCAGGGTCGGCGGGTCCCCCCTGTACCGGGCTGACCGGCTGGCTGCAGGCATCGGACTCGAGACCTTGTACATCAAGGACGACGGCATCAATCCGACCGCTTCGCTGAAGGACCGGGCCTCCGCGATTGCCGTGACCCGGGCCATGGCAGAAAAGGCAGATGTCATTTGCTGCTCTTCAACCGGCAATGCGGCCTCCTCCCTGGCTGGCAATGCAGCCTCTGCCGGTTTGCAAACCGTCATTTTTGTGCCAGGCAGAGCTCCGCAAGGCAAGATTGCCCAGCTGAAGGTGTTCGGGGCGACGGTGATCAGTGTCCAGGGCAGCTATGAAGAGACCTTCAGGCTGTCGGCCCGGGCGATCGACCATTATGGCTGGTACAACCGGAATGCAGCCATCAACCCCTATCTGGTGGAAGGCAAGAAGACCCTCTCGCTGGAAATCTGCGAGCAGCTGGCTTTCGAGGTCCCGGACTGGTTGATCGTCTCCGTCGGCGACGGGTGCACCATCGCCGGCGCCTGGAAAGGCTTTTGCGACCTCTATCAGGCTGGCCTGATCCACAAGCTGCCCCGGGTCGCCGGGGTCCAGGCCGAAGGCTGCGCACCACTGACCAAAGCCTTCCTGAGCGGGAAGGCCGTCGAGCCGGCCGCAGAAAACACCCTAGCGGACAGCATTGCGGTCGGGGTCCCGCGCAATCCGGTCAAGGCTTTGCGAGCCGTCCGTGATTCAGGCGGTCTCATGACCACGGTCAGTGATGATGAGATCCTGCAGGCCATGCGCCTGCTCGGCCAGCTCGCCGGTGTTTTCGGCGAGCCAGCCGGCGTCGCCGGACTGGCGGGACTCAGGCAGCTGGTCCAGCAAGGCCGGATCGGCAAAAGTGAAACCGTCGTCTGTGCGGTCACAGGTCATGGCCTGAAGGATGTCAATAATGCCATCAAGGCAGCTGGCGAGCCGATTTGCGTCCAACCGGACGGAAAGGACCTGTTCCATATTCT
>CAZCMX010000042.1:0-18178 GCA_964499985.1 uncultured Mageeibacillus sp.
CGGCTGTAGGCTTTGGCGTCACAGAACCACGACGTGTCTGAAAGTAAAGGGTGGCCCCAGATCGTGCAACTTCCGCCCCGGGAGCCACCCTTCGCGCCACCCCTGGCCCCAGATCGTGCAACTTCCGCCCCGGGTGCCACCCTTCGCGCCACCCCTGGCCCCAGATCGTGCAACTTCCGCCCCGGGTGCCACCCTTCGCGCCACCCCTGGCCCCGATTCATGCAATCTGCCGCAATCGGAGGGTATTTATTGCCAATCTCTCGATGTTTTGCTATGATGGTAAAAACTTTGACTATCAAAGTATCGTCTGGTGCGGTTGCTGGATGCAAGACGTGGCGAACTTAAAGTCGAGCAGGAGGAACCTGACATGCAAACTGTGATTGGCAAAACTTATTATCAAGTCCCTCGTTTCGAAACGGTTCGTGACCTGATCCGCTACACCGTGGAACAGTATGGCGATACTCCGGCCTACCGTTACCATGAGAAACCCGGCGGTCCGGATGTGGTGCGGACTTATCGTGAATTCAGCCAGGCTATCGATGAAATGGGCACGGGCCTCCTGGCCCTCGGCTTTTCAGGCCAGCATCTGGTGGTTGTCGGTGACAACTGCTATGAATGGGCTGTGGCCAATACCGCCATCGTCAATGGGGTTGGCATCACGGTGCCACTCGACAAGCAGCTGCCGGTTTCCGAGGTGATCAACCTGACCCAGCGGGGCAAGGCGGTTGCGTTCATTTACCATCCCAAGCACCATGAAATTGCCAAGGCTGTGGCTGCCGAAGTGCCACAGGTCCGCAGCCTGATTTGCATGAAGTCTGGCGTGATTGAGCCAGAACTGGCCCAGGCCGATCGCCGTTTCACGGATATGGACCAGGTTCGGGCTACCGGACGCGCAGCACTGGCCGCCGGGGACCGTTCATTTGTCGAGGCAGTCATCGATCCAGAAAAAATGTCATCCCTGCTGTTCACCTCCGGCACGACGGCGATGTCCAAGGGCGTCATGCTCTGCCATCGCAACATTACGCATAATGTTTTCGCGGTCATGTCCACCATCAAGCTTGAAGCGGGCCAGCGAGCCTTATCGGTCTTGCCCCTGCACCATACCTTTGAAAATACCGTCGGCATGTACATGATGCTCGGCTTTGGCATCAACATCTGTTTCACGGATGGGCTGCGCTACCTGGTCGACAATATGAAGGAATGGAAAATCAATATCATCCTGGCGGTGCCGCTCCTGTTTGAAAACATCTACCACGCCGTGCAGAAGAAGCTCGCCAAATCCGGCAAGCTGGCTTTGGTCAACAAGCTGCGGGTGGTCACCCGGGTTTTGCGCAAACTGGGCATCGATGTCCGGCGCAAATTGTTCCACCAGATCCACGAAGGGGTTGGCGGCGGCCTGTCGCTATGTGTCAGTGGTGCCGCGGCCATCGACAAGGAGATCACCGCCTTTTTCAATGATATTGGTATCGAATTCTGGGCAGGCTATGGCCTGACTGAAACCTCGCCGGTTATTTCCTGCAATAACTATTTCGTCAATGTCTTTGGCAGTGTGGGTCATCCCTTGGCGACGATTGAGGTCGGCATCGATGCTGAAAGTGAAGAGCCTGGTGCGATCGGTGAGATCCTTTCGAGAAGCCCCAGCAATATGCTGGGCTATTATGAAAATCCGGAAGCAACCGCTGAGGTCGTCACCGCAGATGGCTGGATCCGCACGGGTGATATCGGTTACCTCGGCAAGCGTGGCTGCATTTTCATCACCGGCCGGAAAAAATCGATGATTGTGCTGCCAAATGGCAAAAAGGCTTTTCCGGAGGAGATCGAATTTGTCATCAATCGCATTGCCGGGATCAAGGAATCGATCGTCTGGGGCGATGAACTCAACCGGGATACCGTTGATATCTGTGCCAAAATCGTGGTCAGCGATGATTTGCTGCCCGAGGGACTGGCTGGAGATCCACAAAAAATCGGCGCCTATCTGGCGGAACAAATCAAATTGGTCAACAAAGATATGCCGGTCTACAAGGCCGTCCGCAATTTTGCCTGGACCACCGAGGAGCTGATCAAAACGACGACCCTCAAGGTCAAGCGGCCTGAGGAGAGCAAGAAAATCAAGGCCTGGCTCGAACAGAACCAGACCACCATGCGCGCTCTGAACGGCCAGCGCATGGGCTGACAAATGCCAAGCATCAATCATCAAAAAGGCACTGCTGACCCGCTTGGGCAGCAGTGCCTTTTTGCCAATGCCAGGGGCCAGGCCAGCTCTGCTGGCAATAGCCAGCGGGGCTGGCTTTGGCCTTGGCTATTACCAGCCCTGGCTGGCGACCAGTTCGGCCAGATCCTGGGCCATTTGAGCCCGGCTGACCATAAACCCGCCCGTCATGTCCTGGCTGGCGGCAATCGCATTGGCCAGAACCGCCGAGCGGAAGGGCAAATTCAGCAAGACATGCTCGAGATGGGCAATCCAGTCACAATCCAGGGCATCGGAATAGAAACGGACCGCACTGACATGTCCGTGCTCAACCTTGAATCCCAGGCGGATATGGCCCCAGCCCAGATGCTCATCGAGCTCGGCATCAAAACGCAGGGTTTCCCCGAACCGCCAGTCCCAGGAGGCGAATTTTTCTTCGAGCTTTTGCAGCAATGGATCTGAGCGATAGTCAGCGTCGGTGGTCCGGATGATGTCTGCCTCGGGCCGGGCTGTAGCGGGCGAAGGACCAAATGTCTGCAGGAAGACCTCCTGCAGCTGCTCCATCCAGAATTCGACACCGAGCTCCGGCTTGAATGCATTCAGATTCGTGATGCGCGAACGGACAGAGGCCACCCCGCGGGCTTGCAGCTTGGCCGGGGCAACCGTCAAATACCGGCCCACCCGTTCGAAAGCAGAGGAGATCAGCAAGGTCCCATGATGCAAGCCGACCCCATGGTCGATCCGGAAGGCATTGCCGGAGAATTTCAGGCCATCGGCCAGGATATCGTTGCGGCCGGAGCGTTCAGCCGGAATATCGGCCCGCCGGACCGTATCGACGATCATCTGGAAATTGCGCCCTATGTCAAAATCAGCCTGGGGCAGCAGAATTGAAAAATTGAGGTTGCCCAGGTCATGGAAAACAGCTCCGCCACCGGTGGTCCGGCGAGCCAGGCGCCCTCCCTCAGCCTCGAGCAATTCGGTTTTGCATTCAGCCCAGGCATTCTGGTTGCGGCCGATGACAACAGTGTTTTCATTCTGCCACAAATAGAGGATGGCTTGGATCGCATCCTTTCTGGCGCCTGCCATTTGCTGCAGCAGGTAGTCTTCCAGGGCGAGGTTGAAATAAGGATCGTGGGACCGGCTTTTAACGATCAGCGTATTCATGGGTGCGTCATCCTCCACAAGCTTCGTATGATATAATGCTACCAGCAAAATGGCGGAGGGCAAACCCATCAAACTCGAAGGCAAGATTTTCCGTGGCAATCTGATGCTGCGTATCCAGGAGGTCGAATTTCACGACCCGAACCTGACCTTTACCCGCAATCTGGAGAAATGCCTGGTGGATCTTTGCCATGCCCTGGAGGTGCCGATTCCGCTCTGGCTGGAAAAAAACACCCGCGAATTCGCCCGTTTTCACCAGACCTTGTTTTTTGATGGCCAGTTCACCGAACCGATTGCCTTTGACCGTTTCCAGATCCGCTGGATTGAATGAGAGGACCCCACATGGCTTCCGATACACAATCGCGACCAGGATTTGACCTGGCGTCCGACACGTTTACCGTCAAAGAACACTACTCGGTCGAGGAATTGCGCACGATCATGGCCTTTTTGCGCAGTGACCAGGGTTGTCCATGGGACAAAGTCCAGACACATGATTCGATCAAGAAGAACCTGCTCGAGGAAGCCTATGAAACGATCGATGCCATCGAAAGCGGCAATCCTGACCTGATGGCAGATGAACTGGGAGATGTTCTGATGCAGGTCGTTTTCCATGCCCAGATGGCCAGTGAGCAGGCTGTTTTTGATTTTGACACCGTTGTGGCCAAGATCTGCCGCAAGCTGGTTTCGCGCCACACCCATTTGTTTGGCCAGGACCAGGCGGACACGCCGGAGGCGGTGCTCGATACCTGGGAGAAAAATAAACTCAAAGAGAAAGGCTTTAGCAGCCAATCCCAAGTCCTGGTCGATGTGCCGCGCTCGCTGCCCGCCCTGCAGCGGGCATTCAAGGTCCAGCAGAAGGCTGCCCAGGTCGGGTTTGACTGGGACAGTCCGGAAGGCCCCAGGGAGAAGATCCTCGAGGAGCTCGACGAAATCCGGGAGATCATCGACCAGACCCAGCAGATGCTGCGGCAGGGGACGATCAATGCCGAACAAGCAGGCCGGGCGGTGGCTGCCGAGGTCGGGGACCTGCTGTTTGCCGCGGTCAATTATGCCCGCCATCTCAAAACCCAGCCGGAAATCGCCCTGACCCAGACGACCGACAAATTCATTCGCCGGTTCACAGAAATGGAGATTCTGGCGGCAGAGGATGGTAAAGACCTCGATGAGCTGAATCTGAGTGATCTGGATGCCCTGTGGGAAGCAGCCAAGGCAGGAGAAAAGGAGCAAGAAGCATGAGGCTCGACAAATATCTCAAGGTGGCCCGCGTGATCAAACGCCGGACCATCGCCAATGAGGTCAGCGCCGCTGGCCGGGTCAGTGTCAATGGTAAAACAGCCAAGCCCAGTACGGATATCAAGCCTGGAGACATCATCGAAATCGCCTTTGGCTCCGGTCTGAGCCGGATCAGAGTCCTGGCCATCCGGGAAACCGTCCGGAAAAACGAAGCCGCTGAACTGTTTGAAATCCTCGAAGCTGGCGAAGCACTGCAAGAGTAATCACATCGTAAAATAACCAGCTTGCCGGACCACTCGAATAAAAGGTACAATTAATCTGATTGTTTATGCGGAAAGGATTGTGCAAATGTCCAGAGCCATGGGATATCCATACCCTCGCCGCCACTCTGTGCATGCGGTTGCTGGTCATCGGCTGATCGTCCGGATTATTCTGGGCCTGGTTTTTGTCCTGGCGGCAGCATCGGCTGTCGCCATCTATTTCCAGCAAGAGGAACAATTTGCCCGGATAGCGGCCCGTCGGACCGAGCTGCTGCAGGCCCAGTCGATTGCCGAACGGCGCCATGAGGATCTGCTGGCTTTGAAAAACCAGGTGGACTCAGATGCCTTTATCGAACGGATTGCCCGTGAGAAACTCGGCATGGTCCGGCCCAATGAGATCTTGTTTGAAGAACCCTGACCGGGCTGGCCACTCGACCGGGGGAGTAAAGACTTAGGACAAATAAACAGGACAGTTGCTGGTTTTTATACTGGCAACTGTCTTTTTTAGGATCGTTTTCTGAATGTTTTTGAATCTATTCTTGAACGACTGTGTCTAGAGTGTTAACATATGAGCTAGATTGTGTGGCGCGAGGCTGTTGTTGAACAATTGTCGTCGCGCCATCATCGTCAAAGAACTCAAGGAGGAAGCACCATGAACAAACGCTTGATCACCATCATGAGCCTGTTGCTTGCCCTGGTCTTTATGACCACTGCCTGCGGAGGCCAGGCTACCACAGCCGCGACAACTGCTGCAGCTGGCGAGACCACTGCCGCGACGACTGCCCCACTCAAGGACCTCCCATCTCTCAAGCTGATCTATAACACCAGCACGGGACACCAGGTCATTGCCGAAGCGGTCCAGGCCATGTGGAAAGAATCCCTCGGTCTTGATGTCACTTTGGAAAACTCCGAATGGGCCGTTTTCCAGGAAACCCGCAATAACGGTGACTACCAGATTGCCCGCCATGGCTGGCTTGGCGACTACACCGACCCGATGACCTTCCTGGACATGTGGGTTTCAGATAGCGGCCAGAACGACGCCGACTGGAAAAATCCGGAATTTGACAAACTGATCGCCACTGCCAAGTCATCCAATGATCCGGCTGTCCGCATGCAGGCCATGCATGATGCCGAAAAGATCCTGATGACCGAGCTGCCGATCCTCCCGGTCTACTACTACACCAATGTCTGGCTCGACAATGGCAAAGTCAAAAACTATGTCCATGACGCCCTGCTCGGCCACATGATGTTCACCTGGGCCACCAAGGACGGCGGCGGGCCGATCAATTACCACCTCGGTGCGACTCCGGCCACCCTGGATCCGCAGCTGAACAATGCCACCGACGGTGCCGTGACCATCCAGCACCTGTTCACCGGCCTGACCACGAAAAATGAAAAGAACGAAATCGTCCCCGGCGTTGCCGAGAAATGGGACATCAGCGCTGATGGCCTGGTCTGGACCTTCCACCTGCGCAACGATGCCGTCTGGACCGATGGCAAACCCGTGACCGCCAAAGACTTCATCTATGCCTGGAAGCGCGCCCTCGATCCGGCGACCGGCTCTGAGTACGCCTATCAGGTCTACTATGTCAAGAATGCCGCCAAGATCAATGCCGGTGAAGTCCCGGTCGAAGAACTCGGCGTCAAAGCGATCGACGACAAGACCCTTGAGGTCACCCTCGAGGCTGCCACCCCCTATTTCACCCAGCTGACCGCCTTCCCGACCCTCTTCCCGGTCCGCGAAGACGTCGTCTCCAAGAATCCCGAGAACTGGGCCAACGATCCCAAGACCCTGATTTCCAATGGTCCGTACAAAATGACCAAGTTCGAAATCAAGAATGAAATCGTTCTGGAAAAGAATGACAAATTCTATGATGCTGCCAAACTGCCTGGCACCAAGCTCGTCTTCAAGCTGACGGACGATGATGCAGCTGCCCTGTCTGCTTTCAAGACTGGCGAGCTCGACATCGCGGAATCTTTCCCGGCGGAAGAAACCGAAGCCATGAAGGCCACTGGCCAGTACCATGTCGAACCGATCATCGGCACCTATTTCTTCAGTGTTGAAGTCCAGCCGAGGGAAGGCAATCCGGAAATCCTCCAGGATCCGAAATTCCGCAAAGCCCTCGCTCTGGCCATCGACCGTGACTATGTCATCGAAGTGGCCCAGAACAATGCCCTGCCCGCCTATGCCTTCGTCCCGAACGGCATGGCTGACGCCGACGGCGGCGACTTCCGTGAAAACGGTGGCAACTACTTCGGCAATGGCGATTACGCTGCTGACGTGGCAGAAGCCAAGGCCCTGATCAACGAAATCGGCTACAAGACCCCGTAAATCGGAGCACGATCAGCCCGCCCGCCGGGCGACTGCGGCCGAGCAGAAATAAACCAGCCGAGAGAGGACCGTCTCAGTCGAGACGGTCCTTTTTTACTCTTTGCTGATCTCTGCCCGCAGGGTAAAATGGTTTCATCCCTGGGCTCGGGAATGGCCCGGCCCGATCGCAAAGATCAACCCACAGGAGGCGCTGACGATGGAACCGGTTACCACCCTGGAATGGCAAGATGGCCTGCTGGTTTTGCTGGACCAGACTTTGTTGCCCAATGAAATCACGTACCGGGTCTATGATTCGCCGCAGCAGGTCGCGGCAGCGATTCGAATGATGGTCGTGCGCGGCGCGCCGGCGATCGGTGTGGCGGCAGCCTATGGCATGGTCCTGGCTGCCCGGCAAGCCCCTTCTGACGGCTTCCAGGCCTTCTATGCCGGATTGGACAGCTCCGGGCGCCTGCTGGCCCAGTCACGGCCTACTGCGGTCAATCTCAGCTGGGCGATCGAGCGGATGCTGGCCAGGGCCCAGGCTCTGAAGGATTTGCCGATCCCCACTATCCTGGCCGGGCTGGAGCAGGAGGCGATCATCATCCATCAGGAGGATATCGCCATCAACCGGGCCATCGGAATGAACCTTCTGTCCCTGGTCCGGCCCGGTGCCACGATCCTGACCCATTGCAATGCCGGTGCCCTGGCCACCGCTGGTTATGGCACCGCCCTGTCCGTTTTCTTTGTGGCTAAAGAGCAGGGGATCGAATTGAAAGCAATTGCCGATGAAACCAGGCCCCGCTTGCAGGGGGCGCGGCTGACGGCCTTTGAACTGGTCCAGGCAGGGGTCGACACGACTTTGATCAGTGACAATATGGCTGCGGTTGTCCTCGCCCAGGGCAAAGTCCAGGCGGTCATGGTCGGCTGTGACCGGATTGCCGCCAATGGCGATACGGCCAATAAGATCGGCACCTTCGGCCTGTCGATCCTGGCCCGCCATTTCCAGGTGCCCTTTTATATCGCAGCGCCGACACCCACCATCGACTGGTCCTGCCCTTCTGGGCAGGCGATTCCGATCGAGGAACGCAGCGGTGAAGAAATCACGGTGATCAATGGCGAGCGGATCGCCCCACCGGGCGTCAAAACCTATAACCCGAGCTTTGATGTCACCCCAGCGGCCCTCATCACTGCCATTGTGACCGAGCGCGGGATTGTCCGGCCACCATTTTCGGAGAATCTGGCCAGGCTCCGGGAACCTTGAACAGACCTGGTGCGTCAAAAGGCCGAGGATCTTCCCGCCCCCATTGTTGAAAGCTTCAGGTACCGTCCATGAGAATCGTTCGCCATCATTGTTCGCCCTTCGTCCTGCTGTCCTGCCTGGTGTGGCTGGGGCTGCTTGCATCGGGTTGCCAGAAAATGCCACCCACTACGGCCCCGGCTGCGTCGTCGTCAACTGGGGTGGCCAGCCAGGCGACAACGACGGTGCCATCCAGTGTACAACCCAGCGTGCCGGCCACCGCGGCGGGACTTTCCTACCAGAACCCGGTCTATGGCTTCAGCTTTGCCTTGCCGGACAGCTGGCAGGGTTATAGCATCGTTGAGGACCAATGGCAGGGCTATGCCCTCGATGGCCCGCAAAATGGCGAAATGACGGAACAGGGGCCTTTGCTCCTGATCCGCCACCCGCTTTGGACTGCCGCCGAACCATACCAGGATATCCCGATCATGGTGTTCACACAAAACCAATGGGACCAGATCGGCCAGGAGACATTGAGTGTGGGTGCAGCCCCGATCCCCCCTCAGGAGCTCGGGCATAATGAGAAGTATGTCTTTGCCTTGCCCGCCCGCTACAATTATGCCTATCTGAAGGGCTATGAAGAAGTGGAAAACCTGTTGGCCGAAAACCCCCTGCAACCATTACCCACGACCTGATCCCTTGAATTGACCTGGCCGCAGCGCCCAATAAAAAAGACACAGCATGCGCGATTTGCGTTGCTGTGTCTTTTGCTCGGCAGCCAGAACTGGCCTGGCTGCCGTAGACGTCTATCGGGCTTCAGCTCTTGCGGTCCTCGCCATTGACCACAAAGCAGGCGACAAAATGGCCTGGCTTGGTTTCGAGCATCGGCGGCCGCTTTTCCTTGCACAGGGGCAGGGCCTTCGGGCAGCGAGTGACGAAAGGACAGCCAGCCGGTGGGTCGATCGGCGTGGGGACATCGCCCTCGAGAATGATTCGCTGCCGCCGGGAGGTCTCATCCGGATCCGGCACGGGAATGGCGGACAGGAGTGCCTGGGTATAGGGGTGGAGCGGCTCGTCGTAGAGGGTGCGGCTTTCAGCAAGCTCAACCAGGTGGCCAAGGTACATGACGCCGATGCGGTGTGAAATGTGCTGGACCATGGACAGGTCATGGGCGATGAACAGGTAGGTCAGGCCCTTGTCGCGCTGCAGGTCCTCGAGCAGGTTGATGACCTGGGCCTGGATCGAGACGTCCAGGGCTGAAATCGGCTCATCGCAAATGATCAGCTCCGGCTCCAGGGCCAAGGCTCGGGCGATACCAATGCGCTGGCGCTGACCGCCGGAAAATTCGTGCGGGAAGCGGTTAGCATGCTCTTTGGTCAGACCGACACTTTCCAGCAGGTCATAGATCCGTTTCTGCCGTTCCGGCCCGACGGCAATCTTGTGGATGTCCAGCGGTTCGCCGACGATGTCGCCGACGGTCATGCGCGGGTTGAGCGAGGCATAGGGATCCTGGAAAATGACTTGCATTTTCCGGCGGAAGGGCCGCAGCTGCTTCTGGTTGAGATGGGCGATATCGGTGCCATTGATCTTGATCAGGCCAGCCGTAGGCTTGTAAAGACGGGCAATCGTGCGGCCGATCGTGGTCTTGCCACAGCCGGATTCGCCGACCAGGCCAAAGGTCTCACCCTTGAAAATCTGGAACGAGACATCGTCGACGGCTTTGAGCTTGCCGGTGCGGCCAAAGCCGCGGCTGACATGGAAATATTTCTTGAGATTCTCGACTTCGAGCAGGACCTCGCGGCTGCCCGGGCCAGACTTGGCTTGCTGGTTCATGACTGGAATGTCCCCCTGGTTCATGCCTGCCCCTCCAGTTTATCCTGCTGTGTCTGGGCGGCAAAAAGTGGTGCGGCAACGGCTGCGGCCTGGGCATGGCTGAGCCAGCAGGCCGCACGATGCTCATGCCCCTGGCCGGCTTTGATCAGCGGCGGCTGATGTTGCTGACAGATCGCCATGACATGCGGGCAGCGCTCGGCAAAGGCACAGCCAGCTGGTGGCTTGAGAAGATCCGGGGGTTGGCCATCGATCGGAACCAGACGTTCTTTTTCTTCGATATTGATCTTGGGGATCGAGTTGAGAAGACCCCAGGTATATGGATGGCGGGGCTCATAGAAAATGTCGCGTGTCCGCCCCTCCTCAACGATTTTGCCGGCATACATGACCCGGATGCTGTCGCAAAGGTTGGCCACGACGCCGAGATCGTGGGTGATCAGGATGATCGAGCTGTTGATTTTGTTTCTCAGGTCGCGCATCAGCTCGAGGATCTGGGCCTGGATGGTGACGTCAAGCGCGGTGGTCGGCTCGTCAGCGATCAGGAGGTCCGGATCGCAGGCCAGGGACATGGCGATCATGACGCGCTGGCGCATACCGCCGGAGAATTCGAAGGGATACTGGTCGAGCCGGCTTTCCGGACTGGGGATCCCAACCAGGCGCAGCAGCTCGATCGCCCGTTTGCGGGCATCCTCGCGGGAAATGTTCTGGTGCAGGTGGAGAACTTCGGTGATCTGGCCGCCGATTTTCTTGACGGGATTCAATGAGGTCATCGGGTCCTGGAAAATCATCGCGATCTTGTTGCCACGGATTTTCCGCATCTCCTTGTCGGACATTTTGGCCAGGTCCTGGCCATTGAACAAGATCTCGCCGCCGACGATTTTGCCGGGGTTGGCGACCAGGCCCATGATCGACATCGACATGACGCTCTTGCCGCAGCCCGATTCGCCGACAATGCCGACGGCTTCGCCGCGTTCGACGACCAGGTCGACGCCGCGGACGGCCTGGACGGGGCCGACATGGGTGAAAAAGGTGGTTTCCAGCTGGCGGATATCCAGGAGGACATCCGCTGCGGGATTTTTGGGATCGATTGCTTTACCGTTCACGTGCGCTGCCTCACTTTCTCATTCTTGGATCGAGTGCGTCGCGCAAGCCGTCACCCATGATGTTGAAGGCCAGGACGGTTACCGAGATGGCCAGGGCTGGGAAAAACAGGAGATAGGGATAGCTGGCCAGGCCCTTATAGGCATCACTGGCCAGTGAGCCCCAGCTGGCCATCGGGGCGGAGACGCCGATCCCGATGAAGCTGAGGAAGGACTCAGTGAAAATGGCACCCGGAATCGACATCGTCACGGTGACGATGATCTGGCCGACGGTGTTCGGCACGAGATGGCGCATGATGATCCGCCAGCCGGACGCTCCCATCGAGCGGGCCGCCAGGACATATTCGTTATTCTTGATCGAGAGGATCTGGCCGCGGACCATGCGGGCCATGCCGACCCAGTAGACCGAGCCAAGCACGACATAGATCAGGATCAGCTCCGGTCCCAGATATTTCAGGTGGCGCAGGAAGGTGGTCTCAAAAGCCGTCTTGATCGAATCCTGGAAAACGACCTTGAGCAGGATGACGTACAGGATCAAAGGAATGCTGTAGAGGACATCGACGATGCGCATCATGAAATTATCGATTTTGCCGCCGATATAGCCGGAAATGCCGCCGTAGATGACGCCAATCGTCAGGTTGATGATGCTGGCGACGATGCCGATCGACAATGAGATGCGGGCCCCATAGACGGTGCGGATGAACAGGTCACGGCCGAGCTTGTCGGTGCCGAAGAGATGCTGCAGATTGGGTGCCAGGTTGCGCGCCGTACGGATCTGCTGGTCATAGGTATAGGGGTAGAAAAACGGAATGATGATGGCCCCCAGGATGATGACCAGAAGAACTGCTGCGGCCACCAGGGCGGGCTTGTGGCGGCGGAACCGGCGCCAGGCATCCTGCCAGTAGGTGACACTGGGCCGGACGATGCCGCTGCTGATCCGTTCGCTTTCTTGAATGGGGGTGAACAGGTCCTGATTGAATTCCATCGTGTCAAGCCTCCTTGATATTGCCCATCTTGATCCGGGGGTCGATAAAGCCATAAATGATATCGACCAGGAAGTTCAAGATGATCAGGATGGCGGCATAGAAAATGGTGGAACCCATGATCATGGTATAGTCACGGTTGCCGATGCTGTCGACATACTGGTAGCCGATCCCCGGGATGGTGAACATTTTCTCGATGACGAAGCTGCCCGTCACCAGCGCGGCAATGGTCGGACCGAGATAGGTGACAACAGGGAGAATGGCATTTTTCAGGGCATGCTCCATGATGACGCGCATCTCGGACAGCCCTTTGGCCCGGGCGGTGCGGATATAGTCCTGGCCGATGACGTCAAGCATGCTCGAACGCATCAGGCGTGTGATGAAAGACATGGAATAGCCCGAAAGGGCGAGCATGGGCAGCAGGTATTGGGAAATCGACAGCCAGCCGGTGGCGGTCGTATTCCAGATGACCGGGAACCAGCCCAGCTGGACACAAAAGACATAGATCAGGACCGAGGCAAGCACAAAGCCCGGCACGGTGACGCCAAGCGTGGCCAGGAACATGAAGGAATAATCCTGCCATTTGTTCTGCTTGAGGGCAGAGATGATCCCCATCGGGACACTGAGAATCACCGTGATCAGAACCGCCAGAATGCCGATCTTGGCGGTGATCGGGAATCCGGCGCCGATCAGTTCATTGACCGTGCGGCCGCGGAATTTGAATGAAGGGCCAAAATCACCGCGCATCAGGTCGCCCATATAGTCGGTGTATTGCTTGAACAAAGGGTCATCCAGATGGTACTTCTCATTCAATGCAGCGATGATGGCCGGCTCAAGCGGCTTTTCACGGGTAAAAGGACCGCCGGGAATCGCATGCATCAGGAAAAACGTGATCGTTGAAATCGCGAAGAGGGTCAGAATCATCGCGATCGCCCGCTGCAGAATGTATCTTGTCATGGGCTTTCGTCTCCTTGTCGAAAAAATGTCAAAAAAAGGGCCGTCTTGCAACGACCGCGTTTTGTGAAATTATAACACAAAAACTGATTGAAAACGCACGACTGAACCCTGGCAGAGCAAAAAAATAACAGAATCATGCGAAATTCGGCTCAAACTGGGCAGATGTTCAAATCTCGCGGCGCCCTTCCATGGCTCGTGCCAAGGTGACCTCATCTGCATATTCGAGGTCGCCGCCCATCGGAATCCCATGGGCGATCCGGGTCGTGCGAATATTGGCCGGCTTGAGTAAACGGGCGATGTAGAGCGCGGTGGCTTCGCCTTCGACTGTTGGATTGGTGGCGAGGATGACCTCAGTGATGGTCTCATCGGCACGCAGGCGGGCCAGCAGCTCACGCAGGCGGATCTGGTCCGGCCCGATATTCTGCAGGGGCGATATGACGCCATGCAAGACATGGTAGAGCCCCTTGTACTCGTGGATGCGTTCCATGGCCGCGACATCGCGCGGATTTTCCACGACACAGATCATGGTCCGGTCGCGTCCGGGTGAAGCACAGATCTCACAGGGGTCCTGGTCGGTCAGATTGCAGCAGACCGAACACAGCCGGGTCGAGCGCCGGGCCTCGAGGATTGCCTCAGCCAGCGCCTCGACACGGTCCAGGGGCTGGGCCAACAAATGGAAAGCCAGGCGCTGGGCGGATTTGTTGCCAATGCCGGGCAATTTGCCCAGCTCGGCGACCAGCCTGGCTATGGATGGTGAATAGCGGGCCATCCGGGCTTAGAAAGGCAGCCGGGCGCCACCAGTGACCTTGGCCATCCGCTGTTCAGAGATTTCATCCATTTTGCGCAAGGCTTCGTTGACGGCAACCATGACCAGGTCCTGGAGCATTTCAACGTCTTCTGGATCCACTGCCGCCGGATCGATGACCAGGCTTTGCAATTGCTTCTGGCCATTGACGGTGACCTTGACCACGCCGCCACCTGCCGTCGCCTCTGCAGTGAGGGCAGCGATTTCTTCCTGGGCTTTTTCCATGTCACGCTGCATCCGCTGGGCTTGCTGCATCAGCTGGTTCATATTACCCATGCCGCCGCCCATACCGCCTGGGAATCCTCCACGAGGTCCTTTTGCCATTGTCTTTAATCCTCCATTGTCATCGGAATACCGAATGTCTCGGCTGTCTGCTGCAACTTGCTGATCCAGCCTGGCTGGCTGTCACCAGATGACGGATCATCGGCCAGCCCTGGCTTTTTCGGAGTGGCCTGACCTTCCAGAACCACATCGACTTCAAAAACCTGTCCAGTCAAACCCTGCAGGATATCCCGCAGAATTTTCAGTGAAGCCGCCGAGCGGAATTCATCATAATGCACTTGGTCTTTCCTGGCAAATTCGAGCTGCAGGGTCGTCGCAGCTGCCAGTCGCGCCTGGGCCACCCGGCCAAACAGGAACAGGGTCATTTGCCCGGTGTCCCCGAGCCTGCCCAGGACCTGCTGCCACAAGGTGGCTGCATCCAGAGGCTGCGCCGCGGGGGTATCGGGACTCGTATCATCGGCGGCACCTGGGTTTTCGTCGCCAAAGGGCGGGTAGTCCTCGGCTTCGGTTGCCATGGCCCAAGCTTCCTCTGGCTCCGGGGCTGCAGGGTGCTGTGGCGGTTCCTCTGTCCTGTCCGGGGCAACCGGCAGCACAGGCTCGCTTGCCAGAACAGGTTCATCCTCCAGCAAAGGAGGCTCCTGGGGTGGCGGTGGCTCCTCCAATGGTGCCGGTGCGGGGGCAGGGGAGGCTGGAGCGACCGGTACAGCAGGCGCTGGGGCAGGGCGTGGGGCAGCCGGTGATGCGGCTGGGGCGGCCGGTGCAGGCGCCGGGGCAGTTGCCGAGACAGCTGCTGGGGCGACTGGTCGTGCTTGCCGCAGCTCCCTTGTGGCGAGAGGCAGGGCGTCGCCCATTGACGTTTCACTGACCAGGCGCAGCAGGCCGACCTCCAGGATGGTGCGGGTATCAGCGGCCCAGCGCAGATCGCCGGAAAGGCTGGAAAGCCCTTTGATCCAGGCCATCAGCTGGGCCTGGCTGGCGATCTGGGCCAGGCGGTTCATTTGGACCAGACTGTCGGCCGTGGTCTGGATCAGGCGCTCCGGCCGGTCCGAGACCTGGCAGACCAGGAGATTGCGGAACAGCTGGGCCAGATCCGGGATGAGGCGGGCCATGTCGCGGCCAGCCATCACCAGCTTGTCTACCAGATCCAGGGTGGCGGCAGCATCGCCCCGGATCAGGGCATCGGCGAGCTCCAGCAAGGCATCGTCTTTGGTCAGGCCGGCCAGGGCCAGGATATCGTCCCGCGAAATTGTTCCCTGGCAGCTCATGCGGGCCTGGTCCAGGAGACTGATCGCATCCCGCAGCGCGCCGTCGGCAAAAGCCGCGATCGTCTCCAGTCCGCTGGCATCAATGGTGATCCCGTCGGCTGTGGCGATTTCGCGCAGCCGGGCGGCGATGCTTTCGACAGGAATACGGCGGAAATCATAACGTTGGCAGCGGGACAGGATGGTCGCCGGGATGCGGTGCGGCTCGGTGGTCGCCAGAATGAATACGGCGTGGGCCGGTGGCTCCTCGAGCGTTTTGAGCAAGGCATTGAAAGCCCCGGGGGTCAGCATATGGACTTCGTCGATGATGTAAACCTTGTAAGGGGCTTTGGCCGGCATGAAATTGACTTCATCGGTGATCCGGCGGATATTGTCGACACTGTTATTGGAGGCGGCGTCCATTTCCACGACATCGAGCAGAGAGCCGTCGAGAACGCCACGGCAGATTTCGCACTGGTTGCAGGGATTGCCGTCCTGGGGATTCTGGCAATTGATCGCCCGTGAGAAGATCTTGGCCAGGGTGGTCTTGCCTGTGCCCCGGGTGCCGCTGAACAGGTAGGCATGAGCGATCTGGCGGCTGATCACCGCCTGGCGCAGGGCGAAAACCGCATGCTTTTGCTCAACAACCTCATCAAAGGTACGGGGCCGCCATTCACGATAGAGGGCCAGAAAGGACATGCACGGACCTCCGGGAAATAAATTCGCCATGTCTGACCTGCAGCCGTCGCAGGCTTTGCTGTAACACATGCGGTTGACCGCTTACCGCTGCTTCCTTCCGGACCTGACGGGGTTCACGGGCCACATCGCACAGGACCAGCGATCGGCTGCAGATCAGACACGGCGCGTGCTGATGCCCTGAGATTATAACATAGATGATGGTGTTGATGCTACAATAAACAAAACCAGGAGGTATCGATCCATGATGGCAACCCATAGAAGTAAAAAGCGGCTGAGACATCCGGGGTATATCCCGCCGGCCAGAGATCTGCTCCAGCTGGTGCTCGGTTCCCTGATTTCGGCGATGGCAGTCAATGTCTTTTATGTGCCGATCCGCCTGACCATGGGGGGCGTTACCGGTATCGCGACCATCATCTATCAGCTTGCTCTGCCCCATGTCCAGTTACCGCTTGGTCTTCTGGTCATCGTGCTCAATGTGCCGATCTTTGCCCTGGGCTTTACCAAAATCAGCCGCTCCTTTGCCTGGCGCAGCCTGATCGGGACGCTGGTCTATTCGGTGGTCATTGATCTGACCGCTCCGACCATGGCGCCCTGGTTTGAAGCCTATATCAACCGCCCATTGCAGAACGGCCGGCCCGACCCGCTGCTGTATTGCGTCTTCGGCGGCGTACTGTTTGGTATTGGCGCCGGCCTGATTTTCCGTTCTGGTTTCACGACCGGTGGCACCGATATCCTCGCCTTTGTCATCAAACGCAAGCATCCAGGCTTCAGCACCGGCCAGTTCCTGATGATTCTCGATGCCACGATTGTCCTGGCATCGATCGTGTTCTACCGCAACTCCGCCGAACCGAGCATTCTTTTGGCCATGTATTCCTTTATCGCCATGTTTTTGACCTCGAAGTCGGTGGATATCCTGCTCGAGGGCTTTGACTACACCCGCACGGCGCTCATTGTATCCGACAAAGCCGCGGAAATTGCCAGCCGGATCCTGCATGAAATCAGCCGCGGTGTGACCTCGCTCGCCGGTCGGGGCATGTACACAGGCCATAAGAAGGATGTCCTGATGTGTGTTTTATCGAGCAAGCAGGTCCCCGAACTCAAGGCCATTGTCGAAGAGATCGACGAAACGGCCTTCATGATCGTCTTTGAAGCGCGCGAGGTTGTCGGCGAGGGGTTTGGGGCCGGTCACGAGATCGAATGAGGCTGCCGAATGAGGCCCACGGAGTCATCGCAGCGGCTGGCTGCACCAGGGACAATAATTGAATCCCGCTGCCGGATCAATCGGCCGGCCACATGAAGGACAGCTGTTCGTCCTTAGCCTGAGGGCTCGCCAAGTCTCTTCATCGCGTTCCAGTAAGGCACCGCAACAGTGGGTCTGGGCTAATTCCCGGATATGCCAGCGAAACACGGGGATGAAAAAGATGTGGAAATAGTCGTATTCTTTCCGCAGCTTCAAATGCGTATAAGCGCCGCAAGCAGGGCAGGTGACATTGTTTTCCGTGCCCATTTCCTTGCTGGCGTGATCGATGCCAAAAATACCGATGAAGAACATGAATGGCGTCCTTTAAACGAAAAGCAGTGCTTGAATGTATTGAGTCTGGCCTGACACCAGTATAGGGGCGCCAGATTTTTCGGGTAGCGCTTTATGTTACCAAGTCTCATTTTCAGCCGGGTTCATTTCATCCCTTTGCGACAGCATGCCATCTGGCAAAACGACCGTAAAAGTCGATCCCTGGCCCAGTTCGCTGCTGACTTCGATTTCCGCCCCACACAGATCCAGGATTCGTTTGACCAGGGCCAGGCCGAGTCCATTGCCCTTGCTCGCATGGGCAGTATCCCCCTGGTAGAATTTCTCGAAAATCCGGGCCCGAACATGTTCGTCCATGCCGAT
>CAZCMX010000043.1:0-1749 GCA_964499985.1 uncultured Mageeibacillus sp.
TGGTTGCGGAGGCAGGATTCGAACCTGCGACCTTCGGGTTATGAGCCCGACAAGCTACCAACTGCTCCACTCCGCGGTATGAAATTGAGGCGGTTCGTTGCACCCAAGTGGTGGTGCTCGTGGCCGGACTCGAACCGGCACGGAGGTTAATCCGACGGATTTTAAGTCCGGTGCGTCTGCCTATTCCGCCACACGAGCAAGAGTTCCTTGTTGTGTGCTCAGTAATAATAGCACCGGTCGAAGGGAAAGTCAAACATTTTTGCACCCGCCGGCGGGCAAAATTTCAGCCGGGTTTTCGTTGACCTTTTTATTCCGGTTTATTCCGGCTCGCGAGGATCATCATTTTCGGCCTGACCGGGCCGATCAAAGCAGAGACTGGCCATCGGTCTTGGTTGCGATCCCCAACAGGGCTGCCGCAGTGGCGCCGGCATCGGCGAAGGTTTTGCGGGTGCCTTTGTTCAAGCCGGGCGGGACTTTCTGTCCCCAGATCAGGAGTGGCACATATTCGCGGGAATGGTCGGTGCTGGGGGAGGCTGGATCACAGCCATGGTCGGCTGTAATCATCAGGACATCATCCTCACGCAGCATCGGGAGCAGGTTGCCCAATCGGCTGTCAAAGCGGTTGAGCGCCTGGGCATAGCCAACCGCGTCATTGCGATGGCCATAGACCATGTCGAATTCGACCAGGTTGACGAAGCAAAGACCCTGCCAGTCCTCGGCAGCGATGGCCAGCAATTTGTCCATGCCGTCCTCGTTGCTGATGGTGGGCAAGGATCGGCTGATGCCTTGGCCGGCAAAAATATCGTTGATTTTACCGATGCTGATGGTCTGCTGGCCTGCCTGCTGCAGCTCGACCAGGATCGTTGGCCGTGGTGGCAGCAGGGAAAAATCGTGGCGCCGGGCGGTGCGTTTGAATTGGCCTGGCTCGCCTGCGAACGGCCGGGCAATCACGCGGCCGACCGCGTGCTCGCCTTGCAGGAGATCGCGGGCGATCTGGCAATAGGCATAGAGCTGCTCGACTGGAACGATGCTTTCATGAGCTGCGACCTGGAAAACACTGTCGGCTGAGGTATAGACGATCAAATTGCCAGTCGCGAGGTGCTCCGCACCAAAATCGGTGAGCACCTGGGTGCCGGAATATGGCCGGTTGCACAATGTGCCCCGCCCTGTCTGCTGCTCGAAAGCCGCGATGATTTCCGGTGGAAATCCATCCGGGTAGGTCGGCATGGCCTGGGGCGAAATCAGGCCGGCGATCTCCCAGTGCCCGATCGTCGTGTCTTTGCCGGCAGACTGCTCAGCCAGGCGGGCAAGCATGCCGGATGGATTGGTGACCGGGGCGCCGAACGTCATCCCGTCGAGATTGAACAGGCCAAGCCGGGTCAGATGGGGCACATCGAGCACCCCTGTGTCGAAGCAAGCCTTCAGGGTATTGCTGCCCGTATCGCCATAGCGGTCTGCATCCGGCAATTCGCCGATTCCGAAGCTGTCAAGGACTATTAAAAAAACGCGTTTGGCAATTGGCATGGATCGCACTCCCCCCGGCATTGACGTGACTTTGGTGTTTTAGCCAAAGACCTGTACCTGTTTCCATTATACGCCTGCAGGCCAAGAGATTTTGCTGGCAAATGATACCAATCGATATAAACAATATAACTGTTTGAAGCTGGAAAATGCTATGATGAAAGTAATTGCATAAGCTTTGGCGGCGTTGATATACACCCTGTATCTGGACGCTTGGGATGTATGGAG
>CAZCMX010000043.1:1849-13010 GCA_964499985.1 uncultured Mageeibacillus sp.
GTTTAATGATCTTGGGAATTTTGCCTATCTCGCCACCCCAGGTCAGAATCCACTTCTGGCCCCGGTCGCCTTCAATCTTCCGATGGCACTTGTTACGATTCAATCCGCAACGGGACCTGCTGAGATCAATCTGCCAGCGTTCATCGTGTTCTGTGATCCTCATCCGACGACCGCTGGTCATCAAACGATCACCCAGGAACTCAGCAAAGCAGCCAAACTGCGCTAAGCTATTCTAACCAAGCCCAGGATAGACAAAAGGGTGTCTGGATTCACGGACACCCTTTTGTCTGCAAGGTATTCCAGGTCAGGAACTCGTTTTTGCCGCTTTCATCCGTTTCCACCCACTCACCCCAACCACAATCAGCGCAATCGCGAACAGGACCAGGCAGACGACCACCGTGACGATGATTCCCGGATATTGCCCGGCAAAACCGCTGGCCGAGAGATGCTTGAGCAAGATGCCTGCATAGGCCCAGACCAGGACCAGTCCATAGGCGATGCTTTTGAGGAATACCGTGGTGACCCAGCCGATCAATACCCCGGCGAAAAGGATCAGCACCGTCCAGGTGGTTTCGCGCAGACCTGAACCATCCCACTTGAGGTCGACCAGCAGGGCCGTGGCATTGGCTATGGTTGCGACCGTGATCCAGCCGAAATAGATTGCAAATGGCAACCGGACGAAGATTTTCCCGCCCTGGGGATAGGCTTGGCGCCGGGTGATCAGGTTGATGGCCATGAGGCTGATCAGGATGACCAGCATGAGCACCATCGTTACCGGAATCAGGCGAAAATGCCAGGCGAAGATCCAGATCGAGTTGGCAACCGATGACACGATGAACAGGATGCGGACCTTCTGGTCGCTTGCCAGCTGGGCATCCTGCTTGTCTTTCTGGAATAGCCCGAATTGGTAGAGGACATAGCCGATCAGGGCCAGATAGATCACGCCCCAGATGGCAAAGGTCAGGCCGGCTGGAGCGAACAGGTTGGGATACGAATCAGATACTTCGCCGGTCGTAATCCCGTTGATGGGCAGGATATTGGCCAGGGCATTGACCAGGATCATGACCAGATAGGCGGCCAGGACCAGCAATTTGGTGGGTGTTCGGTTGGCTTGTGTTTCCATACGGCACTTCTCCTCAGGGTTTGTCATTGAACTCATAACGGCGGATCGGGGTATAGACTCTGTGGCCTGCGAGCTGTTCGCTTTTGAACAAGGTCAAATGATCGACTGCCACAGGGCTCATGCGGACTGGTCCGAGCAGATGCCGGACCTGCGGGAATTCCTTGGTGAATCCAATATCCTGGCCGAGGGTGATATGCGGCGAAAAGGGCCGGGTTTCGGCGGCAAACCCAAGCGGCACCAGTCCCTGTTCGATCAGGCTCTGCAGCTGGCTCAGCTGTGCAAGCTCACCCGCCAGCCCGAGCCAGACGACCCGGATCGAGTCGCGGCCGGGAAACTGGCCGAGGCCAGTGAATTCGAGCCGGAATGGCGTCTGCTGCAAGGACAGAACTTGCAGCACCCTGTCGATCGCTTCCAGCTGGTCGTCCTCGACCTCAGCCAGGAATTTCAAGGTCAGGTGCAGATTTTCCGTCCGCTTCCAGCGCCCCTTCCATGCATCCTTATGCAAGAGATTGATTATTCTGGCCATCTCCGCTTTGGTCAGATCATCCAGTTCTATGCCGATAAATGCCCTGATCACAGTCACCTCCAGCCGCAATGCCCGCAAACGGACCGGGTCCCTTTGCGGGCCAGATTATTCTTTGTCACCTTGCTGGACCTGATGGAATTTTTGCAGCTTGGTGTCGGCACGGGCGAATATGCTGTCCTCGGGGTAGCTGCCATTTTCGTCCTTCTGGCCGGCTTGGACGCCGGTGAGGATTTCGATGCCCTGGTCGATGGTCTGGACTGCGTACAGGTGGAACTGTCCGGCGCGGACGGCTGCGAGGACCTCGTCTTTGAGCATCAGGTTGTCGAGATTGCTTTGCGGGATAATGACCCCCTGGTCACCGGTCAGGCCTTTGGCGACGCAGATGTCGAAAAATCCCTCGATCTTTTCGGTGACCCCGCCGATCGGCTGGATTTCGCCATACTGGTTGACCGATCCGGTGACGGCCAGCGATTGGCGGATCGGCACATCGGCGAGACTGGACAGGATGGCATAGAGTTCGGTGCTGGAGGCACTGTCGCCCTCGATGCCGCCGTAATTCTGCTCGAAGGTGATCTGGGCCGTCAGGGAAAGGGGCTTGTCCTGGGCGAATTTCATGCCCAGATAGCCGGCCAGGGTCAACACCCCCTTGCTGTGAAGGCTGCCACTCATCTCCGTCTCACGCTCGATGGCGATCACCCCCTCCTTGCCCATGAAGGTGACAGCTGTGATCCGCGACGGCTGGCCGAAGGCAAAATTGCCCAGCTCAACCACCGACAAGCCATTGACCTGGCCGATACGGCTGCCAGCCGTGTCGATCAGCAGCTTGCCTGTCAGGATCATCTCCTGGACCTTTTCCTCGACCCGGCTCAGGCGGAAATGGCGCTGGCGGATGGCTTCATCAATATGGGATGCAAAGACCAGCGCCGAACCGTCGAGTGAAGCGAGTGCATTGGCCTCATAGATGATCTCGCCCACCTCATTGAAGCGGGTCGACAATTTGGTCTGGTCGCCAGCCAGCCGCGAACCATATTCGACAATCTGGGCCAGCGCCGATCGATCGAGATGGCGCAGCTTTTCCCGCCGGCACAATGAACTGACAAAAGAGACATATTTGCACAGGTTTTCTGGCGAACGGGCCATATCCACATCGAAGTCGACCTTGACCTTGAACAGCTTCGTGAAATCCTCATCCTGGGTCAGGACCAGATAGAAGAGGGGGCTGCCGATCAGGATCACCTTGAGCTTTAACGGAATGGGTTCCATGCGCAAGGTGGCGGTCGGGATATTGCGGTATTGCTCACCAATATTCTCGATCACCGCCTGGCGATATTTCAGGGCCCGCTTCAGCTGCTCCCAGACCAGCGGCTCGGTCAGGATATCTCTGGCCTGCAGGACCAGGTAACCCCCATTGGCCCGGTGGATGGCGCCGGGCTTGACCATGGTGAAATCGGTGCTCACCGACATCAGCTGATTCTTGTATTCGACCTTGCCAAACAGGTTGTAATAATTGGGATTGGACTCCAGGACGACGGGAGCACCGGTGGAGTCCTCGTGACTGATGAACAGATTGACCTTGTACCGGGTGAAGGCTTCACCATTGCCCTGGCCGGTGACCAGGGACAGATCGACCAGCTCTTCTTCGGCATTCTCATCGGATTCTTCTGCCTCGGCCGATTCTTCCGCCAGGAAAAGCACCCGGTTTTCCTCGATGTCCTTGCCGGCAGCCTCCAGATAAGTCAGCACCTTGGCATAGACCTTGTATTTTTCCCGCAGCCGGTCAACCGTCGGCGTGGCAGCGGCCCGGGCAATCTGCTTTTCCAGATCGACAATTTTCTCGGCTGTTTGCTTCTCCAGCGACTTGCCTTCGCGCAGGATTTCCTCGAGGACACCCTCGAGCTGATGCCCGGTTGCCTCGAGACCCAGGCGCTGCTCGTCCGGCAATTCGGCAAATTCCTGATTGGAATACGGCTTGTCATCCTTCAAGGGCATGATCATCAGCTTGCCGCCTGCCTGGCGGAACAGGAAGCGGACCTCGCTGGCTTGCTTTTGCAAGGCATTGAGCCGCTCCTGCATATGGCTCTGGAAAGACGTTTCGAGCGCTTTCTTCTTCTGCTCATAGTCGCTGCTTTCAAAGGCTTTGGGCAGGGCGGCTCGCAACTCGCGCACCAGCTCCTCCAGGTCCTTCTGGAATTGCCGTCCCATTCCGGCGGGCAGGGAGATGGCGACCGGGCTTTCCGGATCGGCAAAATTGTTGACATAGCACCAGTCCTCCGGGACGGTGCCACTGGCCGCAGCCTGGCTGACACTGGCATTGACATAGGTCGTCTTGCCGGTGCCTGTCTGGCCGGACACGAAAATATTGTAGCCAGGGGCGTCCATGGCCAATCCGAATTGCATGGAACGCACAGCCCGGTCCTGGCCGATCACCCCTTCCAGGCCAGGGACGTCTTCACTCGAGGTGCAAAAACCAAGCTCTGTGTCGAGGTCGCAGATCCGCCTGAGCCTGGCTTCTGGAATCCGGAAACGATCTGACAATTCCATGAAAGACCTCCTATACCGTGGCTGTATCAGGCTGGCATCAGGCTGGTGATGAAAAAGAATTGGGCCAGGCCTGGCAGGCCGCCATGATTTTGGGTATTTTTAGTCGCTTCGTGAAGGTATAATGATAGTACTGGTCCAAACAAGACCGCTGGCTGCCATGCGGTTCTTGCCCCCTTCCAAGATAATTTTACCGTTTATTGAGCCTTAGCGAAACCATTGGCTGCAACCCGATAGCCAGAATCGCAGCGACCGCCCCCCAGCTGGTGATCCCAGCCGGCCGGTCACAGAGAGGAAGAACAAGCCCATGGACCTGATCTTGCTGCGACATGGAGAAGCACAAGATGTGGATGATCCTGCCGCAGATGCCATGCGCAGCTTGACGGCAGAAGGCCAGAAAAAGCTGGCCCGTTCGCTGCCCCAATTGCGCTTGCTGCTGGACCCCAAAAAACCGCTCCTGATCTGGAGCAGCCCCCTGAACCGGGCCAGACAGACGGCCCAGATCCTCAGGGACGGCCTGGCTGACGCTGGCTTGGACTTGCCCTCCGGCCTGCCCGAATATGAATTCCTTGCCACCGGTGACTGGGGCCGCTTTATCCAGGCCGCCAGGTCCCTGAAACCAGCCACCTGCCTGGTCCTGGTCGGCCATGAGCCCCATTGGAGCCAATGGAGCCAGCGCCTTTGCGGTTGCCCGCTGCCCTTTAAAAAGGGTGCTGCGGCCTGTTTTGACTTTGATCCCGGTTCCTGGGACCCCCTGGGCAATGGGCAGGCCATCTGGAAAGGCCAGGGTCAGCTGCAATGGTTTGTTCAGCCCCGGATTTTGAAAAATATGCGTCCATGATGGCCTTTCCAGGGGAGGTGAAGACGATGGAACCTTTTTCCGAAGCGAATCAGCCTGAAATGACGTCATTGAGCCAGGCTCTGGCCGAGCTGTCTGCCCAGAACAGGGAACAATTGGCCTTGATGAAAAAGCAGCTCCGGCTGTTCCGCCTGGTTGTGCTGGTGCTGGCGATTGCCCTGATTGCCCTGGCTGCGGGTCTGGGCTCGACTATTGTCCGGATCAACCGCACGATCGAGCATGTCGAGACCGTCACCGCCGATCTGGCAGCTGCGGACTGGACCGGCATGGTCGAGAACATCAATGCACTCGTCGCATCCAGCCAGAGCAGCCTGGAACAGGCCACAACCAAGATCGACAGCATCGACATCGAGACACTCAACCAGTCGATCCAGGACCTCAGCACGGTGATCGGACCGATTGCCCGCCTGTTTGGTGGCTGAAATGGAGGAGACCCCATGGAATTGAAAATTGCAGCTGTCCAGATGACGGTCACTGACGACAAAGCCAGGAACCTGAAGACCGCTGCCCGGGCAATTGCCCGCTTGTCCAGCCTGGGTGCGGATCTGATTGTCCTGCCGGAAATGTTCCTGTGCCCCTACCAGACTGATTTGTTCCATTCCTATGCCGAGCCAGCCGATGGCCCTTCCGCGCAGCAGCTGTCCAGCCTGGCTGCCCGGCACCAGGTCTGGCTCATCGCTGGCTCGATTCCCGAGCTCAGTTCCAGTGGCCAGGTCTTCAATACCTCCTTCGTCTTTGACCGGAATGGCAACCGGGTGACCGCTCACCGCAAGGCCCACCTGTTCGATATCGATATCCAGGGCGGCCAGTATTTCAAAGAATCCGACACCCTGGCAGCCGGCCAGTCCGCCACGGTCTTTGCGACCGAATTCGGCCCGGTTGGCCTGTGCATCTGCTATGATTTCCGTTTCCCAGAACTGGCGCGCCGGATGGTGCTCGATGGGGCGAGGCTCATCGTGGTTCCCGGTGCGTTCAACCAGACGACTGGACCGGCCCATTGGGAGGTGTTGTTCAGAAGCCGGGCCATCGACAACCAAGCCTTCACCCTGGGCTGTGCGCCAGCCCGCAACCCAGAAGCGTCCTACCAGTCCTGGGGCCATACCATCCTCTGCGGACCCTGGGGCAATATCATCCGCCAGCTCGGCCAGACATCCAACAGCCTCCTGGAAACCATCGACCTCAGTCTGGTCGACAAGGTCCGCCGCGAATTACCCCTGCTTTTGCATCGACGCCCGGAAATTTATTAACAGCTTACGGGTTAAGCCGGTCGGAGGCATTATCGAAAACGATTCCGAACGCATCTGGACCGCGTTTTTGTAAACGTTTGCCGCTGTTTGTAGCACAATTCGATAACGTTTGCGGAAATGGGCAACTTTTTGTTATGTAAAATGACAAAATGTGCAAAAATGCCCTCGTGAAACCCTTTATTTGCATAAAAAAGTATGCTTAAATGTGTGTTATTGGAACATAGGTTACCAAAAGCGGAGCAATTCTCCGCTTGGAAAAACAGAGGAGGTCAGCTTATTCATGTGCACAAATGAATTACTGCACGAGAAGTTCGTCGAATTGGATGCATTCATCGATGGACTCGAAGAAAAAGAAGGCTCGTTGATCACGGTTTTGCACAAGACCCAGGAGCTCTTTGGATACCTGCCGAAGGAAATCCAGCTCCACGTTGCGCGCAAACTCGATATCCCGGCTGCCAAGGTCAACGGCGTGGTGACATTCTATTCCTACTTCACGGAAATTCCACGCGGCGAATTTGTCATCAATGTCTGCATGGGCACGGCCTGCTTTGTCCGCGGCGCCGAAGAACTCCTCAAGGACCTGCAGGACAAGCTCAAGATCAAATCAGGCGAAACCACTCCGGACGGCAAGTTCACCCTCGACGCCCTGCGCTGCGTCGGTGCCTGCGGCCTGGCTCCCGTTGTCATGGTCAATGGCAAGGTTTATGGCCGCGTCAAGAAAGAACAACTCGATGGCATCCTCAATGAATACAAAGGTGAGGAAGCCTGACCTTAAAGCATAAGGAGAAAGGTTTGTAACTATGGCCAAGATGAAATCCTTGGAAGAACTCAAGGCAATCAAGGAACAGCTCAAGACCAATATGAACGTCCGCAACGAGAACGAAAACGTCACCAAAGTCATCATCGGCATGGCAACCTGCGGCATCGCTGCCGGTGCCCGCGAAACCTTCAATGCCATGGCCAGCAAAGCCAGTGAGCTCGGTCTTGAGAACATCAAGTTCGTCACTGCCGGCTGCATGGGTTCCTGCTATGCCGAACCGACCGTCGAAATCCAGACCCCTGGCCAGGCTTCGATCCTCTACGGCTATGTCAATGCCGACAAGGGTGTCGAAATCGTCGAAAAACACCTCAAGAATGGCGAACTCGTCGAAAACCTGATCATCGGCCAGCCTTTTGAAAAAGCCTGAGCGGCGACTGTCCAGTCCGAAATCATTTGGGAGGAATGCGAATGAGCAAGTTTAGAATGCACGTGCTGGTTTGCGGTGGCACAGGCTGTGTCTCGTCAGACAGCATGAAGATTGTCGAGAATTTCAAAAAACAGATCAAGGCCGCCGGATTGGCCGAGGAAGTCCAGGTCGTTGCGACCGGTTGCTTCGGTTTCTGCGAAAAAGGCCCGATCGTCAAGATCCACCCGGATAATATCCTCTATGTCGAAGTCAAGCCGGAAGATACCCAGGAGATTGTCAACGAGCACTGCATCAAAGGCCGTACCGTTGATCGTCTGCTGTATGTCGAACCGACCTTCGAGCAGCGCATCAGCGAACACAAGGACATGCCCTTCTACAAGAAGCAGCTCCGCATCGCTCTGCGCAACTGTGGTGCCATCGATCCGGAAAACATTGACGAATACATCTCTGCCGACGGCTACCAGGCCCTGGGCAAGATCCTGACCGACATGACTCCGGCCCAGGTTGTCGATACCGTCAAGCTCAGCGGCCTCAGGGGCAGAGGCGGCGGCGGTTTCCCGACCGGCATGAAATGGGATTTTGCCAGCCGTTATTCCGCTGACCAGAAATATGTCTGCTGCAACGCCGACGAGGGCGACCCGGGTGCTTTCATGGACCGTTCGACGCTTGAGGGCGACCCCCATTCGGTGCTCGAGGCCATGACCATCGCCGGCTATGCCATCGGTGCCAGCAAGGGCTATATCTATATCCGTGCCGAATACCCGCTGGCCATCAAGCGCCTGGAAATCGCCATCAAGCAAGCCTACGACTATGGCCTGCTGGGCAAGGACTTGTTTGACTCCGGCTTCAACTTCGACATCCAGCTGCGCTTTGGTGCTGGTGCCTTCGTCTGCGGCGAAGAAACCTCATTGATCAAATCGATCGAAGGCAATCGCGGCGAGCCGACCAATAAACCGCCGTTCCCGGCTGAAAAAGGCCTGTGGCAGAAGCCGACCATCGTCAATAATGTCGAAACCCTGGCCAATGTCCCGGTCATCTTCCTCAAGGGTGCCGAATGGTTCTCCTCCGTCGGTACTGCCAAGAGCAAGGGCACCAAGGTCTTCGCCCTCGCCGGCAAAGGCAACAACGTCGGTCTGGTTGAAGTCCCGATGGGCATGACCCTCAGGGAAATCATCTATGACATCGGCGGCGGCATCAAGGGCGGCAAAGAATTCAAGGCTGTCCAGACCGGCGGTCCTTCCGGTGGCTGCATCACCAAAGCCAACCTCGACACCCCGATCGACTATGACAACCTGATCGCCATCGGTTCCATGATGGGCTCCGGCGGCATGATCGTCATGGACGAGGACGACTGCATGGTCAACATCGCGAAGTTCTACCTCGAGTTCACGATGGACGAGTCCTGTGGCAAGTGCACCGCCTGCCGCGTCGGCAACAAGCGCCTGCACGAGATGCTGACCCGCATCACCGAAGGCAAGGCCACCCCGGACTGCATCGAAGAACTCAAGGAACTCTCCGTGATCATCAAGGACACCGCCCTGTGCGGCCTGGGCCAGACCTCTCCGAACCCGGTCCTGTCCACGATCAACCACTTCATCGATGAGTACAAGGCCCACGTTTTCGAGAAGCGCTGCCCGGCCGGTGTCTGCCAGGCCCTGTCGGTCTACACCATCATCGAAGACAAGTGCATCGGCTGCACCGCCTGCGCCCGCGCCTGCCCCGTCAAGTGCATCTCCGGCTCCGTCAAGAAGCCGCATGTCATCGACCAGAGCAAGTGCATCAAGTGCGGTGCCTGCCTCAAAGCCTGCGCCTTCAGCGCTGTCGACAAGAAATAAGGAGGTCTGAAGTTAAGCTTATGCGCGAAGTAAAAATTAAAATCAATGACGTCGAGCTGACTGTACCGGATACCATGACGGTTCTGGAAGCAGCCAAGCAAGTCAACGTCAAGATCCCGACCCTCTGCCACCTGAACCTTCATGACCTCAAGGCTGTCAACCAGGCCGCTTCCTGCCGCGTCTGCATGGTCGAGGTCGAAGGTCGCCGCAACCTGGCACCTGCCTGCGCCACCTATGTCACCGAAGGCATGAATATCCGCACCACCACCCCGCGCGTCGTCAAGGCCCGCCGGACCATGGTCGAGCTCCTGCTCTCCGACCATCCGAAGGAATGCCTCAACTGCGAAAAGAACCAGTCCTGCGACCTGCAAAAGCTCGCATCTGACCTCGGTGTGCGCGGCAAGATCCGTTACGAAGGCGCGATGTCCACGTATACGGACGATGCCTCCAGCTTCGCCATCTATCGCGATCTCGACAAGTGCATCCTCTGCCGCCGTTGCGAAACCATGTGCAATACCGTCCAGACCTGCGGCATCCTGTCTGCGGTCGGCCGCGGTTTTGACACCGTTGTCGCCCCGGCCTTCAACCTGCCGATGATCGACACCATGTGCACCTTCTGCGGCCAGTGCGTCGCCGTCTGCCCGACCGGCGCCCTGACTGAAATGAACGACATCCGCAATGTCTGGAATGCACTCAATGACAAGGACAAGTATGTCATCGTCCAGACAGCACCAGCCGTCCGCGTCGCCCTCGGCGAAGAATTCGGCATGGAACCCGGCACGATCGTCACGGGTAAAATGGCTGCCGCTCTGCGCCGCCTCGGTTTTCACAACGTCTTTGACACCGACTTTGCCGCTGACCTGACCATCATCGAAGAAGCCTCCGAGTTCATCCACCGCCTGCAGCATGGTGGCACTCTGCCGATCCTGACCAGCTGCTGCCCGGCCTGGGTCAAGTTCTTCGAACATCAGTTCCCGGATCTGCTGGACATTCCTTCGTCCTGCAAATCCCCACACGAAATGTTCGGCGCCGTGGCCAAGACCTACTATGCCCAGAAGATGGGCATCGATCCGGCCAAGATGGTCGTCGTTTCGGTCATGCCCTGTCTCTCCAAGAAAAACGAAGCCGCCCGTCCCGAGCTCTCTGGTGAATCCCTGAAAAACGTCGACTATGTTCTCTCCACCCGTGAGCTGGCGATGATGATCAAGGAAACCGGCATCGACTTTGTCTCCCTGCCGGACGAAGATTTCGACAATCCACTCGGCGAATCCACCGGTGCTGGTGTCATCTTTGGTGCCACCGGCGGCGTTATCGAGGCTGCTGTCCGTACTGCCTATGAATGGCTGACTGGCGAAACCCTCGAATTCGTCGACTTCCACGCTCTCCGCGGCCTCCAGGGCATCCGTGAAGCCACCATCGACATCGGCGGGACCGAAGTCAAGATCGGCGTCGCCCATGGCCTCGGCAATGCGAGAAAGCTCCTCGAAGCCATCCGCCGTGGTGAATCCAAGTACCACGCGATCGAAATCATGGCCTGCCCCGGCGGTTGCGTCGGCGGCGGCGGCCAGCCCTTCCACCATGGTGATGACACCATCATCAAGAAGCGCACCGAAGCCATCTATCGCGAAGACCAGGGCAAGGCCCGCCGCAAATCGCACGAGAACAAAGACGTCATGAAACTCTACGAAGAGTTCCTCGGCGAATTCTACGGCGAAAAGGCCCATGAGCTCCTGCATACCCACTACGTCGCCCGCGAAAAGATCTAAGCCCAAGCTGCCACGATCGACAGCGAGCACGATGAAAGCTCACAATAAAACCCCGGCACCAGCAATGGTACCGGGGTTTT
>CAZCMX010000043.1:13110-17156 GCA_964499985.1 uncultured Mageeibacillus sp.
GCCCAAGGCACACGGTCATAGCAGGCAACCCGCTCCGGTTTTTCTGGTTCGTAGAGATTGTTGGCCAGGATGTAGGCCTCGTAATTGGCTTTGTGGCGATATTGGAATTTGCCATTGATGTCGCCGACTGCATAGATACCAGACACATTGGTGCGCAGATGGTCATCCGTCAGGATGTAGCCACGCTCGTCCATCGCCAGGCCGCAGCGGTCTGCCTGGAGCCAGTCGCTGTTGCTGGCAAAACCGGTAGCGATGAAGATCTCATCTGTGGTAAAGACCTCCTCGATACCGGTCGCTTTGTCGCGCACGGTCACCTGCTTTTCGCCTGCAACCGACTCAGCCCGGACCGGTTCAACACCCGTCCGGACACGGATCCCGACCCGGCGGAACTCTTTTTCCAGCAAAGCGCTGACTTCCGGCTCTTCGTGTTTGGCCAGACGCGGGTTATGATCCATGATCGTGACCTCAGCCCCATAGGACGAGAAAATATGGGCAAATTCGGTGCCGACAATGCCGCCACCGATGATCAGGAGGCGCTTGTAAGGTGCGGCAGGGAATTTGTCGCCAAAGAAACTCTCAAAATTGACAAAACCTGTCTCGACCAGTCCTTCAATGGCGGGCTTTTTGGCCCGGCCACCCACGCCGATCACGATCATCTCGGACCGGATGGTGTCTGTGACCTGGCCCTGGGCATCCAGGACCTCGAGCACATAAGGCTCGGTGAATCGAGCCGTGCCCTGGAAAACGGTCAGGCCCGGCCAAGATTGGTAGGCTTCCAGGATCTGGCGATTTTCCCCGATTTTATCCCACATCCGCTGGCCCAGCTTTTCCCAGTCAACCGAGGGTGGATCGATCATCAGACCGATCTTTTCGCCCCGTTCACACTCACGGATCGTATCGGCGGGATGGACCAGGATTTTGGAGGGGATACAGCCGCGATTGAGGCAGGTACCGCCAAATTTATGCCGTTCTACCAGGGCACAGGTCTTGCCTTGGGCCAGAGCCGCCTCCAGGACAATCAGGGCGGCACCACTGCCGACCACGATCAAATCAAAATTTTGCATATGAAAACTCCTTAAGAAAAATCTGATTTATTCAGCCAGCAGCTCGCCTGCCGGCAAGTCCAGGATCCGGGCCAGATCAAAGAGCCGGTCCATCGGCATGTCGACCTCTCCGCGCTCGTAGTGCTCGATCTGGTTGACCGATGCCTCGATCCGCTGAGCCAGTTCAGACTGGGAGATCCCTTTGTCGACTCGGGCCTTTTTCAAGCGAAAAGCAGTCATGGCTGTGATCCAAACAGTTTCATAATCCGGCATGTCCATTAAAATCCCCACAAAATCGTTGAGCTGGAACGCAATTTATTCTATACTCATGTCTGAGACCTTCAGACCGGAGGTGACTGGTTTTGCAGCAAAAACCAATCCCGGACTGCAGTGGCGACCTGCTGGGCAGACAAGCCTGCGGTCGGCTGGATCCGGTCGGCATAGCGCTCATAGAGCGGCCGTCTGATGCGGTAGATATCCCGGATCGACTGGTGCTTCTTGATCACAATGCCGCGGGTCTTGATGTTCCAGAGCCGGCGCTCGATCTTGGGTAACGGGACATCGAGATAGACTACGAAACCGAGACGACGCAGATGCTGCATGGCTGCCTGGTCGAGGACCACACTGCCACCGGTGGCAATGACATGGTGCTCAAGATCCAGAGCGCGCACGACCTGAGCTTCCAGCCGGATGAATGCACCGATACCATCCTGGTCCAGAATGGCCTGCAGTGGTTTGTGTCGCCGTTCTTCGATCAGCTTGTCGGTATCGACGAGAGCCCAGCCTAAAAGATCGGCCAGAATCCGGCCGACGGTGCTTTTGCCACTGCCTGGCATACCGATCAGAATGATGTTGCTGCGTGGGTCCATGCCGGTATTATACAGCAGGTCCATGACATTTGGGGAAAAGGCATGAATGATTCAAATCAGAGACACGAAAAAATCCTGATCATTGACAGCAGCCCGGATGCCATCCGCTCCCTGGCGGGTGCTTTGCCGCCCCGTTTCACAAAACTGGTGGCAACCAGTGGCGCCAAGGCTTTTGATTTGCTGGCCTCTGCTGAGTCAATGCCCAGTCTGATCTTGCTTGAGACCTGCATGCCCCAGATGGATGGTTATGAAATATGTAGCCAGCTCAAGGCTGACATCCGCTACCGGGATATCCCTGTCATCTTCATATCCAGCAACACTGAAACCAGGGAAAAGGTTGAAGGCCTGCAGAGAGGGGCGGTCGATTTCATCACCAAGCCATTCGATCCGGGCGAGGTCCTGTCACGGGTCGATGTCCATCTCAAGATCTTCAATCTGCAACAGGAGCTCAAGCGCCGCCAGCACGATCTGGAGGATCTGGTCGAAGTGAAAGCCAAAGAAGTGACCGAAATGCAGCTGGCGACGATATTCGCCCTGGTTCGCCTGACCGATCGACGCGATGACAAGATCGGAGGTCACCTCGAGCGCACCCAGACACTCTGTGCCAGCCTGGCCAGGAAACTGGGCGAACGACCCCAGTTCCAGAGCCAGATCGACGAGGCGTTCATCGATATTCTCTTCAAGGCGGCCCCGCTGCATGACATCGGCAAAGTAGGCATACCAGACCATATTTACCTCAAGCCAGGCCGCCTGACCCCGGATGAATTTACCACCATGAAGCATCACACCCTGGTCGGAGCCCAGACATTGGCTAAGGTTCTGGAAAAATTCCCCGACAACCAGCTGATCCGCACGGGGGTCGAAATTGCCCGCTACCACCATGAACGCTGGGATGGCCAGGGTTATCCAGAGGGCCTAGCGGGTGAGGCTATCCCGCTCTCCGCCCGGATCATGGCAGTGGCGGATGTCTTTGATGCCCTGCGCATGCTGCGGCCGTATAAAAAGCCGATGCCACACAAAGACAGCGTTGCGGTCATCCGCGAAGGCCGCGGCAGCCATTTTGATCCGGATGTCGTCGACGCGTTCCTGGCGATCGAAACCGATCTGGAGAAACTCTACCCCGCTGCCGGCTGGAATGTCCCAGCCTAGTGCGTCAGATCCTGCAGGCATACAACTGGCTAAAACCTCTCCTACATAAAAGAGCGATAACGGGAGCGATCAGCATGGGAAAAGAACGCGTTTTCAATCAAGTCCTTGATTCCATCCCCGACCTGGTGTTTTACAAAGATCTCCAGGGCGTTTACCAGGGCTGCAATCGAGCGTTTGCCGCGTTCGTCGGTCGCGACATTCTGGATATCGTAGGCAAGACGGACCATGACCTGTTTCCATCCGACCTGGCCCAGTCCTTTGTTTCTTTTGACCAGGCCATGCTCGTATCAGGTGACCCGCGATATAACCAGGAATGGGCCACATACCCAGATGGCCGCCGGGTGCTGTTTGACACGCTCAAAGCCCCGATGCGCGACCGCGAGGGCCAGGTGCTGGGGACCATGGGCATCGCCCGCGACATCACGAGCCAGGAGCTTGTCAAACAAGAACTCAAGACGACTCTGGCCAATTTCAGCATGTTCATTGAAACCATCGACGACATGATCTTTATCACTGACCTCAATGGCCGTGCGCTCTACATCAATCCTGCGGTGACCACCAAGCTGGATCTATCACTGGCTGATCTGCAGGACATGCATCTGCTGGATGTACATCCGCCGGAACTGCGCGAGGCCGCTGAGCAGATCTTTGCTGAGATGCTGGCCGGACAAACCGAAGTGTGTCCGCTGCCACTAGCTCGGAAGGATGGCACGCGCATTCCGGTTGAAACCCGGGTCTGGATGGGCCGCTGGGATAACCACGACTGCCTCTTTGGCATTTGCAAAGACCTCAGTGGTGAACAGGAAGCCCTGCAGCGCTTCAACAAGATTTTCCAGGTCAATCCGACACCAATGATGATCACCACCATCCCCGAGGGCAGGATCCTCGATGTCAACAATGCCTTTATCGCCACGTTTGGCTACAGGCGGCTCGAAGCGATCGGCTGTCTGGTATCGGAGCTGTATTTTTTCACGACTGCGGAAGA
>CAZCMX010000044.1:0-11145 GCA_964499985.1 uncultured Mageeibacillus sp.
CTCATAACCCGAAGGTCGCAGGTTCGAATCCTGCCTCCGCAACCACATCATCCTCCGACCCGGAGGGCAAGTAGACCGTCATCACCTGGCGGTCTATTTTTTTGTAAGACAGCCTGGTGATCGCTGATTTTCTACTCACCTTTTCGGTCAGGCGGGCCGATCAGACAAAACTGGAAATTTTCTGTTTCCGTCCCCCGATTATTGTGATATAATCTTGATTCAGTTGCAGAATGCTTAAAGAAAGAATGTGATAAATTTATTTAAAGCCGTCCAAACATCTCATGATTTCGATTGATAAATCAGGCTTAGCGAAAAAATTGAATAGTCAGAGGGTGGCACATTTCGAAACCGAAGGTCGCAGGGTTGTATCCTGACTCCGCAACCAGAAAGAAATGCCTCGGAGCATTGTCTTTTCGAAGGATTAGATTGCCCAGGCGATTCACGGCCCCCTCACGAACCTGGCATGCACGCCATGATCATCAAGGCCAGCCAGGTATTTGAAAGGAGAAAAACGAATGGTCAAAATTACAGTCAATAGCCCGGAAAGTTTCGAACAGGCTCTGCGCAAATTCAAGCAGACCGTCGCCAAGGAAGGCATCCTGCGCGAGTACAAGATCAAGTCCCATTTTGAAAACAGCCGCGAGAAGGACATCCGCCGGCAGGCAGCTGCCCGCAAGCGCAATCGCAAAAAAAGATAAAGTCATCCAGTAACCAGAAACACCATGCAGACCACCTTTTCGGTTTACACTGAAGACCGAAAGGTGGTTTTAGCATGTCTGACGAATCTTTTATCCAGATCACGGTTGAAACATCCATTCATGCGTCGCTGGAGAAAGCCTGGCAGTGCTGGACCGATCCGGCCCATATCACACAATGGTGCTTTGCCTCAGCGGACTGGCATGCGCCTGCAGCGACCAACGACCTCCGGTCTGGAGGCTCCTTCACCACCCGCATGGAGGCCAGAGATGGCAGCTTCGGCTTTGATTTTGGCGGGGTCTACGATGCAGTGATTCCGCACCAAAGGATTGCCTATACCATGGGCGATGGGCGCAAGGTCCGGATCGATTTTCTCAAGGAAGCCGACCACGTGCGAGTGATCGAGCAGTTTGATGCTGAAAGGGAAAATTCGCCGGAGATGCAGCAGGCCGGCTGGCAGGCAATCCTGGACAATTACCGCCAATACGTCGAGTCTTTTGCAGATTAAGCGGTGCGTCTGACAGGCGCGCCGTTTTTATGGGCCAGGTTTGGCCATCACATCCGGCCGGTTGCGAAAAAACGCTTCGATCTCGCATTTTTTCCCGGTCATCGTCCCCTGGATGAGCGTGGCATTGCCACCGCCCTTACCTGAGAAGCGGTGATTGAAAGAGTTAGCCAGCGCGATGAGATCATCATGTATGCTCAGCATCGCATAGCGATAGTCGCTCACAGCCTCTTCCCTGCTGTCTGCTGCTTTTGCCGACAGGATGATTGCGCGGCCGGTTTTCTGGCCAAATATTTGGCAGCATTGGCGGAGATCATCTGCAGCCATCGCCTGCTCAAACCGGATCATCCAGTCGTTGACAGGCTCTGCCTGTGTCATTTCAAGTTCCCAGATGGTATTTTTCAAGACCTGATTTTGCTTTTTTTCTGCAGCCAAGTCCATTTTCAGGCGCTCCACCGCCTGGACGACGGCATCGGCGGCAGCCGACAATCCGGCGGCAATCGCCTGCACCCGCTGTGACTGGGCACGCGCATCCTTGCAGGCCCTCAGCCCGCAAAGCATGCTCACGCGCGTGCCGCCCTTGTATTTTTCCGCCTTGATCAGGCGAATGATGCCGATTTCACCGGTGTGCCGGACATGAGTGCCACAGCAGGCACATAAGTCAGCCCCGGGGATCGTTACGATCCGGATATCCCCTTCAATTGCCTTTTTACTGCGATAATCCAGGCTCGCCAGAACATTTTTCTGCGGATAGGAAGCTTCGACCGGCACATTCTGGTAGATCACCTGGTTGGCCAGAAGCTCGACATTTGCCAGCATCGACTCGGACAATACCCCGTTGAAATCCATGGTCACAGCTTCACTGCCCATGTGAAAGCCCACATTGTCCAAGCCAAACTGTTGCTTGACCAGGCCGGAAACGATGTGCTCCCCACTGTGATGCTGCATGCGCATGAAGCGAAGGTCCCAGTTGATCGTGCCATGCACAGCCGTTCCTGACGTCAGAGGTTCACGCAGGAAATGAACCAGCCCCTCCGGTTTTTCCCGGACATCGAGCACCAGTTGACCGCCGAGAGTCCCTTGGTCGGCCGGCTGGCCGCCCCCCTCCGGATAAAAGGCAGTCTGGTCGAGAATCACAGCGTAACGGTCACCCGCAGGTTCGCAGCTCAATACTCGAGCATCAAATTCAGGCAGATAGGCATTGTGGTCATATAAGCGCAGTGTCATATCATTCATTGGTAAAGATTCCTATCCCGTTTATCAGGCAAATCCCAGCCGATCCATCAGCACCACTTTTAAGGACTTGGGGAAAATGGTTCTCCGCATGCTATTGTGACATGCATCGAGTGCAGGATTCCAGCAGTCTGTTTCTGGGAGCATTGCCGGGGATGGGATCACCCCATGCGCCAAGTCTGGCCACTGGCGCGGCAATTGCCGGGGATAGAATCGGTGTCCCGAAGCGGAAACAGATTAGGCCTCCTCAAAGGCATTGCGGCTGTAGAGTCTGCGGCACCGTCCAGGCTTTTCCCTGAAAGCGCGCCGACCCCCAATCTGGCAATTGCCAGATTGGGGGCCACTCATCAAACCATGTCTCTGGCGTCCAGACGCTTTTTTACTTGACCTCTTCGTCGAAGACGACGGCGACCTTGCCACAATTGCCGCTGGCCATCAGGGCATAGGCTTCATCGGCCTTGTCGAGGGTGAAACGGTGGGTAACGAGATCTTCCGGATGGATGCCCCAGCGGACGATCTTGGACACAAGTTCTTCCATTTTCCAGATGCTGGTGACCCAGGAGCCATAGATGGTCTTCTGGTCATGCAGCATGTCGGGGCTGGGGTTGAACTCGACAGTGCCGCCTTCGCCGACGAAGGCGATCTTGCCCCATTTGCGGGTGGCACGGATGGCGAGCTGGCGGCCGGAGGTATGGCCGGAGCAGTCGATGGCGCGTTCCACGCCCTGGCCACCGGTGGCATCCAGGACGGCCTTCAGGGTGTCAGGGCCGGAGACGAAGACGGTATCGGCCAGGCCTTTGTCGAGGGCGAGCTGGCAGCGGTCCGGATTGACATCGACACCGATCAGCTTATTGGCGCCGAGCGATTTGGCCAGCATGAGGGTGGCCAGGCCGACCGGGCCGAGGCCGACCACGAGGACAGCGTCATTGCCGGAGATGCCGATTTTTTCCAGGCCTTCATAAACCGTGCCAAAGCCGCAGGCGACCTGGGCACCGTCGGTATAGGTCAGGGAATCCGGCAGCGGCACGAGGTCCTTTTCATCGGCAATGATGTACGGGGCCATGCCGCCGTCGCGCTGCCAGCCATAGGCGGCCCGAAGGGGGCTGGTGCAGCTGATCATGAAGCCCTGGCGGCAATCCATGCAAATGCCGCAGCCGCTGATGTGGTAGATGATGACGCGGTCACCTTCCTTGAAGCGGCGCATGCCGGGGCCGCATTTGACGATCTGGCCAGCCGGTTCATGGCCGGCAATCTTGTTCTGGTACCCTTCCGGGCCTTTGCCGAGGTGTTCACGGTAAATGGCGCGGATATCGCTGCCGCAGATGGTTGAGGATTTGGTCCGGATCAGGACCTGGCCATGACCGGGCTCAGGAATTGCGACCTCTTTGAATTCGACGGTGCTGTTACCGGGCAGGTAAGCGGCGAGCATTTTTTCGGGAATCTGGTTCATGGTTTTTCTCCTTTGGCTCTTTGGGGGATGGCTCCCCGGTTTTATCTAATCCGCGGTTTTGCGGATCGGTCCTGTGGAAAGGCCTTCAATCAATTGGCCAGGCAAAATGATTTCGCGGGGATGATCGTCACCGGGGCCGGCCAGGCGCTCCAGAATCAGCTCCGCAGCGGTTTGGCCGATTTGCCGCACCGGCTGGGCGACGATGGTCAGGCGCGGTTTGAAAATCTGGGCCATGCTCAGGCTGTCAAAGCCGATCCAGGCCAGGTCTGAAGGGATATCCAGTCCCCGCTCATTGATCACCAGCCCGGCGGCGAAGGTCGTCTCATAATTGGTGGTAAAGACTGCCGTGGGCCGCCCGGACTGGTCGAGCAGGGATTCAAAGGCCGCTCTGCCGCCGGCAATCTGGTAGTCACTGTGCCGGATCAGGTGGGGGTCCACCGGGATGCCATGCTCCAGGCAAGCTGCCCGGTAGCCGTCATAACGCTTGCGCGATGTGAAAAGGTCCTCCGGGCCCAAGACCAGCCCGATCCGGCGGTGACCGGCCTGGATCAGGTGGCTGACCGCCTGGTAAGCCAGGTTTTCATTGTCGACCAGGACAGTGTCAAGCGAGACTCCCTCGACTTTGCGGTCGATCAGGACGACTGGAACCTGCTGGGTGATGGCCTGCCGAATCGCCACCGAAGAGCCGGAGATCGGCATCATGATGATGCCGTCCACCTGCTTTTCCAGGAGAATCTCCATCTTGCGGCTTTCGAGGTCTGCATCGAGCTGGCAATCGCAAACGATCGTTGTAAAACCAGCTTCCGCGAGCTTTTTCTCAACGGCGGCGATAATCTCCGTGCTGAAAATCTGCTCGATCGACGGGATCAGCACGCCTACGGTCATGGTTTTCCTGGTTTTCAGACCGCGGGCGACGACATTGACCCGATAGCCTACGGCAGCAATGGCCTGTTCGATGGCCAGCCGGTTCTCATCGAGGACATGGCCGCCATTCATGAATTTGGAAACCGTTGCGATCGACAGTCCTGCGACCCGGGCAACATCCTTGATGGTGGCGGCCATGAGATTACGCCTTGTCCGGAACGAATCCCGTGATCGTGCCGTCCAGGTCCCACAGATCTTCCCAGCCACGAGCGCCTTCCCAGAGGAAAACCTGGCCCTTGATCAGGCGGCAGTTCTGGTCAGCGGCTGCGATCGCAGCCATCTCCGCATCGGTAAGCGGATCTTCGGTGACGCAGCGCAGATTGGCAATATAATGGGACTCACTGACAGAAAATGGAATCGGGACCTGGCCGCGCTGGACAGCCCATTTGAGACAGACCAGGGCCGGGTGAATGCCGTGGTTTTGGGCAGCTGCTGCGATTGCCGGCATTTCCAGATCGACCACATCGCTTTCAGTAGTATCGCGGGCCGGACGGGCCGGCGAGCCAATCGGTGAGAAGCCAATCGGCAGGATATTGTGGTCCAGGCAATACTGGAAGAGTTCTGGCTGCTGGAAACTCGGATGCAGCTCCATTTCGATCGCGGCAGGCTGGATCCGGCAAAGAGGCAGGACGGCCTCCAGCTTGGGGATGGTCATATTGGACATGCCGATGTGGCGGACCAGGCCCATGTCATGGAGACGTTCCATCTGGCGCCAGGTGGCCATGAAGCGCTCGACCGAAAACGGCACGGCATCGGGTGAACGCGCATCGCCCGAGCAGCCCGGCGCATGGTAGTTGGGAAAGGGCCAATGGACGAAATACAGGTCAATCTGGTCCAGGGCCAGGTCTTTCAGGGACTGGGCACAGGATAAAAGGACATCACCCCGGCCATGCTTGTCATTCCAGACCTTGGAGGTTATGAACAAGTCTTCGCGCTTGACGATACCGGCGGCCATCGCTTCGGCAAAGACTTGGCCGATCTGGGCCTCATTGCCATAGACCGAGGCGCAGTCGAACAAGCGATAGCCAGCCCGGATTGCCCCTGATACGGCATCTGAGATTTGCTGTGCGGTATGATTGTCGGAACCGAATGTCCCCATACCGATTCCGGGAATCGATTCGCCTGTGGCCAGGCGGCGTTTGGGTACGAGATTGGGATCAACAAATGCGGGCATTGGATCATCCTCCTGTGGTTCATCCAAGTCTTGCGCGAAACGTTTCGCTCTTTGAAGATAACACCGGCGCAGGTCCCTGTCAATCATCTTTGCGGTTGAAATAAATATATTTTATAAAATCACTTTATATATCTAGGAAATGGTCCCACCGCTCCGGTTTCAAGTCGTTTATGGCCCCCTGTCCGGCCTGAAAAACCAGAGCCCGGCTGCAAGCCAAGCGCCAGGCCGGATGGCGCGCTGCAGCAAAGCAATCCCGCAGCAGGGATACTCTGTCTGCCGATCACCGGCTATTGCCGATCACCGGCTATTGCCGATCACCGGCTGTCTGCCGATCACCGGCTATTTTGAAGGGATCTTGGCAAACCGGACCGGAGTGCTGTCTTTCGTCAGAGGTGCGAATACATAGCCATCAGACTGCAAATCTGCGATGACCTCTGGCAAAGCTTTGACGGTTGTCCTCTTGCCTGTCGAATCGTGGAACAAAATGACCAAGTCGTTTTTCCCCTGCCGGCTCTGCCGCACATTCTCCAGGATCCGGGACTTGGCAACCAGAGAGCTGGTTGCATCGCCACTGGCACAATTCCAGTCGAAATAAGAAAGACCTGCCGCAGTTAAAGACTCGATCAGGTCTGCCGCAATATCCTGATTGTAGGCATTGACGCTGCCGCCGGGGAATCGCAGAATCTGCGGCACAACCCCTGTGGTCTGCTCGATCTGTCGTGAATTCTCCGCGACATCCTGCCAAAAGCGGTCAACGGACTGATAGATCTCGTCGTATTGGTGGGATGCGGAATGGATTCCGATGGCATGGCCGCGGGCAACCAGATCGCGAGCGATATCCGGATAATCCTGGAGGGCTGGATTGGTGACAAAAAATGTGGCTTTGACCTGGTATTGCTCGAGTATGGCGAGGATTTCTGTGGTCCGGGGCGATGGGCCATCGTCAAAAGTCAGATAAGCGGTCTTGGCCGGCCGTGGTGCAGGTGCCTGCTCCTGAATTTCGCGCTTTAAAGGATCCATGTCCAGGCGGATCGATTCGCTTGGCTCCTGGCTCTCATGGCTTTGGTAACCGGGCTGGCCCAGACTCGTGTCGGTGGTCAAGGCCAGGGCCGGATCCATCTCCGGCGGCTGGACCGGATCTTTTTCCGGGGAAATCAACTGCATGGCTGAGATTTTCGAATTCAAGCGGTCAATCTGATCCTGAAAGTCGGTTCGCATCTGATAAAACAGGATGGACAGAGTGGCCAGGGCGAGCAAGCACAAAGGCAAGATCACAAATAGCAAGACGAGGATGAGCTTGCGAAAAAACTGGACACTGCCAAAGCCGGATAGGCGCTGAGTGGTTTGAGTCTTAACTCTTGGCGGGGCTGACCTGGAAGGATTTGCCATTATTTTTCCAGGATCGATTCAGGTTCCACTTGCCCCTCACTGGAGGAGGTGATGTTCAAATGGCCAAAAACCATCGCACCGGAATCGATTTGAATATTGCTGGCATGGATATCGCCGACAACCGAGGCCTTGCTCAAGAGATGCAAGGTGGCATTGACACTGATATTGCCCTTGATTTTGCCATTGATCTCCATCTGCTCACCGGTCAGATTGCCGGTGACCCTGGTCTCGCCACGCACGACCAGATGCTTGCTGACCCGGATCTGGCCTTTGATCTCTGCATTGTCCAGCTCGAGATTTTCGCAGGCGATGTCGCCCTCTACCTTGCCAGTCACCCGGATCAGGCCTTCACTTTTGACATGGCCGACGACAATGCCCTGGATGTCCAGGTCGCTCTGGCAGGAGAGGTCACCTTTGAGGCTCGTCCCGGTGGTGATGATGGTCTTGGCCCCCGGATTCTGGCCCGGATGGATCACCAGGTGCGTCAACGACTTGACAGGAGTACTGCCGGGTTCTTTGGTGGCCGAGCTGGCTGCAAAGGACTGTGGGGGCACGATGGCAATCGATTCTGCGCGATCGGTTCCGGCTTCAGATTGGCCCGGGTCTGCAGCTGGCAGCTCATCCAGGCTGGCAGCCTCGGCGGATTTGGATCCGATCATTTCGTCCAGTGCCTGGCGAAAATTGTCACGCAGTCCCATGGTCAAGGCCCTCCAGAATATCCCTAGATTAAAAAAATATGAGTGATGTTTATTCATTCTATACCTTTTCCAACGTTTCTGGCAATATTGCCTCTATTTAAGCATAAAATCAGTTTTTTTCGGATTATTGTAATTTTTAATATATTTTTCTGAATGTTCAGCGTAGCCTGATACAGATTGACTTCAATCGATCATGATTAATTTTCACTTATCCAGGCGCAATTATTTCTATCATCTTTCAGCATCATTTTATACAATAAGCGCCGAAACGCTTATAATGAAACCATATGGGGAGGTCCTTTTATGGCAAACGGCAAGCGGCAATTGCCTGGGGTTGTCCGGACGGTGCGGCTGGTGGTTCTGGCGGCGCTGGTCATCGGCACGCTGGAGCGGGTGAGCCAGGGCAGATGGTACGAGACGGCTGCCGGGGTGGGTGGAACTGCCGCCCTGGTCCTGGCCTGGCGGTTTCTGGACTGGCTCTGCCCAGGCCAACTCTGTACCGCTTTGGATCTGGCGGTCTCCTTGCTGGTTGGCCAGGGGATTGTCTGGGGCACCCTCTATCATGGTTATGACCACTTTGCCATCTATGACACCCTGACCCATTTTCTGTTCGGCATGGTGCTGGCCTGGGCTGGCGTCCTGCTTTTGTTTCGCCAAATAAAAGGCCAGCAACAAAACCAGGGCGCTGCAGCCGGGCTGGTTTTGTTGTTTGGCCTTTCTTTCTCGATGCTGGGCAAGGTCATCTGGGAATTCTATGAATTTGCCGGGGATCGGCTGGTTGCAGCAGACATGCAACGCTGGCAGGAAGGCGATCTGGTCGCCTTGACCGATACCATGGCAGATTTGGCGGCCGGCCTCTTGGGCGCCCTTCTGGTCAGCGTCGTTGTGTACTGGCTATTGCGCCGCCAGCCAGAGAGCTTCTACCAGGAAAAAATCCTGCCCCATATCCGCCGCTAGGCCGATGCCGCCATCGGTTCAGGACAAGTATTTTGCACCCAGCCTTTTCAGGGTGGCGTGGAATCTCTCATGGCTGTCTGGAGCCATCACCTCTGCCTCAAAGGCTGCGAAGGCCGAAAGCAGGCGAACTTGCTCATCCTCCGGCAGACGCTGGTCTCCCATCATGAAAAGCACCTGGTTTTCCTTGCCGATATGGTTGCGGAGCAGTTCAACATAGGCTTTGGCTGCCACAGCAAAATCGAGCGGGGCAAAACCATCGGACAGGGCAGCCGCCATCTGGGCAATATGGGTGCGCCCTTCGACATGCTCGGCCAGCATGACCCCGATGGGACCATTCTGGCGCGGAATGCCTGCCTTCTCCAGGCTTTCAAAATAGAGGCCTTCCTCCTTACCATGATGGCACCGGTCGGCAAACAGCCGCAGAAAATCAACCAGCGCTTCCAGATCCTCGATCTCGACGGGTTGGCGGTCTTCGAGGCGGTCCGCCAGCTCCTCCAGAATATCGAGGCCATAGAGGATGGCTTCATGTTCATCACGTAAATCCTGACTGGCAAATTTCATAAAAAACACCTTTCCGGCTGGTTGGCAGCCACTTTGGGAATCGACCAGGCGAAGATCTCAGCCATGCAAATAAGAAGAGCGGAAGGCAGCATGAATTTCCGCCAGTTCCATTTTCCCGTCGATATAGGGCTGGTACATGTCATAGGGATCGCCTGCGCCATAGGCACCGCAGGCCGAGCAGTTTTCACAGCCGCCCCCGCCACAGTCCAGCGACCGGCGAATGATTTCCTCCCGCTGTTCACGTGTGGTGTTCTTGATCAGATATTCGTCCATGGCCAGCGCCTCCTTGCACGATCGAACGCTTGCTTATCTAATTGCATGATACAATCCAGGCTCCAAAACTGCCTGATCATTCGTTACGCCCGCAAAAATTCGAGGCTGACTGCCCTTTCAGGATCATTTTCCTGCCAATGTCTGTTTCACTCTACGGTTTACCAGGCAAATCGTGTAAAATCAGATCAGGAGCCTCTGAGGCTGCCACAGATCCAGCCCCAAATAACAGACGAGGAGCGTGAGTTTGTTGAGAGCTTTTATCGGGATCGATTTCAATGACGAGATCAAGAACGAAATCCTGGCCATCCAGAACCAGCTGAAACCCCATACCGATTCAGGACGTTGGAAGTCCTTTGATGATTTACATTTGACCTTGAAATTCATGGGTGAAATCGGCACAGGTCCGCTGGAGCCGATCAACGAAGCGATCAAAGCCGTAGCCAGGCAGGTGAAGCCCTTTTCATTATCCCTGGCGGATTTCTGGACCTATGATGACAAAGATCTGATGCGCTTCCTCTGGCTGGGTCTGGCTGGCGATCTCGACGCCTTGCGTGACCTGCAGGCGGTGGTGGACAAAGCGCTCGAACCGCTTGGCTACCCGGCGGAAAAGCGCGGCTTTGCCCCCCATGTCACCTTGGGGCAGGACCTGGTCTTCACGACCGATTTCGAGCAAGTCAAGGCCGCCCTGGGGCCGGTCCAGCTGAAAGACATGAGCGTGCATTGGCTGGTTCTGTTCGTCAGCGAAGAGGCCGAGGGCCGCCGCATTTATCGTAAAATCGCTGAATATCCCCTGGCGAGCAGCCACTGAAGTCAGGCAGCCGCTGACTGGAATCCAGGAGGACTGGATTGCCCAGACATATCTTGCACGATTTGAACACTGCCTATGCAGGCATCCGTGAATTTGGCCGGAAAATCGAGGAAAACCATCTGGTGTCCTATGCCAACCAGCTGACCCTCAGTCTGATCCTGGCCTTTTTCCCGTTTGTCATTTTCCTGTTTACATTGCTGGGATTCTTGCAGTTGGACCCCACTTCCCTGCTGGAACAACTGGCCCAGATCCTGCCGCTCTCGGTTTATCGCCAAGTTTCCGGGATTATTGAGGATGTCCTCGGCCGCCAACATGGTCAGTTGCTGTCGATCTCGATCATCGTCGCAATCCATGCGGCTTCCCGGGGCTTCAGGGCTTTGACCAAAGGCAGCAACCAGGTCCTGGGGCTGGTTGACCGGCGTAATTTTCTGATCAACTACTTGATTTCCGTGGCCGGGGTGATTGTCTTTGCCCTGA
>CAZCMX010000044.1:11245-17141 GCA_964499985.1 uncultured Mageeibacillus sp.
AATTTTCTGATCAACTACTTGATTTCCGTGGCCGGGGTGATTGTCTTTGCCCTGACGATCATGATCGTCCTGGTGGCGATGGTTTTCGGCCAGCAAATCATCGACCTGCTGATGCTGCGCTTCCCCCAACTGCCCCTGTATCATCTGATCCAGCTTTCACGCCATGTCTTGCCGGTCGTGCTGATCTTTATCATTCTGACCTTGTTCTATATGTTCGCGCCTGCGCGCCGGGTCCGGTTTCGCGCGGCCTTCCCCGGGGCTCTGTTCACGACAATCGCCTGGACCGCTCTGACGCTGCTGTTCCAGTATTATGTCGACAATTTCGCTGATTATTCATTATTTTACGGCGCTCTCGGCACCATGGTCGCTTTGTTGCTCTGGGTTCAGTTGATCTCGATCATCATTTTGCTGGGTGTGGAAATCAACGCCTTGCTGCTGCGGCGAGGCGATGGCAAGGCAATACACAAGCCAGACCAGCCGGGAGCGGACTGACCTATTCAGATAATCGGGGTAGCCTTTTTGACAGAACCTCATGCCGATCCCTCATACCTGTCAGGTGTCAAAATGCTCCGTTTCGCGGTCTTGTTCGAGCAGTTCTTCGCGAGCCTTGGCTTTGTCGCTGCTCAGATGGTTGACCTGGCGCACAGTGGCGTCCTCCAGGCAATCGAGCAGCAGCCGGCGCACGAGGTCATCCTGGAAAGCTTTGTTGATCGCCGATACCACTTCCGGTTCGGTCCGGATTTCGAGCAGCCGGTCCAGCAAATCAGCTGGACTGTCGCCACTGGCTGCAGGGTAGTTGACGATCGCCCGGGACAAGCCCTGTTGCAGGACCATTTCCATGGAGAGTTCCTGGTTTTTCAATTGGTTAATCAACAAATCCATTTCGACCATCCTTTCGTTTGACTGAACAGATTTTGATCATCGCACCGTATTGGAGTTCGACTCCGGTCAGGCTACCGCCGTAGACACAACCGGTATCGAGGGCAATCCAGCCGGACCGGCTGACAGGCACGTTCTGGCGGACCAGGGCGTAGGTCGGCGTGTGGCCAAACACAATGGTGAACGGCCACTGCTTGCGGCTGTTGTAGAAGGCTTCGCGGATCCAGAGCAGATCGGAATCATCTTGCTGCTCGAGCGACTTGTGCGGGTTGAGTCCGGCGTGGACAAAGAGAAACCCATCCCTTTCATAGGTCAGCGGCAAGCTGGCGAAATAGTCCAGGTCTGCCTGGATCGCCTTGCCATGCTTGCCATAACTGGCGAGGGTGAACTCATTGCCATTGAAGTTCCACCAATCTCCGTCTCCGGAGAAAAATTCCAGCGCCATCTGTTCGTGATTGCCACGTAAAACAATCACACGATCCGTTCCATAGTGCGCCTGCAACTGGCGGGCTTTTTGCACCACGTCAAAGCTGTCGGGTCCGCGGTCGATCAAGTCACCCAGGATGACCAGTGTGTCTCGGGTCAGATCGGGTTCCAGGCAGTCCAGGACCGCACAGAACTCCCGGTAGCAGCCATGGATATCACCGATGGCGAACAATCTGCCGGACTCGTTCGCATGGTGCGGTTGGCGGTTTTCCACGGCCGTGGGTCTCAGGTCAGCTGGCCCTGGAAGAGAAAGGCGACGATGGCCAGATTCAGCACCGTAGCCAGGGGTAGCAGAATACGAAACTGAGTTTTGCGGGTCTTGTGCCGGAAAACTGTGGCGCCCGCCCAACAGCCGGCTCCTCCCATGGCAAAAGCAGCTGTCAGCAGTGTTTTTTCCGGCACACGCCACTGATTGTGGATCGCCTGGTATTTGTCATAGCCCAAGAGCAGAAACGTCAGGACGTTCCAAATGGCCAGAGCGATGAGCAGATAGTCCATGTGTATGTCCTTTCAGTTCACAACGATCACACCTTGGTAGTCGACCATGAAACTTTCGCCAGGAGCCAGCGCAATGTGGCCGGATTCGTACGGATCACCATCGAGTGTAACCAGGACATTCGGCACATCATAGGCGTGCCCGACCGCATTGACAATAGACCGGAGGAGGGCAGCCTCATAGCCAGATCCGGCATTCATGTCGGTGACCAGGCTGCGCGAAAAATCGATCGCCACGATCCCGCGGTCGGGTTGCAGATGGACCGAGTGAATCACGGTCTGGGGACTCATCAGCGCGGACAGAGTGGTTTCTGATTCCAGAACCAGAACCTGGCCCGGCCGGATCGTATAGGGTGCCGGGAGGCCATTCAAGGCGGCAATATCCTTGTATTTCTGGCCATCACCGAGATTATACAGGGCAATCGACCACAGGGTGTCATGCGGGTTGACCGTATAAGTCCGGCTCGGAAATGCCTGGGCAGCCGAGCGAAAATAGCGGTCCAGGATCTCGCGGATCCCAGTATTGGTCTTCATCTGGACCGTCACTTCCTTAGCGACAATCTCAATATCTGTTTCAGTCATACGCGGATAATAGACCGTCAGGGGCTGGGAGCGGCTGGCATTGAGCTGTCTTTCGGCCAGCTCCTGCTGGATCTCATAGCCGTTTTCCGCAGTCATCCGGACCAGGCCATAGCCGCGGGCATAATAGTGGCGCGTCACCACGTCGGGGCTGGTCGTCGTGACCTCGATTGCCGAGAAAGCACCCGCCATGGTATCGACCGGAGTATCGATTGCGGTGATCGCCCGGGTCCCTTGCTCGACAGTCCAGGTCGTACCCACCTCGAGCGGCTCCATCAGGAGGATTTCACCATCGGAAAGCGGGGGCAACTGGGCGAGGTCTTCCCGGACATACAGCTCTGGCTGCGCCTGCAAAACCTGGACTTTGCCATTGCCTACGGCATAGAGGATATGGATTTCGGTGCCACCATTATCATAAGCGAGCTGGACCTGGCCCGGTCTGGCATAGTCGACATAGACCGTCATCGGGACATATTCATTACCCGATCCCGAATAGCGCGAAAAGACATCGGGCGTCAGGGGAAAATATTGCTCGACCTTCCGGGCTGGCGCAGTCGGCTCAGTCGGGGCATGGGTGGTTTCAGTGGTTGTGGCCGAAGGGGTTGTCGCGGTTGTCTCGGACGGCTGGCTGGTCGCCTGAGTGGTGGGTTCGGTGGCAGGCTCGCTGCCTGTCGTAGGCGCTGTGATGGTTTCTGTCGTCCCGGCGGCAGGCTCGCTGGTGGTCGGTTTTTGGCAGGACGTCAAAACGAGTATTGCCGCGAGAATCAGACAGATGACGGTGACCAGGTCTTGCTTTTTCGTTCTCATCTTGATCACACCCTCCTTCTGTTTCCCTACTCTCTATTATAGTCCATTTTTGCGGGCTGGCAGACTCCTCGCCATTTGTATCCTTGGCAACAAGATCGCATTCCGCCATTCTTGACGACTGCAAACCCCGGATGCTAATATCAGTTTTATTCCTATTATTTAGATAGGATTATATATATTAAATCCGGACCAGCCGCGCAGTCCAGCCGCAAAGGAGACTCAACCCATGGCAGAACAATTGGAAACCATCGCCGTACACGGTGCCAAAGGCTATGACCCCCAAACCGGAGCAGTCAGCATGCCGATTTACCAGAGTGCGACCTTCCGCCATCCCGGGCTCCAGGAAACAACCGGCTATGACTATTCGCGGCTGCAAAACCCCACCCGCGAAGAACTGGAAAAAACCATCGCCCGCCTGGAGCAAGCTGAATTTGGCCTGGCTTTTGCCAGTGGCATGGCCGCGATCTCAACGATCGTCAAGCTTTTCCCGGCCGGTTCCCATTTCATCCTCTCGGATGACCTCTATGGTGGCGTTTATCGCCTGATCACAGAAATCTACAAGGGCTACGGCATCACGGCTACTTTTGTCGATCTGACCGACCTGGCTGCGACACAGGCAGCCATCCAGCCCAATACGGAAGCGATTTTCCTCGAAATCCCGACCAATCCGATGCTGAAAATCGTCGATATCCGGGCGATGAGCGAGCTGGCGCGAAAGCATGACTTGCTGACCATCGTCGACAGCACACTCCTCTCCCCTGTCCTGATCCAGCCCTTGACGCTCGGCGCCGACATCGTCGTCCACAGTGCCAGCAAATACCTCGGCGGTCACAATGACACTCTGGCCGGCGTGCTGGCCCTCAATGCTCCGAATCTGCACGACAGGCTGCGCCTGATCCAGAAGTCCGAAGGGGCCGTGCTGGCGCCACTCGACAGCTGGCTGATCCTGCGCGGGATCAAGACACTGGCCATCCGGATGGAGCGCCAGCAGCAAAATGCCCAGGCGATCGCCGAATGGCTGGCCCGCCACCCCAAGGTCGAACAGGTTTTCTTCCCCGGCCTGCCGGATCACCCCGGCCGCGAGCTGCTCCTCACACAGGCCCGCGGTTTTGGTGCGACCCTCTCCTTCCGTGTCAAAAGCGCCGCAGTGGCAAAAGCCGTGCTCAACCAGGTCCGCCTGATCTATTATGCTGAAAGCCTCGGCGGCACGGAAACCTTGGTTACCTATCCGATTTTACAGACACACCAGGCGATTCCAGCCGACATGCGTGCTAAACTGGGAATCGACGACCAATTGCTGCGCCTGTCCGCTGGGATCGAGCATATCGATGACCTGATTACCGATCTGGCGCAAGCACTGGCCTGATCCGGTCAAGCAGCCGCATCGGCTGGGTTGACCCAACTCGCCAAAGAATTTGCCAAGGAGATTCGGCTCATGCCATTCGATTTTGATGAGATCATTGACCGCCAGAATACCAATTCCCTGAAATATGATTTTGCCGCAGAGCGTGGCATGCCAGAGGATTTGCTGCCCCTATGGGTCGCCGATATGGATTTTCGCACGCCACCTGCGGTGGTCGATGCCCTGGTGGCCGCTGCCCAGCATGGCATTTTCGGCTATTCCGATACCAAGGAGGATTATTTCCAGGCCATCCAGCACTGGCTTTCCAGCCGCCTGGGCTGGCAGGTCGAACAAGAATGGCTGATCAAGTCACCCGGAGTCGTATTTGCAATCGCCAATAGCGTGCGGGCATTGACCCGGCCAGGCGATGCCGTGATCATCCAGCAGCCCGTCTATTATCCGTTCGGATCCGTGGTGAAGGACAATGGCCGCCAGCTCGTGGTCAGTGAGCTTCACTACGAAAATGGCCAATACACGATCGATTTTGCCGATTTCGAGGCCAAAATTGTCGAAAACCAGGTCAAACTGTTCATCCTGTGCAACCCGCATAATCCCGTCGGCCGCGTCTGGACCCGTGCGGAACTGGAACAGCTGGGTGAAATTTGTCTCCGCCACCAGGTCTGGGTCATCGCTGACGAAATCCATGCCGATTTCATTTTTCCGGGCAACCGGCATGAGGTTTTTGCCAATCTGCGGCCCGAATTTGCCGCGATCACGGTGACCTGCACCGCGCCGAGCAAAACGTTCAACCTGGCCGGCTTGCAGGTCTCCAATCTGTTTGCCACGGACTCGATACTGCGAAGCAAAGTCACCGACGAAATCCATCGCAGCGGCTATAGCCAGCTGAACACACTCGGCCTGGTCGCTTGCCAGGCGGCCTATGCCCAGGGCGCCGAATGGCTCGACGAGCTGATCGCCTACCTGCAGGGCAATTTGTCCGTCATCCGCGAATTTTTACAGGTGTGTCTGCCGGAAATCCGCCTCGTCGAACCGCAGGGCACCTATCTGGCCTGGCTCGACTGCTCCGGTCTCGACTTGTCCGAATCCGAACGCCAGGACCTGATCGTGAACCGGGCCAAGCTCTGGCTCGACCCCGGCTCGATGTTCGGCGCTGGTGGTGAGCATTTTGAGCGAATCAATTACGCCTGCCCCAGAAAGGTTCTGGAACAGGCGCTGGAGCGGCTGGAACGGGCGGTGCGGGGGCAGTGACAAGTCCAAATCCCGCTCAGGCTCGTGTTAAACTGATTT
>CAZCMX010000045.1:0-16597 GCA_964499985.1 uncultured Mageeibacillus sp.
TGAAATCCTCAAGCGGCACATCAAAACGAGCTGAAAAAGTTGTAACGAAAAGTTGTAACTTTATTTGTCAGATATGGTTATCGGTCTAATCCCTATCACCAGAAACGGCCTATTCGCAGGCTCTTTCACCGGACGTGGTTATGAACATATGGGTTCGAATCCCCTATGCTCCACCAAACCTAAACCGCTGGGACTGTAAGGTCCTGGCGGTTTTTGTTTTTCACCCGCATGGCTCAGAGCCGATCATGGTTCGCAAAATCAATCTGCCTGCAGCATCAGGCATGAATCATTTGCAAAATGGGGATTTTTGCAGTTACATAAGTGATAATAAAGTCATAGAGCATCGACAAAAATGTGTCTCAATTGCACCGATGATCTGCGGAACAGACCAGAAGCTGGAGCGAGGTTAAATGGCCATGGAAAAACTTCGAAATGTGATCGAATCCCGGCGCAGCATCCGGAAGTTCCTTCCCGATGAGGTTCCAGAGGATTTTATCAGGACAGTGGTCGAAGCGGCGACCTTTGCCCCGAGTGGCTGCAACAGTCAATGCTGGAAATTTATCGTAGTCCGCGACAAGGATCTTTTAACCCGGATTGCTGAAGCAACCGAAAAAGGGATCCGCGAATTTTACCGCGACGCACCTGACTTTGAGACGGTCATCGACAGGCGCATCCGGCAGGTCACCTTTTTCAGGCAGGCGCCCGCAGTGATCTTTGTTTTCATGACCCCCATGGCCTATTACGACCCCAAGGTGGTTGACTATTATCGCCAGAAGGGCTTCTCAGATCGCCAGATGCTCGATGCCCTCGGCTACCCCGATGTGCTTTCAATTGGCGCAGCCGTCCAGAACATGCTTTTGACCATTCATGCCGGAGGTTATGGCGCTTGCTGGATGAATGATCCAATCGTTGCCGCCAGGGAAATTGGCCAAGCGCTTGGCATGACCGACGAATGCCAGCTGCTGAGTGTGGTCCCTTTGGGCAAGCCAGCCTATGCACCCCGGAGCAAAACCTTCAAGCCGATGGCAGAGATCCTGGAAATCCGGTAATGGTCAGGCCCGCGCGGTGCAGCGATGGAGGATAGGGTTGATGGTTCAGCAACTGATCAATAATTCGGCGATCCTTTTCACCATCTTGTTCATCATCAGTCAGTTGTTCAAAAATACCGACATCAACCTCAAATCGCCTGTCCGGGCCAAAGTCCTGTTGGGTCTGGCGGGAGGGGTTGCTGCGAGCCTTCTGATCGCGACCGGTTTCAGAATCACGGACCAGGTCGTGACGGATTTCTACCACTTGATCCTCATCGCGATCGCCTGCTTTGGCGGCCCGGTCTCTGCGGTCATTTCCGGGTTCATGGCAGCGCTCTTCCGGCTCACCTTCAACGGAATCACCGAGACATCCTTTGTTTCATCCATCGGAGTCATGCTGGTCAGTGTGGGCTGTGGCTGGATCGCCCTGACCCATGTGCCTGCAAAACAAAAAATCAGCCTCATGCTGTCTTATGCGCTGGCGATCAGGAGTATCGCCCTCTACCTGATCATGGACAATAAAACCAATCTGATCAACCTCTTGCTGATCCTGTATCTGTTTTCAGCGATCATCGGAGCCGGGGTCTATTATGTCATCCATTACCTGGTGACTTCACACCGGCTTTTCAATCAGTTCAAGCAGGAATCCTCCCATGACTTTTTAACGGGTTTGAAGAACACCCGGCAATTTGACCACACCTACAACCAGGTTCTATCGCAAGCCATTGAAAACAACCACAATGTGGCCTTGCTCATCATCGATGTCGATGATTTCAAGCAGATCAATGATACCTATGGGCATGCAACCGGAGATTATGTCTTGAAAGAGCTGGGGCAACACTTGCTGGCCAATTCCAGAACGACAGATTTTGTCTCACGGATTGGCGGGGAAGAATTTGCCGTGATCCTGAAAAAGGCATCCAGAGCCGAAACCATCCATGTGGCAGAGCGCATCCGCCAATCGATTGACTCCAATCCGGTCCTGATCCCTAATGGTCCCCCCTTGAACATCACGGTATCGATAGGGGTTGCTATTTATCCGGACACTGTTCATGATATCAAGACACTGAAAGTTGCGGCAGACATGAACTTGTATGAGGCCAAGCATACGGGCAAAAACAAAGTCTGCATAGACCCGGATTAAATGACTGATCCAATTCGTTCCCTGGCTGCTCACGATCCGCGCGGGACAGCGATTTTTTCTTGGATGGAGGCCACCCATGTACTGCAGTCGTTGTGGAAATGCCATTGCTGACCAGGCCCGGTTTTGTGGCACCTGTGGCCAGATCGTCCCTCAGTCAGTCTCACCTTCAGGTGGGCCAGGTCTGCCGCCGGTTGAAAAACAGCCGCAGACAACAGGGTCAGGAGCCGGCAAGTCATTCCAGGGCAAGTTGTTCTGGGTCCTGTGGCTGCTCCTGGCGATTTTTTGCCTGCTGATGCTGCTCGGTGCATTCTCGCCACTCGCCCTGGCTTTAGACCTGGTGCTTCTGGGCGGACTGTTCCTGCTCCGGAAAAGGCTTTTCACCAGTTGGCTCAAGTCGATCGGCGTACTGCTGCTTGCCGTTGTGATGGCTGCCCTGCCCCCTGTTTTCCAGGTCGATGATGCGGGTTTGAACCGCGATGTGGCCAAGATCGAAAAGGCCTTCCGCAGCAATGATGTCGATTCGGTCGCAGAATTCCTGCATCCGGAATCATCGCCGGAGCTATTGCCGGTTCTGGCAGAGCATGAGCAGGAGCTGGAACGGATCGGCGCGATGCTGAAATCGAGAAAGCTGCTCTATGCGGATGCCAGCTATGCGGAGTACGAGGTCACGGAAAATGGCCGGACCTACATCATGATTTTCGAAAAAGTCGATGGGGTCTGGCGTTTGTCGCGTTTCTAGGCCAGAGAATCTAGCGAGGGTGCTTATGTGGGATGGCAATAATGGGGTCAAAGCTCTGGCGATTGGTCTGGGTCTGGCAGTCCTGGTGACGGCGGGTTTTCCGGTGGCGGCCTATGACAATAAGGACCTGGGTAAAAGCAAGTCCTATCTGGCTGGCGGGGCTCACCGCCTGATCAATCAGCTGGCGCTCGACTTGCTGGTCGAACAGGCAGCCGAAGACCCGATCCTCCGCTATTATGATTTTGCACCGGATAAAAAGGCCCTGGGGATTGAAAAGCTAAGGCCACAGGATGATCCGGACGGCCAATGGTATGCTGAATTGTTTACGCCAACCGGTTCGGATGTGGTCAGGAATGGCCAGACCCGCGCGGAGCTCCAGCAGATCGAGGAAGATACCGCCAAAACCTTCCGCAGCTGGATCATCGATGGCGGCTACAGTGCCGATGAGCCGGAAAAATACATGTCCTGGCGCCATTTCTTCAATCCGGTCGCCGGGCCGGGCCAGGGGGAGCCCTGGTTGACCGATATCCCGCTGAATGATTCCGCCCTGACGAATTTCGCGACCGCCTATGATGCGGTCATGGGCGAGTCCAATCCGCATATCGATTCCCGAACCTGGGTGTTCAGCCATCCAGAGAATCCCTGGAGCTGGCAGAAACAGCAGGCGTATCTGGACGAGGCCTTTGCCGCCCATTTCCCGGCCCGTGCCTATGCCTCTGCCTGGCGCAGCCTCGGCCAGGCCATGCATTCGATGGCGGATATGTCGGTTCCCGCCCATGTCCGCAATGATTCCCACCCCGGTAACGATGTCTCTGTCACTGCGTTTGACAGCTTCCGCGCCGATGCCTATGAGTATATCGTTTCAGCGAATCTGGCGATCATCCGCGAAAATGCCGGTCGTTCCATTGCCAATGTCCTGGTCAGCGATCTGATCGATCAGGCGCAAAATCCGGTCGATTTATTCACCCTGGTCGCGGCCTATGTCAATGCGCACTTTTTCTCCAATGATACGATTCCCTATATCGTCCAGTCGCCCAATGGCGGTATGGAGGCTCTGGTGGACAATAATCTGGACAATTTTGTCTTCAGCCTGCCCGACTACCGCGAACCCAGGCGGCGTGACGAATTATCCCTGAACTATGTGGTCGACGATGAGCTGGGCCAGATGATCACCTATCATGGCTCATGGCTCGACGACAATGGCTGGGACCAGGTGCCGCCGCTGGTCACACAGGCTGCAGTCAAGAGCCAGGCCGAACGCCTGGTTCCGATTGCCATCCACAGTGCCGCCAAAATCCTTGACCTGGGTTTGCCGCGCGTCACGGTGGATGCGGTCCGGTTTGATGCCGAAACACTCAGCGGCACGGTCACACTTTACCAGCGCCGGGACGACGGCAGCTTCTCATCGACTCCCGGACTGAACACGACCCAACGCCTGATCGCCACAATCACCAAGCTGGAGAATGGCAAGCAGCAGTCGGTCCTGCTGCCACCCACCCCAATCAGCAATGGCCAGTTCTCGATCCGCCTGGATGATCTTGCGACATATTCCACCTATGTCACCCAATACCTCGACGCCGCTCTGCCAATCAGCATCGAAGTCGGCCTGGACCTCGGCGGCATCCTCGTCCGATCGGCCAGTGCTTCGGTTCCCTTGCTGGCGGTTGAGCCGAAGGGTCAGGAGATTCCGGCCCATGGGCTGGCCGAATGGACGGTCCAGCTCGTCAATGCACCGGAAAACACGCGCCTGCGCTGGGATTTTGGCGATGGATCGTCGTACCGGGACAGCGATGAGCTCGTCATGAGCACGGTCTATGATACGCCGGGAAAATACTATGGCCATGTCTACCTGATGGATGCTGCAACTGGCCAAGTCTTGACACAGGACTATTTTTCCGTGACGGTCGCGGCAGAAAACCTGGAAACGACGGCCGAAACGGCCGAAACGACCGAACCGCACATGAGTGAAAGTGAGGCCATGGAAACGGCCGCGCCCTCCGGCCAGAGCGATGATCAGCTGCGCCAGGCCCGCGAAGCCAGCCAGTCAGCCCTGGACAATTACCTGGGCTGGCTGGAAGGGTATCGCGACTATCTGGCGACAGGCCGCAGCTATTACCTGGTCGAGGATAGCGAGCTTCTGACCTGGACCAATAATGAGGGTGATAAAATCTACAGCGAGTACCTGAGTGGAAACATCACCCGCGAGGAGTCGGATGCCCGCGGTGCCGCATTGTGGCGGGCCTATTATCTGCGCTGCTGGCAGTTGACACTCGACCGCGAATACCAGGCCCTGATGGATCGCATCGGCCAGATCGAGGCTGAATACGGCGTTTCAATCAGCGGCCTGCCTGACACACCCTCGACGGCCGGTGAACATCCGAACACCTATGATGCCGGCCAGCTGGTGGTCAGTTGATGCGGTCGCCGATTGACAGATCTTGATTGTGCTATAATATTATTGATATCCTGTGGTGCCAGGCCTCAGCGGTGAAAGAAGTGTGATACCAGATGAAAAAATGGATTTCATTCGCACTCATCCTGGCGCTCGTGGTCCTTTTGCCGGCCACTGTCATGGCCAAGCCAGTCCACGCAGCACAGAACAACAGCAAGGCTCACGCAGTCCTGAACGTAAAAATGCCCGTCTATCATGTAACCGGCGGGACATCTGACCAGGTGGACGATGACAACCCCTACAAGGGCCATATCACGGTCACCACCCCTAAAGGTAAAAATGATCTGGTCATTCGCGGTGTGATCGATGGCCTCAAGAAAAAAACCGAGCACTCCGTCTGGGTACGCAAGCTGGCAGGTTATACCGGCACCTATCTGGACCGCAACACATCCCTGCAGTACTATAAACTGCTGCTGTTCACCACCGATTCCGATGGTCATGGCAGCTTCCGCCTGAAAATCGCCGACAAAGATCTGCCAGACGGTACATATGAACTGCAGATTGCCATCAATGAAGGCTCAGCCACCGTAGCCGCCACTAAAAAATGGCTTGAAGTCAAAGTCAAATGAAATCTCCCTGGACCTGGCACTCGAGCAAACACATAAGAACCAAGGGTCGGATATCCAGCTGCTGGATGTCCGGCCTTTTTGGTTAGACTGCATATGAAGCACCAGCTCAACCGATGCTGAAACCATCGATTGACCACATTGGTCAATCGTGCTATTCTGACATTGACCACATTGGTCAATGTCAACGGTGAGGTGATTCTATGCCAGACATCAGGCCGGATACCCGTCAGGACATCCGCCAGGCGATCATGCCTGGCATCGAACCCGAGAAACGGGACCGCGTTCTTAATGCCGCGATCGAAGAGTTCGCAAGTTTCCCCTACGACAAGGCCTCAACCAACCATATCGTCGCCAAAGCGGGCATTTCCAAGGGCCTGCTCTTCCATTATTTCGGCAGCAAGCAGGAGCTGTATCAGCAGCTGGTCGGTTTTGTGATCGGGAAAATGTACCGGGCGGTGATGGACCGGATCGACTGGAACGAGACCGACCTTTTTGAACGCTTGAAACAGATCGCCCTGATCAAGATGGAAATCCAGCAGGTCTACCCGCATCTGTTCGATTTCCTTTTGCAGGTCATGAGCAACCAGCATCTGGCCAAGACGGCCGAGATGATCGAATTTTACAAGGGCTACGGGCTCGATTTTGCGCAGGTCAGCCAGGACATCTATACCCGTAATGTGGATTACAGCAAATTCCGCGATCCGGCGACCTCGCGGGAGGCAATCAACATCGTCCGCTGGTCGCTCGAAAAATACGGTGAGGAGCTGCTGGCCCAGATGGGCTCCGACACCCCGCTCGATCTGGCCCAGGCTGCTGCGAGCATGAACCACTACATGGATATCCTGAAACAGTCCTTCTACAAACCGAGCCTTGAGCAGGAGGGGCAAACCGTATGATCAGCGTTGAGCATCTCTACCATTCCTATGCCAGAAACGATGTCTATGCCGTCAAGGACGTCAGCTTCGAGATCCCGAAAGGTGAGGTTTTCGGATTCCTCGGCCCCTCCGGCGCCGGCAAGTCAACGACCCAGGGCATCCTGACCGGCCTTCTCCGCCTGCAAAAGGGTCAGGTTTCAGTCGCCGGCTACGATGTCAAAGACCTGAAAAACAGCATGTTCAACCGGATCGGCATGTCCTTTGAGCAGTCCAATGTCTATAGCAAACTGACGGCGCGGGAAAACCTCCAGTTTTTCGCCAAGCTCTATGATGTGCCGACCCGCGATCCCGATGAGCTGCTGCGGCTGGTCGGCCTCGACGGCAAGGGCCAGGTCCGGGCGGGTGAATTCTCCAAGGGCATGAAGCACCGCCTGACCTTTGCCCGTTCGATGCTCAATAACCCGGAGCTGTGGTTCCTCGATGAACCGACAACCGGCCTGGACCCGGCGATCGCCGCAACGATCAAGGGCATCATCCGCGAACAAAACCAGCAGGGCGTCACGGTTTTCCTGACGACGCACAATATGTATATCGCCGATGAGCTATGCTCGCGTGTGGCCTTTATCGTCGATGGCGAAATCCAGCTGATCGACAGCCCGAAAAACCTCAAGCTCCAGCATGGCCAGAGCCTCGTGACCGTCGAATATGGCGACGATGGCAAGCTGGTCAGCGAGACCCTGTCGACCGTCGATGCCGAGGGCAAGCAGCGTCTGATCGACTTGATTGCCAGCCAGCGCATCCGCACCATGCATACCAGGGAGGCAACGCTGGAGGAGATCTTCATCCAGGTGACCGGAAGGGAGCTGGTCTGACATGAAGCTGTGGTCCAGTGTCAAAAAAGAGCTCCTGATCGCCTCGCGTGGCTTCTATTTCTATGTCGAGCTGCTGATGGCCTTCATCCTGCTATTTGTCCTGCTCCTGGTCGTGCCAGAGCATTTTGTCAATAAAGACGAGGAATTCCTCTATCTGGCGATCCCTGACCCGGCCATCCGGGCGGCCTATATCGAGACCTTCGACGACCTCGACGGCCAGCCGGAGCCCGTCGTCTTCAACATCGGCAAGGACGAGATCACCACCCAGCTCTACGAAAGCCAGGATGCCAAGCTCCATGTTCTGGCGAACGAGTCCGACATGATCCGCCTGGCCGAGGACCGCCATCTCTATGGCGCCACGATCCAGCTCGATCCTGCGGATGGCCAATGGCATTACACCTATTACCTGCAGGGCAATGAGACCAGCCGCCTGAAGCAGCTGCTTCTGGTCCTGCATGCCCAGGACGATGCCATCGTGTTCCCCGCGGCCGAGAGCCAGCCGGTCGAAACCCTGGCCAGCGACCTGGTCCTGCTGTCGGACCGGGAAAACCTGCTGCCGGTCTTCCTGGCTTTCAATGGCGCCCTGATGGGCTTTTTCATCATCGCCGCCTATATTTTCCTCGACAAGAAGGAAGGCGTGATCAAGGCCTATGCGGTCTCGCCTTCCCCGCTCTGGCAATACCTGCTGAGCAAGGTGCTGGTGCTCACGCTGACGATGCTCGTGACCTCGCTGCTCCTGGTTGTACCGCTGATGGGCCTCAAGGTTCATTACCCCCTCTTGGTCTGGTTCCTGGTCACGACTGGCTTTTTCGCCTCCGGCCTGGGCCTGGTGGTGGCCGGCTATTTCGACGATATGGCCCAGTCCTTCGCCGTCCTGTTCCTGATCATGATCGGCCTGATGCTGCCGGCACTGGCCTATTTCTCACCGAGCTGGAATCCTGCCTGGCTCAAGCTTTTGCCGAGCTACTACATCATCTATGGCTTCCGCGAGATCCTCCGCCAGGCCGACCTGGGCTTCGTCGCGCGCCTGTCGGCGGCTTTCCTGGCCGGCGGCGCTGCGCTGTTTGCCTGGGCCCATGCCCGGTTCAGACGGACCCTGACGGTTTGAGGAGGTGGCTGGGATGTTTCGCAAACTGCTGCTCGTTTTCACTCGTGACCTCAAGGTCAGCCTGCGCGATTTCATGTCACTGTTCATCATCCTGTTCCCCTTCGTCCTCGCCCTCATGGTCAATTTCCTGGCGCCCGGCATCGAGGACACGATGGTCAATATCGCCCTGCTGAGGGATGAGAATCCCGGCATGGCCGAGTATCTCGACGACTATGCGCATGTCAGCCTGTTTGCCGACCGGCTGGCTTTGGAGGAACGGATCCTGGCGCGTGACAATGTCGTCGGCATCGTCGGTGCGGGCGAGGCGGCCGTCATCCTGACCCAGGGCAACGAGCCCAAGGAGGTCGTCGATTTCGCGCGCCTGCTCAAAACGTTTTTCGAATCTGGGCGCTCCGCGACCGACTCGACGGCCGTCATTGAGGAATTCGGGGTCAGGACGCCACCGATCAAGATGCTGTGGGCCAATATGGGAATTTTGCTGATGACAGCGCTGGCCGGGATGCTCGTCTCGCTCAATATTGTCGAGGAAAAAATGGACAATACGATCAGCGCGATCAATGTGGCGCCGATCAGCCGCCTGGCCTGGATCTGCGGCAAATGCCTGATGGGGCTCTTGCTGGCGCTTCTGGGCAGTGTGATCCTGGTCTATTTCATGGGCGTGGCTGGCCATGTCAATTTCGTCCAGCTGCTGGTCCTGGTTTTCGCAGCCTCGCTGATCAGCATCATGATCGGCCTGCTCCAGGGGCTCAACAGCGATGACGTGATGACAGCAGTCGCGACGACCAAAATCATCATGCTGCCGCTGGCCGCCTCGGTGGCCGGTTATGAGTTCCTGGCCGCTAAATGGCAGTGGGTGCTTTACTGGTCGCCCTTCTACTGGGTCTACAGAGGCAATGTCGCCATCCTGAACGGCGATATGACCTGGGGCAACCTGGCATTGACCTGCGGTGTGATCCTGGCCCTGACAGCTGCCGTTTTTGCCGTGACGGTGCCGCGCATCCGCCAAGGGCTGGAGCAATGACGGCTGGACCTGCACAGTATGCGCAGTGCGCACGAATGAACCCGGTATAGAATCGGAGAATTATTTATGAACGGATGGGCATTGGGAGGACTGGCTTGTATGCTCTACACCATCATTGTCGGTGGTCTGGCACTGATAAAGTCACCGGGCCTGATATAGAGCCCATTAATGATTATATTTCGATTACTGACCTGCAACGAATGAACGACCACTCCTCCTCTTTCTCAGCAGAGGGGGGCTAGCCAAGTCATTAGCAACCGAACAGCAGGTACTCGAGGCCCTCGGCCTTGGCGACTTGGAAGAGATCGATCCGTCACCTTTTAACACCTATCTGCATCTCCAGCTGGTCCATTGGATCCGGAAAATCCAGCGCCTGCTCCATCCTGTCAGGTTTCAGTTTTGGGGCACCCCTTGACGCTGTCGCTTGCTCCGCACTATACTGGGGCCAGACGATCCGGAACTGGCGGAATACGGTGGGGTGCCACCGCGGTGGGATACCATCGGGGACCGGGTCATGTATGTCTTGTCGACCGCCTGGGCAATCTGTATTGGATGGGCCCAGGTTTTTTTATTGGGCCCGATGCATGGGAGGTACCGATAGAATGCAGGCCATTCATCAGGAATTCAATCCCGGCCGCTGGCTGGAAACAATCGATGTCGCAGATTTCATCCGATTAAATTACACCCCCTACTCAGGCGACGAGTCGTTCCTCGCCCCGGCGACGGAACGAACGCAGCTGCTCAATGCCAAGTACAACCGGCTGCGCGCGCTGGAGCTCGAGCTGGGCGGCGTGCTCGACATCGACACCACCACGGTCTCTTCCCTGACCAACTATCCGGCGGGCTATCTCGACCGCGAGCTCGAGCTCATCGTTGGCCTGCAGACCGCCCGGCCCCTGAAGCGCGGTGTCAATCCGTTCGGCGGCATCCGCATGGCCCAGAAGGCCTGCCAGGACTATGGCTATGAGCTGTCCGAATCCGTGCTCGAACATTTCCGCTACCGCACGACCCACAACGATGGCGTTTTCCGCGTCTACACCCCAGAGATGAAGGCTGTGCGCAAAACTGGGGTCCTGACTGGCCTGCCGGATGCGTATGGCCGCGGCCGGATCATCGGCGATTACCGCCGAGTCGCCCTGTATGGCGTCGATCGCCTGATCGTGGCGAAAGAGCAGGATAAACTGGCGCTCGGTCAAGAGGATATGACGGAGGAAAATATCCGTCTTTGTGAGGAACTGTACCGCCAGATCGATTTCCTGCAAAAGCTCAAGGAAATGGCCGCCCTCTATGGTCTGGACATTGCCGGTCCAGCCACGAATGCGCGCGAAGCGATCCAGTGGCTGTATTTCGCCTATCTCGCCGCGATCAAGGAACAAAACGGCGCCGCGATGTCACTGGGCCGGACAACGACTTTTATCGACATCTACCTCGAGCGCGACCGCCGCGAGGGGCACCTGACGGAAGCCCAGGCCCAGGAGCTGGTCGACGATTTCATCCTCAAGCTGCGCATGGCCCGCCAGCTGCGCACCGCCGAATACAACGAGCTGTTCGCCGGCGATCCGACCTGGGTGACCGAGTCGATCGGCGGTATGGGTGAGGATGGCCGCACCTTGGTCACCCGCACAGCCTACCGCTATTTGCACACCCTGAAAAATCTCGGCCCGGCGCCGGAGCCCAACCTGACCGTGCTCTGGTCCACCCAGCTGCCGCCGGCCTTCCAGCGCTATTGCACGACGCTTTCGATCGAGACGGACTCCCTGCAGTACGAAAACGACGACCTGATGCGGCCGCGCTACGGCGACGACTACGCGATCGCCTGCTGCGTCTCCGCCGGCCGAGTCGGCAAGGATATGCAGTTTTTCGGCGCCCGCTGCAATATCGCCAAGGTCCTGCTGATGGCCTTGAACGGCGGCCGCGACGAAGTCACCGGCGAGCAGGTCGGCCCGGTCCAGGATGCGGTCGGCGATGGACCGCTGGACTATAACGACGTCATGGCCCGGTTCAGTTTCTACCAGACCTGGATCGCCCGCCTCTATGTCAATACGATGAATGTCATCCATGCCATGCATGACAAATATGCCTACGAAAAGATCCAGATGGCCTTGCATGACACCCGGGTCAACCGCGTGATGTCCTTCGGCATGGCCGGGCTGTCCGTCGCCGCCGATTCGCTGAGCGCGATCCGGTTCGCCAAAGTCACCCCGGTCCGTGACGCACGCGGCATCATCGTCGACTTCATCACCGAGGGCGATTTCCCCTGCTTCGGCAATGACGACGATCGTGTCGACACCATCGCCGCCGCCCTCTGTGAAAATTTCCTCGGCGAACTGAAAAAGACGCCCTGCTACCGCGGCGCCCAGCATACCCTGTCGATCCTGACCATCACGTCGAATGTGGTTTACGGCAAAAAGACCGGCACCACGCCGGACGGCCGGCGCAAGGGCGAGCCCTTTGCCCCGGGCGCCAACCCGATGCATGGCCGGGAAAAGGAAGGGGCCCTGGCAGCCCTCAATGCGGTCGCCAAAATCCCCTACGACTGCTGCCGCGACGGCATTTCCTGCACCATGACCTTCACCCCGACGGCCCTGGGCAAAACCGTATCCGAGCAGGCAGACAATCTGGTCGCCCTGCTCAATGGCTATTTCTCCCAGGAGGCGCACCATTTGAACGTCAATGTCCTGAGCCGTGCCATGCTCGAAGACGCGATGCAAAATCCGGCCCTTTACCCTGACCTGACGATCCGGGTCTCCGGCTATGCGGTCCATTTCAACCGCCTCTCCCCTGAGCAGCAGCGAGAGGTCCTCGACCGGACCTTCCACGACCGCCTGGGCTGAGCAGTCGAGCCAGCGCCACTTGGAAAATATGACTTCTCCCGCTGCAAACCTGATCGGCCGCCTGCATTCTTATGAGACACTCGGCACCCTGGACGGACCTGGCCTGCGGCTGGTCGTCTTTCTCCAGGGCTGCCCCCTGCGCTGCCTGTATTGCCACAATCCGGACACCTGGGAGCTTCAGGGTGGCCGCCCGGTCACTGTCGAGGAGGTCGTCGCCAAAGCCCGGCGCATGCGGCCCTATTTCGGAACCACCGGCGGCGTGACGCTGTCCGGTGGCGAGCCACTGGCCCAGCCTCATTTCAGCCTGGCCCTTTTGCAAGCCTTGCAAAGGGAAGGCATCCACACCGTGCTCGACACCAGCGGGACCGCTGCGTTTGCGGCCAGCGAGCGTGCTCAGGGCTCAGACACGGCTGTCCTGCAAGCCATCCTGGCAGCCACCGATCTGGTTCTGCTCGACATCAAGTCAGCCACAGCTGACGGGTTCAAGGCCCTGACCGGCTGCCCCATGGCTGGCCTGGAGCAATTGCTCGAGCTGGCCGATGCTCGCGGCCAGGCCGTCTGGATCCGCCAGGTCATTGTGCCAGGCCAAAACGATACGGCAGAATCCGTCCAGGCCCTGGTCCGGTTTCTCCAGCGCTATCCCCAATTGCAGATCCAAAAAATCGAGCTTCTGCCCTATCACACACTGGGGATCAAAAAATATGAGCATATGGGGCTGGCCTATCCGCTGGCAGGGGCGCCCCCCCTGGCCACAGACCGGTTGGCCGAATTGCAAAAGGAACTGGACCACGCTTCGCTTTCAAACCAGAAAGCAACGTAAGACCTAGCTGCGCCAGGAGGCGATCCGGCGCAAACGGGGTCCAAGCAGGGCCGCGAGCACACAGTAGATGCTGTCATTGACCAGAAAGGGAATCATGCCCACCTGGATCGTTTTGAGGAAGGTCATATCCTTGCCAACATACAGGTTCATCACCCCGTACAAATAGGCCAGCCCTACCGCATAGACCACGGCCAGGGCCAGGAAATTGAACGGCACCAGCGGCCAGGGCTTGAGCGAATGGCGCAAGGGATCAAGCCGGTCTGCGGCCAGGCCGACCAGCCCGGCTCCCAGGGCCATGCCGATCAGATAGCCGAACGTCGGTTCCAGAACATAGGCCAGACCACCGCCCTTGGCAAATACCGGCAGGCCCACAAGCCCCATCATCAGGTAAAGACCCTGGGCCAGCAAAGCACGCCGCGCGCCTAAGACAATGCCCGTCAGCAGGCTGATGATGAACTGGAAAGTGAATGGGATAGCCAGGACCGGCAAAGACACCTTGGCCCCGATGATGGAGAGCACAGCAAATAATGAGACCATGGTCATGTCTCGCGTGGTCAGTTTCATGGAATTCACCTCTGTAAATTTAGTTCCGCACTATAACCGTGTCAGATCATCCCGCTGCCGATCCAGTCCGGTTAAAATTCCCTTTTGGGGGTGCCAACCACAACCTGATTCCGGCCATTGGCTTTGGCCTGGTACAGGCACTGATCGGCTTTGGCAATCAAATCATCTCGCGAATCATTTTTCTCAAACAAAGCGACACCAATACTGACCGTCACTTGCTGGTCATCTATCTGGGCATCACTGGCCACCCGGATGCGCATGCGCTCAAAAACGCCGATGGCATGCTTGAGCGGTGTATTAGGCAGAATCACCAGGAACTCTTCACCCCCATATCGGCCCACACTGTCCGAACCGCGGATGGAATCGCGCAAGCTGGCAGCCACTTTCTGGAGGACCTGGTCACCAGCCAGGTGGCCAAAAGTATCGTTGATCCATTTGAAAAAATCGATATCAACCATGGCAATCGTCAGGTCCGTCTGAGTCTCATTAACCTGTTCAAGCCTGTACGACAGCTCGTCGAGGATCGTCTGGCGGTTCTTGATCTGAGTCAGGCCATCAATCTGGGCCTGGTATTTCGTCTGTTCCAGCTTCGTCATCAAATCCTGTTCCAGAGACTTTTTGTCCGTGATGTCAAACACGATCCCGGCAGCCAGAATGGCCCTCCCCTGCGCATCACGCTGGGTGACCCGGCCCCGGTCCTGGAACCATTTCCACTGCCCCGAGAGATTCTGGATCCGGTACTCGCATTCGTAAATTTCTGTTTTTCCGGACAAGGCATCGTGCATGGCTTGCATCATCGGGCCATAATCCTCAGGATGAACCTTCTCAGTAAAAAATGAGTAATGGACCTTTTCAGGCAGCTCTGACATTGAATAACCCAAGGCTTGGACCTTCAAGGGGTTGAAAATGACTCGGCCAGTGTCAAAGTTGAGATACCAATGGCCCAAATTACCTGACCAGGCAAATTCAAGGCGGGTTTCCCGTTCCTTCTCACTCAACAGCTCCTTGATGAAAGCAGCCAGCTCACGAGCCAGTTCCCGGACTTCTTCACAGGTCATATCATCGATATTGTGCACAAAGCCTCCTTCTGAGGTTGGTTTGATGATGCCAAAACGGCAGCAGTTTGTCAACTTATTTTTGTTTTAGGTTTACAATAACCGATGAGATTGGATGGTTTCAGCACCCTCAACGAGCCTGTGGTTGACCATCATCTCTGATCGTTTTCGTTGGCAGGACAGCTCAGACATACCCCAGAAAGCCGCGAACCGATACATCACCAGCCGATACGGTACTGATGCTGCCGTCAGCCCTTTGCACGCGAAGGTCACCCCCCGGTGCCAGGTCCAATGCCAAACCTTCCCAAGCCTGGCCGCTGGCATCATGGACCACGACCGTCCGGCCCAGAGTCGCACAAATCGCCCGGTAATCATCAAGCCAACCCGCCTCGGGCAGAAGCGCCAGCCCAGCAGAGGCTTGCGCCAGAAACTGCGGCCAGCGGCGATCCCATTCGCCAAGAATGGCTGTCAGCAGGCCGATCCGGTTCAATGCGGGATTGGTCTGGCCGGGCGGGAAGGAGGTGCCGGGCGGGAAGGAGGCGCTCGATTGGAAGCAGGTGCCGGATTGGGGAGAGGCGCTCGATTGGAAAGAGGTGCCGGATTGGGGAGAGGCGCTCGATTGAAAAGAGGTGCCGGATTGGGGAGAGGCGCTCGATTGAAAAGAGGTGCCGGATTGGGGAGAGTTGTCCCGCCGCGCCAATTCCAAGGCCAGAGAGGTTGCCAGCGCCTGCAAGTCCGCCGGAAAATCAAGGGTATGCACATTGATGCCCAGACCGATAATGACTGCAGCAATCTGGTTTTCCTCGACCAGCATTTCAGTCAGGATACCGCCGATCTTTCGGCCAGCTGGCAAGATCACCAGATCATTTGGCCATTTGAGCTGGATATCCAGGCCAGTCGCCTTGCGCAAAGCAGTGGCTGCGCATAGTCCGGCAAACAGCGTGACCGGTGCCAGCTGTTCCGGGGGTAAATCCGGCTGGAGCAGCAGCGAAAACCAGAGTCCTTCACCCGCAGCAGAACGCCAGCTTTTACCACGACGGCCACGGCCAGCGGTTTGCTCCTCTGCGACATAGACCGACCCTGCCGGATCGCCCTGGTCTGAGCCCCGGCGGGCCGCCAGATTGGTTGAGTCGACACTGGCGAACGCATGAAGGGCAGGCGAAAACCCCTGCCAGCTGATCCGTTCAAAGTCCGCCTCGATCAGCGGTCCCAGCAGCAGGTCTGGGAAAATGGCCAGCCGATAGCCATGGTGCCTGGTGCTTTCAATCGGCAGCCCAGATGCCACCAGAGACTGGATCGCCTTGGAAACAGCCATCCGGCTGACGCCCAAGTCACGGGCCATATCAGCTCCAGAAACATAGTCCTGGCCGGACAAATAAGCCTCTGCAAGTTGTTTGAGAATCTTGTTTTTCATGAGTACCATCATAACATGACAAGAATGCCGGGACGAGCCTCAAAGCTCGCATGAGTCGCCGGGCTTCGCGCGAGGGGTGGCACCTGGGGTGGCAATTGCCGC
>CAZCMX010000046.1:0-16497 GCA_964499985.1 uncultured Mageeibacillus sp.
GGCAATTTCTTTACAATAATAAGACCTTGTGATAAAATTTTTTAGCATTTGTAAATTAGGCGAAAAAGCGTCTCGACCGAGCCGCCAAGCCTTCTGGGAGGATATCAATTATGGCTTCTGTAATGGAAAAGAAAGAAAACAACGTGGTTGTCCTGACCATCGATGTTTCACCGGAAACCTTTGCTGACGCTCTGCAGCGCTCATTCAAGAAGAATGCCGGCCGCTTCAGTGTCCCGGGCTTCCGCAAAGGCAAGGCGCCGATGCACATTGTCACCAAATATTATGGCGAAGGCGTCCTGTATGATGATGCCATCGATTTTGCCGCCAATCCGGCCTATCTGGCTGCGATTGCCGAGCATGGCATCACGCCGGTTTCCCGTCCGGAGCTCGATGTCCAGTCGATCAGCCGCGAGGACGGCATGAAATTCACCGTCCAGATCACCGTCAAGCCGGACGTCGAACTCGGCCAGTACATCGGCGTCGAGGCTGTCATGCCGGAATTCCCGGTCACGGACGCTGACGTTGAACGCGACTTGGGCCGCACCCAGGAACGCAATGCCCGTCTCGTCCCGGTCGAAGGCCGCGGCATCGAGACCGGTGACACCGCCAATATCGATTATGAAGGCCTGAAAGACGGCGTCGCATTTGACGGCGGCACAGGTGCTTCCTATGATCTCAAGATCGGCTCCAATACCTTCATCCCCGGTTTTGAGGATGCCCTGATCGGCAAGACCGCCGGTGAGGAATTCGAGCTGCCGATCACCTTCCCCGAGGAATATGGCCATGCCGAGCTTGCCGGCCAGGCTGTCATTTTCAAGGTCAAGGTCAATGAAGTCAAATTCCGTGAGCTGCCGGTCCTCGATGACGAGTTCGCCAAGGACGTCAGCGAGTTCGACACTCTGGAGGAATACAAGGCCAGCATCAGGAAAAAGCTCGAGGAAAATGCGGCCGGCCGGGCTAAGGGTGCCTTCGAAGACAATGTCGTCAAGGCTGTCGTTGCCAATGCCACGATCGATGTGCCCGCGGCCATGATCGACAGCGAGGTTGACCAGATGGTCAATGAGCAGAGCCAGCAGATGCGCTACCAGGGCTTTGAGCTCGAGCAGTACCTCGGCTATATCGGCCAGACGATCGAGTCCTTCCGCGAACAGCTGCGTGACAGCGCCGAGACCCGTGTGCGCACCAGCCTGGTTCTCGAAGCCATCGCCGCCAAGGAAGAGATCCAGGCCAGCGAAGAAGAGATCGATGATGAAATCGGCCGCATGGCCCAGCTGTACGGCATGACCAAGGAAGACCTCAAGAGCCGGATCGCCCCCGGCGAGAACAGCTTTGTTGCCGAGAGCGTGGTCCGCAACAAGACCATCGCCCTGCTGAGCGAAAAAGCCGTCCAGATTGCCCCGCCGCCGGAAGCCGAAGAGCCAGAAGCAGCTGATGCTGACCTGGCTGAATAAGACCCGCGCAAGAGTCCCCCAGCACCTTTCGTAACATGGTTACGGTATCCTTTAGACAAACAGGCTAAATATCAGCTATGATACAGAAGGGAGCTTTCGCAAGGAAGTTTCCTTCTGTCTATCTGACAAAACCATGCATCAAGCATCAAAGGAGTGAAAAACTTATGAGTCTCGTCCCAATCGTTGTCGAACAGACCAATCGCGGTGAGCGATCCTACGATATCTTTTCCCGCCTCCTGAAGGAGCGCATCATCATCCTCAGCGATGAGGTCAACTCCGTCACGGCCAGCCTGGTCACCGCCCAGCTCCTGTTCCTCGAAGCCGAGGACCCGGACAAGGATATCCAGCTCTACATCAATAGCCCCGGTGGTGAAGTCACCTCCGGCCTGATGATCTATGACACCATGCAGTACATCAAGGCCGACGTTCAGACGATCTGCATGGGCATGGCCGCCTCGATGGGCGCCTTCCTCCTGGCTGCCGGTGCGCCGGGCAAGCGTTTTGCCCTGCCGAATGCCGAGATCATGATCCACCAGCCGTCCGGCGGGGCCCAGGGCCAGGCGACGGATATCCGCATCGCCGCTGAGCATATCCTGAAAATGAAAGACCGCCTCAACCGCATCCTGTCGGACCGGACCGGCCAGACTCTGGAAAAGATCGCCGCCGACACCGAGCGCGACAACTGGATGACCGCCGAGGATGCCAAGCTTTACGGCATCATCGACCACATCATGGAAAAGAGGGCCTGATCAATGGACAATAACGGCAAAGGCAAGGGTGGCTCTTCCGGCGGACCAGGCACCCAGCCCCCGCGCGGCAAGCGCCAGTCAGGCACAGGGGATACGGACGCCTATGTTCCGGTCACCTGCTCGTTCTGTGGCAAATCCGAAGGCCAGGTCAGCCGCCTGATTGCCGGCCCCGGTGTTTTCATCTGCAACGAATGTGTCAGCCTCTGTGAAGAAATCCTCAGCGAAGAAGACCAGTCCCTGGGTGGGGAACTGGCCAAAGCCCCCGCCATGGGCGAGCTGATGTCACCTGCCCGGATCAAGGAAGCGCTCGACCAGTACGTGATCGGCCAGGACAAGGCCAAAAAAGCCTTGTCCGTTGCCGTTTACAACCACTACAAACGCGTCTATGCCGGAGCGGCCAGCAAGGCTGAGGATGATGTCGAGCTTTCGAAAAGCAATATTCTCCTGATTGGTCCGACAGGCACAGGCAAGACATTCCTGGCCCAGACCCTGGCCCGGATTCTCGATGTCCCATTTGCCATCGCCGATGCCACCGCCCTGACCGAGGCTGGCTATGTCGGCGAAGATGTCGAAAACATCCTGCTCAAGCTGATCCAGAATGCCGATTTCGATATCGAGCGCGCCAAACGCGGCATCATCTACATCGATGAAATCGACAAGATTGCCAGGAAGTCCGACAATCCCTCGATCACGCGCGATGTCAGTGGCGAAGGGGTCCAGCAGGCCCTGCTCAAGATCCTCGAGAGCACCGTCGCCAATGTCCCGCCCCAGGGTGGCCGCAAGCATCCGCACCAGGAATTCATCCAGATCGACACGACCAATATCCTGTTCATCCTCGGCGGCGCCTTTGACGGCCTGGACAAGGTTATTTCGCAGCGTGTCGGCAAGAAATCGATGGGCTTTGGCGCGACAGTCGAGAGCAAGCAGGAATATGATGTCGGCGAGCTCCTGACGAAGCTGATGCCGCAGGATCTTTTGAAATTCGGCCTGATTCCCGAATTTGTCGGCCGCATTCCGGTCGTGGTGACCTTGACAGGTCTCGACGAGAATGCACTGGTCCGTATCCTGCAGGAACCGCGCAATGCCCTGATCAAGCAATACAAGAAGCTGTTCGACTATGATGGCGTGGCCCTGGAGTTTGAACCGGACGCGATCCAGGAGATCGCCCGCCAGGCATTGGGCCGCAATACCGGCGCCCGTGGCCTCAGGGCAATCCTTGAGGAAATCATGCTCGATGTGATGTTCGAAATCCCCTCCAGAAGCGATGTCAGCCGCTGCATCATCACCCTTGACAATGTCTTGCACAAGACACCGCCCGAGGTGATTCTCAAGCAGGAGCTGTCTGCCTGACCCGATCTTGTCGAAAGCACAAGTCCGCCTGAGCCCTGGAATGACAGGGCCGGCCAGAACCTCTTGTCGAATATCCACGTCTTTTGACGCCTGACAGGCACCCAACCGGGTGCCTGTTTTCTTTATGCTGAACCTGTCGCAAAAACCGCGAGGGCAGCCAGCCCGTCTCCCTCGCCAGTCCCACAAGGCAGGCAGGTATGAAAATGCAGGATCCACCGCCCAATCATCAGCAGCCATTGCTGTCCCAAAACCAGATGGTGATCAAGCCCGTTGACCAGGTGGTCTGTCCTGAGGCTGTCTATCTGCTCAGCCAGATTCGCCATCCTGCCTTGCCAGCCCTGCGGGGCGTGGAAGCCATTTCCCTCGAGGGCCAGCCGCCGCGAGACTGTTTCCTCTTCGACTTTCTGCCCGGGACCAGCTTGAACCATCTGGTCAAATCCGAAGTGCCAGAATGGACCTTGCCGGCCCAGATCCGGTTTTTCGCTGAGCTGGCGCGGATTGTGGACTTTCTCCATGTGCAATGCCAGCCAGGGCTTCTCCATCTCGATATCAAACCGGCCAATGTGCTGTTCGGGCCGGATCAGCGGCCGCGCCTGATTGATTTCGGGGCGATGCAATTCCAAAGGCCAAATCCACCGGATGAGGCGTCCACTGGCGCTGCTGCGGCTGCTGGCCCTGGGCAGGACATGGCTTGCACACCCGGCTTTGCAGCCCCGGAGGTCCTGCAGGGCCGTCCTGTCATGGCCTCCGATGTCTATGCCATTGCCCTGACCTTGCTTTCGGTCCTGACCGGGCTGGATGCTGGCGATACAATCAAGGCCAGGCTGCCGGATCTCCTGCGGACCTTGCCGCCGCCAGTTTCCAGTGTCCTGAGGTGCAGCCTGCAGACCAGCCCGCAAGACCGTTATGCCACTGCCGGGGACCTGGCACAGGACCTGGAACTGGCCGCCAAAAGGCTGGAACTGCCTGAACAGCCCGAGGTGATGGCTGATGACCGGATCGAGACCCTGCCACCTGCTGCCAGGGCCGAGGCTCAGCCTGATCCGGCTGATGCGACACCCCAGACAGAACCCGCCCCGGGCCTACCGTCGCCCGGGCAACCTTCCCGGCTGGTTTGCATCTGGGATGGCCCTGAATTTGGCTGTGAACTGGCGGTCCAGCTCAGGCACTATTATGCCAGGGTGCTCGTCATCGATTGCGATCTGATGAGTCCGCAAGCGGACCTTTTGCTGGGGAAAAAGAATCGGACCAGCCTGACCACACCGGTCCGTTCGGCTGACAACTTGAATCTGGTCCTCAAGGAGGCCCTGCGGGGGACCCTCAATAGCCGCCGCTTGCGGGAGCTGGCCTGGCCTTCCCTGGCCGAATCCGTTGACCTGCTGGTTTTTGGCGACCATCTCGATGAATACGACCATATTCCCGCCGGCAGTCTCCTGAAGCTGCTGGAGATAGCCCGGATGAGCTATCCCGTGGTCGTTCTGTTATGCAACCGGTTTATTTATGATGCTTTCACTTGTCTGGGCCTGATGACTGCAGACCAGATCCTGGTCCCCTTGCCCGGCCATGCGGCTGCCTTCCGCTCTGCCAACCGGTCGATTGATTTCCTCACCCTGCGCCACCAGATTGATCCCTTGCGGGTCCATTTCGTTGCCTTCCCCTATGACGAACGTACGGATCTGAGCCTGGGGACACTGGATATCCTGAGCCGGCAGCGCCTGGTTGGCAGTATACGCCTGGCCTTGGGCCGGCAAAGGCAGAAAGGGACGGCCAAGCCCTATGCCATAGAGATCAGCGCCTGCAATGCCAAAGAATACGATGGCATCATCGCCCGCCTCGGCGCGATGGCCAGAAAGGAAGACAAGCATGCCAATCGTCACCTCTCACGCCCTGTTCGCCGAACAATACGGTTCCTATCGCGCCAGGCCCATCCTGCTCAATGATGCGCCGCACCCGGATTTCAATCCGCCTGCTCTGACCGATCTGATCGCCCAGGTATCTGCCCGGGTCCTGGCTTCGGAGCCCGCTCTGGTCGCCGAGGTTGCTGCAGGCAAAATCGAACGGTCCGTCCTGGAGAATCTGATCCAGAAAACCGCCGACCAGGAAAGCCTGCGAGCCGGGTACTATGCGACCGAGCTTCGACAGCAGACCATGGATTTCCTGTTTGGCTATGGCCCCTTGCAGGAATATGTCGACGATCCGGATGTGACCGATATTGATGGGACAGGTCCTGCTGAATTCACCATCAAGCGCCATGGCCAGCGGCTGCCCATCGCGGTCCGCTTCAACTCGGAACGGGCCTACGACACGTACTGTCGATTGCTGATCATTCGCCAGGGCGGCCAGATCAATGACAATGACAGCCACTGCCGGGTCACAGATGAGCGTTATCGGCTGCGGATCAATGTCACGGTCCCGCCGCGCAGCGTCACCGTTCCGACGGTCTGTATCCGCAAGCACCGGAGTGTCGCCTATACGCTGGAGCAGCTGGCCTTGCTGGGCATGTTTCCGCCTGAGGCTGTGCCGCTTTTAAAGACCATCAGCAGCTCGGACCAGTCCTTCCTGATCTGCGGCAAGGGCGCATCAGGCAAAACCACCCTGCTGCGCGCCATGATCAAGGCCATGCCGCTTCTGGAACGGGTGCTTATCGCAGAAAGCGACAGCGAAATCTATCCGGAAAAACCCTATTGCCTGATCCACCGGATCCGCAAGGGGCACGAAGGCGGATTGCCTGTCACGCTGCGCGACCTGGTCGCAGATGGCCTGACCATGTCTTTGGACACCTACTGTATCGGGGAAATCGTTGGCGATGAGGCGCTGGAATTCATCAAGGCAGCCTATTCCGGGCATCGTTGCCTGGCCACCACTCATGCCGAAAGCGGTCGCGATGCCCTTGAACGCCTGCTGTCCCTGGCGCGCCCAGCCACGAGTGGCGAAAGCGAAACGAGCTTGCGCACCATGCTGGCCAAGGGTGTCGATACCGTGCTCTACTTGAGAAATTTCCGTCTGGAGGAGATCTGGACTGTCACGAGCAGCCAAAACCGGGAGGAACAGTATGAAATGGATCGAGTTTGGCCGCAGCCGGCGGCAACGGTTGGAAATCCTCCAGCTGACGAGTTTGCTGAACCGCTGGTGTCAAGTCCGGGAAAACCTGATCTATGCCTTTGAGCGCTGTCTCGACAGTCCATTGAGTCCATCCCTGCACCGGGCCATCCAGGATCTTTTGACCCGGATCCGGGGCGGTATGCCCCCTGACCAGGCCTTGGCCATGTTCCAGGCTTATTCGGATCTGGAGTCGTTCCAAGACCTGGTGATTGCCTTGCGTTTCAATTTCCGTCACCGCGGCAAGCTGCCGGCCCTGCTGGAGCTTCTGGAAATCCAGCAGAACAAGCTGGAGGAGGCTCAAAACGATCGCCGGATCAGCAATCGTTCCGACCTGATCCTGGCAGCCCTGCTCACGGCAATCATTCCCGTCTTGTTCAGCGTGCGTCTGGTCTCCAGCCCCCAGACCCGGCAATTGTTCCTGGCACAAGCCATTGGCCTGCCCCTGCTGGGGCTGGCTGCTGTGGCCTATTTGCTGGCCATTCTGGTTCTGGTCCGGGCCTACCGGCAAATCCGGACTTGAGGGGCTGACCGCCATGCTGAGAGAACTCCTTCGGCTATGCATCCCCTATCTGCCTTGGCTGGTGATCGGCCTGGTCCTTTGGGCCATCGTCTACAAGCTATTGCCAGCTGTGGCCTGCCGGTTTGACAGCCGCCTGGCCAGTGCTTTTGCCAGAAGACAGCCGGAGCTCGATTATGGCTGGCTCAGCCGCCTGCCCGCCCCCTGGGTGGAATACTTGAGCCAGCGGCTGCTGACAGCCGGATTCCGGGGCAAAAAGGCAGTGGCAATCTTTGTTTTTGTCGCAGCAGGTCCGATGCTCATCCTGGTGCTGCTGGCAATAATCATACGCGGTCCCGTCCATCTGTTTTTCCTGTCTGGCTGCCTGGCTGCAATCCTGGCCAATGGCTGGGTCACCCATCGAATCCGGCAAAGACGCCATTTTTTCCAGCTTTGCCTGTACAAGATTTACCGGTTCCTCGACTTGCAGCTGACGGCGGGGATCCATGCTTTTGACGTGCTCAAGGGTCTCCCGGAAGCCATCCAGCAGCCACTGATCCGGGACGATTTCCTGCGGTTTGCCGCCCGCCTGGAACTGACTCTGGATTTGGACCGGGCTCTCGATGAATTGCAGGTGGTCTTTGCCGGCCCGGATATGAATCTGCTGGCTTCCCAGCTGCGCAACAGCTTGCAGACGGGCGTCATGGGCCAGACCTTCCAGCGCATGGAAAATCTGCTGTTCAATCGCCACCTCAGCCTTGTCCGGGCGCGCAGCAAACAGCTGCGCAATGAACTGCTCATGGTTGCCCTGCTGGCACTGGTGCCGCTTGAGATTCTTTTCCTTTACCCATTGGCTGCCCAGGCCATGCTTTCACTGGGCCAGATTTATGGACCGTAGCGCACCAGAACGATGCGCCGGCAATAGATAATCAGGAGGATTACCCATGTACAACCGTTATCTGAGCACCTTCAACATGTTATTCAACCGCGCTTCCCGCAGCCGGGCTGCCATGCTGCCAACCACCCGGAACTGGCGCAAGCGTTCGGGATTTGGCCTGAACGAAGTGATCGGAATTGCCATCACCGTCACGGTGGCGGCTCTGGTGATTGCGCCGGGCATCCGGACCTTTGCTGGCACCGTATTAAGCAATATGGATACGTGGTTCACCTCGATTTCCGGAAAACTATTTTCTACGACTGTGACCTGATGCCGGGGCAGCCCCCTGAAGGTGACTGTTTCGGACGCTGAACCCTGTTCGCATGAGTCGAGGTGATGTCCATGATAGGCCAAATGATCGTCCTGGCTTTGTCTTTGGTGGTGATGGTTGGCATCAGCCTGCAAGGGATCCTGTTTGCAGTACCGATCTTCCAGCGGATGACTTTCGATGCCATTTGCCACCGCGGCCTGATGCAAATGGACCAGTCAGGCGGCTTGACGGAGGATATCCAGTTCTACCTGGAAAACCATCTCACACAGGCTGGATTTCGGGAAGTGACTGTCCATGGTGACCGCATGGCTGATTTTGGCGCCGAGCTGTCCTTGTATGTCGAAGCTTCCCTGGCCGTGCGCAGCTTGTCACCTGACCTGCAGATGACAGAAGTCTCGCGTGCTTTTGTTTATCACAACAGTATTTTGTCCAGACATCTCGTGACAGCGGCAGGGATGCCATGAAAAGACGGCAACCATTTCGCCCATGCCAGACAGCACCGCATCAATCTTGCCGTGGCTCGGTCGGATTCGTGCTGATTCTGGCCAGTCTGACGGTTTTTCTGCTATTGCCTCTGCTGACTGGCCTGGTCCGGACCGCTTACAGCCAGTGGATGGTCTTGCGGGCAGGTGCCCTGCTCGATGAGACACTCCCCTCGGCCAGCCTTTGCCTCGATCTGGGCAAGCTGGCCGAGGGTGAGCTGGCCCTCGACAACCGGGCGGCTGACACCCTGGTCCGCACCCGGCTGGCCCAGGCAGAGCCTGCTTTGCTGGCAGGCCGTCTGGAGGTGCTGGCTGTCACAGTCCGCTGGCAGGCCGTCCCTGCTTATGACAACCATTGGCTGGCTGAACGCCAGCCCGGCCAAGTGCCGGTCGTCTCCTGCACCATCAGGCTCAGGCTGCTGGTGGGCGACCCCGTCTTGCTGACTCGATCGGTGAAATTGCTGCAGACGCCTGAATAACTCGATCTCCGGAGGAAATGATGCGTAAATACCAGCAGACCCTCTTATCCATCCTGTTGACTGTATTGCTGCTGGGCCTGGCCTACTGGGCTGGCCGGGACCAGCCTGTTGTCGTGATGAAGCCTGTGGTTAAGCTGGTGCGCGATGTTCCGGCAGGCAGCCAATTGTCTGCCGCTGACCTGGCCTGGGTGGAACTGCCTGAGTCCACGCTGGTGAGCAGCTATGTCCGTGATTTAAACGCAACCATTGGCCAATGGACGAGTGAAGCTCTGGTCACAGGTGAAATTCTAATGTCGAGCAAACTATCCCCGCAGCCTTCCGGCATTCGATACCCCAATCCCGGCCCAGGGCGCCGGCTGATGACCCTCGAGCTGGCATCGGGTGCTGCCAATGGCTTTTATCTCGGCCCAGGCAACCGGGTCGATCTCATCCTGGTCCCCCGGCAAGCGAACGATGGACTGGCCATCACCCAGACCATCCGCAATATCGAAATCATCGCAGTGATTGGTGCCGATGAACCGGCCTCCGGTTTCCTGCCGGCAGCCAGGCCCAGCGCAGCCTTGCTTTGCCTCGATGTCAGTCTGCAGCAGGCCCAGCAGCTATCAGAAGCTAAAACACATTCAGACATCCAGATTGCAGTCGTTAATGAAACCACGATGAAGGATTGAACGCCAGCCCACCTGGAGCTCCAAGGGGCTGATTGTCCAAGGTCTTGCCGCGCACTGTGAAAAGCCAAGCCGTTCTGATATATTGGATGGCAGGTGATGTGCGATGTTTGAAGATCTGTTACCCGCAGTGGAAAGAGGCATCCTTGAAGCAGCCGGGGCAATCCCCGTTGTCTTCAAAGGCCTGGAGCGTTCTTTTGAAAAGGGCGCTTCCTTTTCAACGCCCAGCCGGCATGACCACCACGAGCTGGTCTACCTGCGCAGCGGCCGGGCTGAGTTTGACCTGGAGGGGCGCAAGGTTGTCGTTGAAAAAGGTGGCTCCCTGGTCATTCGACCGAGAGTGACCCATTCATTGCGTGCCATTGACGGCTTTGTTGAAATCGTGGCCGTCTATTTTGGCTTTGCCCAGCCCAAGACATTACCCCTGCCCCCCCATGACCAGCTGGCCCAGCCGGGCTTCCAGTTCCGCACCACGGATATCGAACCCAGAAGCCTGGAGAAATTCCTGAGTTTTGCCACGGGGAATGAGGCCGCCTCCGATGAAAAAGTCCATGACCCCTTCATCCTGATCCGGGGTAAAAGTCGCCAGGATATTGCCAGCCTTGTGGAGCGGATCTTGCGCGAAAACCGCCTCGAATCCTATGGCCAGGAGCTGATGATGCAATTGCTGGCCATGGAACTGCTGGTGACGCTGGCCAGAGGCCTGCGTGAAGAGTGGGAGGAAAGCCTGCGTGTCCGGACTGGCAAGGCCAGGGAACTGGTGCGGATCGCCCGGGATTTCATTATTGAAAACCATGACCGCGACATCTCCGTGGCGGAGGTTGCCGGCTATGTATTCCTGAGCCAGGGCTATTTCACCCGTGCCTTCCGCGATGAGACCGGACTCTCGCCGATGGCCTTCCTGATGCAGATCCGGGTTGAGCATGCTTGCAAACTCCTTGAGCAAAAGGATATCAAGGTCAGTGGCGTTGCGGACCAGGTCGGATTTTCGAGTCCACAGCGATTTAATGCGGCTTTCAGGAAACATATCGGCATGACGCCGATGGAATACCGCCGGATGGTGCTTCGGCGCAAAACCGGCCATGAACAGACAGGTGAAGCATGAACAACCAACCGATGGATCTGCCGCGGATTGAGCGTGCAGTCCGCGAAATCCTCCTGGCGATCGGCGAAGACCCGGACCGTGAGGGACTGCTGGAGACCCCGCAGCGGGTCGCCCGCATGTACAGTGAAATTTTTGCCGGCTTGCACGAACCGATCGAGAACTCGATCAAGGTTTTCAATGAAAAGGATCATGATGAAATGATCCTGGTCGGCGATATCCCCTTTTATTCGATGTGTGAGCACCACCTCCTGCCGTTCATCGGCAAGGCCCATGTGGTGTATATTCCAAATCAGGGCCGGATTCTCGGCTTGTCGAAAATCGCCCGGATCGTGGATATGATGTCGAAAAAGCCCCAGCTGCAGGAGCGTTTGACCTCCCAGATCGCTGATACCATTGTCGAAGCCGTTGCCCCCCTGGGTGTGGCCGTCGTGGTGGAGGCCGAGCATCTGTGCATGACCATGCGGGGGATTAAAAAGCCTGGGTCCATGACCGTGACATCCTCTTTGCGTGGCCTGTGCAAGAAAGATGCCCGGAGCCGGGCGGAGGCACTGGCCCTGATCCATCACTCATGACCGGGGAAAGCATGATCTTCCAGGCCAGACAGTATCAGCTGCCCTTGGGCCAGCGGACTTATGTGGCAGGCATCTTGAATGTCACACCCGATTCCTTTTCGGACGGCGGCCAGTTCGATGCGCTGCCTGCCGCAATCCGGCAGGCGCAGGCGCTGATTGCAGCGGGGGCGGATATCCTGGACATCGGTGGTGAATCGACCCGCCCTGGCTCGGCACCTGTTCCAGCTGCGATCGAAATCGCCCGCCTGGTTCCGGTCATTGAATCCCTGGTCCGGATCGTCCAGGTGCCGATCTCGGTAGACACCTTCAAGGCGGAGGTGGCCCAGGCCGCCCTGTCTGCCGGCGCGAGCATCATCAACGATGTGACAGGCCTGCTGGGAGATCCGGACATGGCAGCTGTTGCTGCCAAATTCCGCGCGGGATTGATCCTGATGCACAATCCGGTCCTGTACCGGACAGATCATCCGGCTGCCAGCGGATTTACCAATATGCCCCGGTTTGATCGCGCCACTGCGGCCAGATTTTCGGGACTGGATCTGCTCGCGGCAACTCGGCTTTATCTGAGCCTGGCGATTTCCCGCGCACAGGCTGCAGGCATTGGCCTGTCGCAGCTGATCCTCGATCCAGGCATTGGCATTGGCTTTGGCCTGTCGACCGATGAATCCCTGGAGCTGATGCATGCCTTGGACCAGATCCAGATCGAAGGCCTGCCGCGTTTGCCTGTCCTGGTCGGTCCTTCCCGGAAAAGATTCATAGGTGATTTGCTGGACAAGCCGGTCCTGGAACGGCTCCATGGCACAATCGCCGCTGTGGTGGCCTCCATTGCCCGGGGGGCTGATTTCGTTCGGGTTCATGATGTCGAACCGGTTGTCCAGGCGGTTCGGGTCAGCGATGCGATCCTGCGCCGATGATAGGCCATGACAGGAGGTACAATCATCCATGACCACCTCTGATTTCGACCAGATCATGATCGAGGGCATGACCTTCCGGACCCTGATCGGGGTGCTTGAGCATGAGAAAGTCCATCCGCAACCGGTGGTGGTCGATTTGTCCATGTTCGTCATGCCAGTCCAGGCCTCGCGCACCGACCGGCTGGAACAGTCGATCAGCTATGCTGCCGCCTATGAGCGGATCAGCCAGATCATCGAGACGGAACACTTCAACCTGGTTGAACGCCTGGCCGGCTGTATTGCAGAGCAATTGCTCTTGGACCATGAGACCTTGATGGCTCTGACTGTGACAGTCAAAAAGCCAAAGGCACCGCTGCCGGGGCCATTTAACCATGCCGGGGTCACTCTGACCCGCAGCCGCGGCGATTTTGGCCTGTCGACCCAAGTCGACCTGTCCCTGGGGTCCAATCTCGGGGACCGCCTGGATACCCTGCGCCAGGCCGTCAGGCTTTTGGCTGGCCATCCGGAGATCGAGCTGGTGGCGTCTTCCTCGGTCTATGAAACGACCCCGGTCGGGCTGGTGGACCAGCCTGATTTTCTCAATCTCGTCGCCAGGATCAGGACCACGCTCGATCCATTCAGGCTGCTGGCTGTCTGCCAGGAAATCGAATCCGGCTTCGGCCGGCAAAGGCTGATCCGCTGGGGCCCCCGCACGCTGGATATCGATCTTTTGACCTATGGCCATCTGATCACTCATTCGGCCAGACTGACCTTGCCCCATCCCAGAATGCAGGAAAGGGCCTTTGTCCAGGTCCCTCTGCACGAGCTGGAAACCGGGCAAATCCAGGCAACCCCTGCGGTGCGGTTCACTTGTAAGCTCGAATGAAAACGTCTAAAATAAGCACGAACCATAAAAGCAAAAGGCTTTGATCTTGGAGGATAGAGACGAATGAACAATCCCGCTGCCGGCCCAGGTGGATCAGGCAACCGCAAACGCAATTTCCGGCATTTTGGCCCGGCCAATCCGACCCGGAATGCACCGGCAGGCAAATCTCCTGCCAACCCGGACCAGCCTGCTACCGGACCTGTCCAGCGTACAGAACGCCCGGAGTCCCGCCAGCCCAGGCCGGATAGAGGTGATCTTCGCCAGCCGCGTGAAGCTCGTGAACCGCGCGAGCCTCGCCGCGATCAGCCGCGTGACAACCGGGAAAACCAGTCTAACCGTGAGCCTCGCCGCGACAATCCTCGCAATGGCAATCGTCCGCCCCGGCGGCAGCAGAACCCGAATCGCGACACCAGCCAGCCCGCTGCCCAGCCCGCTGCCAATGCGCCCAATCCGCAGCGTCGTCCGCCCCGGGAACGCATCGATAACCGCCAGGGTGGCCAGACGGCCCAGACTCGCCAGGGACCGGTCGAGTCAGCCCGTGAGCGTATGCCCGCCGAGACCAGCCGCGAACGCACCCCCGCCCCGGTTCCGGCCAGCGAGCCACGTGTCCGACCCGACAACCGTCCTGAAGCCCGGCCGGATATGCGCCCCGAACGCCCGGAGCGTTCCGAACCCCTGAAAGATCGTCCGGAGTCCAGGGAACGTCCAGAGAACAAGGACCGCCAGGCTGCTCTTGCATCGGAGCGCACCCAGCGCTGGGAGAAAAAGGTCAAGGCGGAGGAAACGTTTGCCGATATCCATCGGGACAATGAGCGGATCGAAAAGGAAATCTGGCTCGAAATTGCCTCGATCCACAATATCAAACTTGATTTCTGATTCAGATACCCCTCTGCTGGCAGCCTTGCTGCAGCATCTCCAGACTGGCCGGACTTCGTTTCACATGCCCGGACATCGTTCCGGCCAGAGTTGGCCGGAGCCTGTCCGCACCTTGCTGGCCAGCCTGGACACCACAGAGCTGGCCGCAACCGATGACCTGCATCAGCCAGCCGGGCCTGCCCTGGAGGCCATGCAAAAGGCCGCCACATTCTTTGGCGCCGGCAGAACCTGGTTTTTGACCAATGGCGCAACCGGTGGCATCCTGACCTTGCTGGCGGGTCTGGTCGGACGTGGCCAGAAGGTCATTTTACCCCGCTCCTGTCATTTGTCAGTCAGCCACGCCATCATGCTGCTGGATATCCAGCCGGTCTGGCTGGAATTTCCCCCCCAGGCCATACCCGGACCCCTGGGATTTTTACCAGAAGTCACCGCCAGCCAGATCCAAGCGGCTGTCAACCAGCATCCGGACAGCCGGGCGGTTTTCCTGACCTGCCCGGATTATTACGGCCGCTGTGCCGACCTGTCTGCCATCAGCGCCGTGGTTCACCAGGCGGGTCTGCTGCTTTTGGTGGATGAAGCGCATGGCGCTCATTTTGCCGCTGCACCTGACCTGATGCCGAGTACGGCCCTGGCCAGCGGAGCGGATGCCTGCGTCCAGAGTGCACACAAGACGATGCCAGCCTTGACCCAGGGCGGCTACCTGCATCTTTCGCCCGGGTTGCCGGGGAAAGACCCACAGGCCATCCACCGGATCGCGGCTGCGCTCAGGATTTTCCAGACCTCAAGCCCATCGTTTGCCATCGGAGCCAGTCTCGATTATGCCCGGGCCTATCTGGCCCAGAACGGGCGACGACAGATCGAAGCGACATTGGCCCTGATCCGGGACCTGGCCACTGATCTCGGGCCAGATCACCTGGTCTCGCCGGCAAGTGCCAAGCCTGGCCAGGGCTGCAACCGGGATCCGCTGCGAATCATCATCCAAAGGCGCGGTTTGCCCATCGTCCCAGCGCAGGTTCTGGCCCGGCACCTCCATGACCAGGGGATCGATATTGAACTGTCAGACCTGACGCGACTGGTCTTGATTCCGGCCCTGGATCAGCCGCAACAGGATTTCCAGCGCCTCAGGCAAGCCCTCCAGCTGTTCCAGCCAGCGCAAGCCGGGCAGGCACTGGCCCCCGACTCTCTGTCGGATCTGGAAAGGACATGGCTTGACTTGCTGCTGCAACCCCCCGAAGCGGTCCTGTCGCCGGGCGAGGTGCTGCTGGGTCAGCCCAAAACCGTTGAAGTCCCGCTCGAGACTGCCAGGGGGGGCGTTCTGGCGCAGGTGATCGCCCCCTATCCCCCCGGCATTCCGCTGCTATTGCCGGGAGAACGACTGGACCGGCCCAGACTTGATTTGCTTTTGGCCTTGCGTAACAATGGAATCAACCTGTCCGGCGTCGACCATGATTGCATCCGAGTCGTCGTTTGAGATTTTCTCTGGAGCCCAGATGATGTATAATGACGACAAGCAACTTGGAAAAAGCATGCAGGATACGACTTCGAGAGGTCTATTGATCACTTTCGAAGGAATTGACGGTTCAGGCAAGTCGACCCAGGCCCAGATGGCTGCTGACTGGCTCAGGCAACAGGGCCGCCCGGTCCTGTCCCTGCGGGAACCTGGTGGCACAGCCATCGGTGAAGCGATCCGTTCGATCCTCCTGGCCAAGGCCAATACGGCGATGTGCCAGGAGACGGAGCTATTACTGTTTGCCGCAGCGAGAGCTCAGATCATCCGTGAGGTGATCGAGCCTGCTCTGGCAGCAGGAACCTGGGTGATCTGTGACCGGTTTTATGACTCGACCACGGCCTACCAGGGCTATGGCAGGGGAATCAATCGCGTGATGATCCGCCAGCTGCAGGAGATTGCGACGGGGGGACGGCGCCCGGACCGGACGTTCCTGCTGGATGTCAGCATTCCAGTTGCCTTGCAGCGTCTGGCTGGACGGCCCGGCAAGGCCGACCGACTGGACGGTGAGGATACCGCTTTCATGATCCGCACACAGGAAGGCTACCGGGCGATCCTGCACGAGGAGCCTGACCGTGTGATCCGGATTGATGCAGACAGCAGTGTGTCCGAGATCCAGACCAACATCATCAGTCATTTAAAGGGGGACCTGGCATTATGAAACTCATTTTCTCAATCG
>CAZCMX010000047.1:0-15372 GCA_964499985.1 uncultured Mageeibacillus sp.
CCCCGCGCGCCCTCTTGCATGCGCGATTCTTTCATGCTAAAATTTCACAGGCTCAAAAAACGCACATGGGACTTGCCCCTGTTGCCAGTTCGAAACGAAACTGGTTGGCAGCCCATGGTGGAAAAAACAGGAGGAACCTTATCATGGCCGTTATTTCAATGAAGCAACTGCTCGAAGCCGGTGTCCATTTTGGTCACCAGACCCGCCGCTGGAATCCGAAGATGGCAGAGTACATCTACACGGAACGCAATGGCATCTACATCATCGACCTGCAGAAGACCGTCCGCAAGGCTGATGAAGCCTACATGTTCATCCGCCAGGTCTCGATGAACGGCGGCAATGTGCTCTTCGTCGGTACGAAGAAGCAGGCTCAGGACTCGATCCGTGAAGAAGCCGAACGCTGCGGCATGTTCTTCATCAACAACCGCTGGCTCGGTGGCACCCTGACCAACTACACCACGATCAAGAAGCGCATCAATCGTCTGGCTGAGCTGACCAACATGCAGGACAATGGCACTTTTGATGTCCTGCCCAAAAAGGAAGTCGCCAAGCTCAAGCTCGAGATGGAAAAGCTCGAGAAGAACCTCGGCGGGATCAAGACCATGCCTGGTCTGCCGGCCTGCATGTTCGTCGTTGACCCCAAGAAGGAACATATCGCCGTCATGGAAGCCCGCCGCCTGGGTATCCCGATCGTCGGCATCGTTGACACCAACTGCGATCCGGAAGAAGTCGATTACGTCATCCCGGGTAACGACGATGCCATCCGCGCCGTCAAGCTGATCGCTGGCCGCATGGCTGATGCTGTCATCGAAGGCCGCCAGGGTGAGCAGCTCGCTGCTGAGCAGGCTGAAGTCACCGCTGACGAAACCGCCAAGATCGAAGAATAATCAAACGCTTAAAATAGGGAGGAACCCCCATGGCTATCACCACTGACATGATCAAGACCCTGCGCGAGAAAACTGGTTCCGGCATGATGGACTGCAAAAAGGCCCTGACCGAAACCAATGGCGACATGGACAAGGCCGTTGCCTGGCTGCGCGAAAAGGGCATTGCCTCTGCTGACAAGAAAGCATCCCGCGTTGCCGCCGAAGGCATCGTTGACGCCTATATCCATGCCGAAGGCCGCATCGGCGTCCTGATCGAAGTCAATATCGAGACCGACTTTGCCGCCAAGAACGAAGATTTCCGCCGCATGGTCCGTGACCTCGGCATGCAGGTTGCCGCGATGAACCCCCGCTGGGTCTCCAAAGAGGAAGTCCCGGCTGAGGAGCTCGAAAAAGAGAAGACCATCATCCGGAACAAGGCCCTCAATGAAGGCAAGCCGGAAAAAATCCTCGACCGCATCGTCGAAGGCAGCCTCAATAAGTTCTTCGAAGAAAACTGCCTCCTGGAAATGGCCTATGTCAAGGATGATTCCAAGAAGATCTCCCAGCTGGTCAAGGAAATGATCGCCAAGATCGGCGAAAACATCACGGTCCGCCGTTTTGTCCGCTTCGAACTGGGTGAAGGCATCCAGAAAAAAGAAGAGAACTTTGCCGATGAGGTCATGAAACAGATCAAGTAAGATCGTCACCGATCGAAAAATGAGGGACATGCCATGCATGTCCCTTTTTTCACACAAAGGAGGCGTCCCATGTCTGCAATCTACAAACGAATTCTGCTCAAAGTCAGTGGCGAATCCCTGGCCGGTGGCAAGGGGATGGGTCTGGACAACGATACCCTGCATCGCCTGGGCAAGACCATCCGCGACCTGATGGGCCTTGGTGTCCAAGTGGGCATTGTGGTCGGCGGTGGCAATTTCTGGCGCGGCCGCAGCAGCGAAGGTATGGACCGGGTCACGGCAGACCATATGGGCATGCTGGCCACGGCAATGAATGCGCTGGCCCTGTCGGATGCGCTGGAACAGGCGGGTGCTGTCACCCGGGTGATCAGTGCGATCGAAATGCGCCAGTTTGCTGAGCCCTATATCCGCAAAAGGGCGGTCCGCCATCTCGAAAAGGGCCGGGTGGTCATTTTCGCCTGTGGCACCGGCAATCCGTTCTTTTCGACCGATACGGCTGCGGCCTTGCGGGCTACCGAAATTGATGCCGATATCATTTTCAAGGCGACCAATGTCGATGGCGTCTATGACAAGGACCCCCGCAAGCATGCCGATGCGGTCCGCTATGACTCGGTCAGCCATGATGAAGTCCTGCGCCTGAACCTCGGTGTCATGGATGCCACCGCGGCCGCGCTGTGCCGCGACAACCATGTCTCGATTGCGGTTTTCTCGATCGAAGAACCGGAAAATATCCTGCGTCTGGCCCAGGGCGAGAAAGTCGGCACAATCGTCGGTTGAATTGCACCAGTCGGTTGCGTTAGGCTATAATAGACCTGATCATTCAACGGAGGTGACGTTTATGTCGCAGATTGTTTTGACCAAAGAGACCTATGCCCTTTATGAGGACCACATGAAAAAAACGCTCCACGTCCTGACGGAGGAGTTCAATACGATCCGGGCTGGCCGGGCCAATCCCAAGGTTCTCGACCGGATTGCCATCGAATATTATGGTGTCCAGACCCCGATTCAACAGGTTGCCAATATCCAGGTGCCGGAGCCGCGCATGATTTCCATCACGCCCTGGGATCCGACCTCGCTCAAGGCCATCGAGAAGGCCATCCAGGCCTCGGACCTGGGAATCAATCCCAACAATGACGGCAAGTCCCTGCGTCTGGTGTTCCCGCCGCTGACTGAGGAGCGCCGCAAGGATCTGGTCAAGCAGGTCAACAAGTACGCCGAGGAAGCCAAGATCGCCATCCGCAATATCCGTCGCGATGGGATCGACAAGTTCCGCCATCACCTCAAGAACAAGGAATTGACTGAGGATGGCATGGCTGAGGTGGAGACCAACCTGCAGAAACTGACGGACAAATACATTGCCGAGATCGACAAGGTGGTTGCCGCCAAGGAAAAGGACCTGATGGAAGTCTGACCGGTTTTCATGGCCGATCTGCCTGCCGCTGACCGGGTGCTCGCACACCCGGTTTGTTGTTTGAAAGGATTTCCATGCGATTTCCCTGGTATTCCCTGGCCAGTCTGTGGAGTGGCCGCAAGCGCAATCCGAAGCCAGCTGGTTTGCCGCCAGAAAGCCATGATCTCAAGATTCCCCGTCATCTGGCCGTGATCATGGATGGCAATGGCCGCTGGGCCCGTCAGCGTGGCTTGCCGCGCCAGGCTGGCCACCGGGCCGGGGCTGAGAATCTCAAGGCCTTGTGCCGGATGTGTGGCCGGCGCGGGATCGAGTACTTGACCGTTTATGCGTTTTCAACCGAAAACTGGAGCCGGCCAGATGACGAAGTCCATGCCTTGATGAATTTATTCGTCGAGTTTTTCCGCAAATATGACGCCGAACTGGCGGCGGAGGGGATCCGGGTCCGCTTTTCCGGTGATCTTGCCGCTTTGCCGCAGCATATCCAGGCGATCATTGCGGAAAACGAAGCCCATTCCGAAGGCCGGGACAAGATGCAGCTGATTGTGGCCATCAATTATGGCGGCCGGCGTGAGATACTCCAGGCCTGCCGCAAATTGGCTGCATTGGCGGCATCCGGGGCCATGGACCCGGCCCAGATCGAGGAAACCGATATCCAGCAGGCCTTATACCTGCCGGATGTTCCCGATCCGGACCTGATCATCCGGCCGAGCGGTGAAATGCGCCTGTCCAATTTTCTGCTCTGGCAATGTGCCTATGCCGAATTCTGGTATTCCGATGTCCTGTGGCCTGATTTTGCCGAAACGCATCTGGAGCAGGCGCTCCTGGCTTTCACGGAGCGGGACCGCCGCTTTGGAGGAGTGAAACCACAATGAACCAGCGCATCCTGACTGGAACCTTGTTCGCTCTGGCCGTGGCCGCTTTTGTCATTCCGGGCTATTGGTGGCCGCTGGTGCCGCTGGTGATGCTGATCCTGGTCGTCTGCCTGTCCAGAAATGAGCTGGACCGGGCGCTGGCCAGCCGCCAGCTTGGTTTGCCACCGGTCCTGAGCCGGGTGGGTGTCCTTTTATTCCTGTTGCCCTTGCTGACTTTGCTGCCGCAGCTGAAGGCTCTGGTGGCCCCGGTCATCCTGGGCCAGGTCTGGCTCGGCCTCTTGCTGCTGCTGGCAGGCCAGGTGGCCTTTGCTTCTGTCCTGGCCTTGACCCTCCTGATCCGGAATGGCCCCGGGGCCTTGCCACGCGTGGTCGCTACCGCGACTGCCACCGCATATCTGGCTTTCCCGTTTGGCACGGCAGTGATTATCCTGATGACCCTCGAGCAGGGCTGGCTCTGGTTGATCGTAGCCCTGGTCACGCCCTGGCTGTCAGATGTATTTGCTTATTTCACCGGCTATTTCTTTGGCCGGCACAAGATTGTCCCCCAGATCAGTCCGAAAAAAACGGTCGAAGGCAGTCTGGGCGGCCTGGTCGGTGGCATGGCTGCCCTGGCTTTGGCCTTGCCGCTGATCCAGGGCTTTACCTATGCCAGCTTTTTTACCCATCCGGTCGACTGGCTGGCGATCACCACCGGCGGCATCATCCTCAGTGTGGCTTCCCAATTGGGCGACTGGCTGGCTTCCGGCATCAAGCGCTGGTGCGAGGTCAAGGATTTCGGTGCCTATTTGCCCGGCCATGGCGGCACCCTGGACCGCTTTGACAGTGTCTTGTTCACCTTGCCATTCACCCTGCTGCTGGCCATCTGGGGCCAGCTGGCCGGTCATTGAATTTACTGGAGTATAGCATGCCACAGACCATTGCCCTGCTCGGATCGACGGGCTCGATTGGCACCCAGACTCTCGAAGTCTGCCGCCATCTCGGGCTGCGTGTTCTGGCCCTGACCTGCGGGCGCCGCCTCGACCTTCTCGAACAGCAGATCCATGATTTTCGTCCGGACCTGGTTTCCGTTGCCGAGGCCAGGGATGCCCAGATGCTCAGGCAACGCCTGGCCAGCCAATATCCCGGCCTGCAGATCCTGCATGGCCGCGAAGGCAACCTGGCTGCTGCAACCCTGCCTGGTGTTTCGACCGTCGTGGCAGCCATGGTCGGGGTCGCCGGACTCGAGCCGGTTCTGGCCGCCGCCCAGGCTGGCAAAACCATCGCCCTGGCCAATAAAGAAACCCTCGTCGCTGGCGGAGCCCTGGTCATGCCGCTGCTGCCAAAGACCGGCGCCCGGCTCTATCCGGTCGACAGTGAGCATTCCGCGATCTGGCAATGCCTGGCTGCCGCACCCCCCGATAGCCTGTCCCGGATTTTCCTGACCGCCAGTGGCGGGCCCTTTCGCGGCAAAACTCGCCCGGAGCTGGCCGGTGTCACCGTGGAACAGGCATTGCGCCATCCAACCTGGGCCATGGGTGGTAAAATCACGATCGATTCGGCAACGCTGATGAATAAGGGTCTGGAAGTCATTGAAGCCAGCTGGCTGTTTGACTGCCCGGTCGACCGCATCGAGGTCGTGGTCCATCCCCAGAGCATCATCCATTCGATGGTCGAATTCAAAGACGGCTCAGTCCTGGCCCAGATGGGCTTTCCCGACATGAAACTGCCGATTCAGCTGGCCCTGACCTGGCCGGACCGCTTGCCCAGCCTGGAGCCGCGCTACAATCCCTTTGACCCGCGGACGACCAGCCTGACCTTTGCAGCTCCGGATACGGACACGTTCCGCCTGCTCGAGCTGGCCTATGTGGCAGCCCGCAAGGGCGGCACCCTGCCTGCTGTCCTGAATACGGCCAATGAGGCCGCGGTGGAGCTGTTCCTGGCCGGCCGGATTGGTTTCCTCGATATTGCCAGTCGTGTGGAACGCTGCCTGGAACAGCATGAACGCTCTGACTGGCAGCAGGAATTTGATTTTGCTGCCCTGATGGAGCTGGACCGCTGGGCCAGGCAGCAAGTGTCCACCGGCACCTGATTCAAGGAGTTTTCCCATGGGAATTTTTATCGGTATCATCCTTCTCAGCCTTCTGATGATCGTCCATGAGCTGGGCCATTTCCTGACCGGCCTCAAGCTGGGCTTTCGGATCCTGGAATTTTCCTTGTTCATGGGCCCGGTCCTCTATTCCCGCGAGCACAAGGGAATCCGCTACAGCATCAAGCTCTTGCCGATCGGTGCCTCGGTCCGGTTTGCCGGTGAAGAAGAAGAGGAGATGAATGGCTTTGATCCCAAAGACCCGGGCCTCTTTTTCAACCGGCCCCGCTGGGCCCGGGCAATCGTCATTGGCACTGGTCCGGCGGTCAACCTGATCTCAGGCATGCTGGCTTTCCTGATCCTGTTTGCCACGTTTGGCTATACCATTCCGGTGATCCAGGACACTTACCAGGATACGCTGGCCCAGACCGCCGGCCTGGTTGCCGGCGACCGGATCATCACGGCCAATGGTCATGCTGTGCGCACCACTTTGGACTATACGTCTGTGGATCTGTTCACCCCGCAAAATGAGGCGGTCACCTTGCAGGTTGAATCCCAGGCCGGCGAACGGCGCACAGTGGTCTTGCAGCCCGCTGTGACGGAGCGCTTTCGCCTCGGCGTGACCATTGAGCCGGAAACAAGTGGTGAGGGTGCCGTCATTGCCGAGGTCGATCCAGGCTCCAATCTCGGTCAGCCGGTTCTGGCCACCGGTGATATCCTGCGCGCGGTCAATGGGGTGCCCTACCGCGATACGGAGGGTTTCCGCAAGGTGGTCCAGGACAGCAATGGCCAGCAGCTGACCGTCGAAATCCTGCGTGACGGGCAGCCACTGAGCCTGCAAATGGTGGCGATCAAATCGCAGGTCAGCCTGCCCCGTGGCATCTGGTTTGCCACCAGCCAGGAGTTCCTGCCGGCGATCGGCCAGTCGGTGCAATGGTCCTGGTCCATCGTCAAGGTGACGGTCAAGAGCATCGGTGCGATCTTCACCGGCAAAGCCAAGGCCGAAGACACCCTGTCCGGTCCGGTTGGCGTGGTCTCGATGGTCAGTACGGTTGTCGAGAATGAACAGCCCGTCCGCGACAAAATCTACCAGCTGCTCTGGCTATTCGCCCTGATCTCAGTCAGCCTCGGCTTCATGAACCTGTTGCCGATTCCGCCGCTCGACGGCCATCACCTGGTCCTGATCGTGGTTGAGGCGATCCGGCGCAAACGCCTCGAACCTCAGCTGCAGACCATCATCGGTATGGTGGGCCTGGGCCTGATCATTTTCCTGGGCCTGGCCGGCCTCTTCTTTGACATTATGCGCCTGATCGGAGGCTGACCATGTTTGAACGAAAAATCACCCGCCCGGTCCATGTCGGTGACCTGACGATTGGCGGCGGGGCCCAGATCGTGATTCAGTCGATGAATAATACCGATACCCGCGATGTCCAGGCGACCTTGCGCCAGATTGAAGAGCTTGCTGAGGCCGGCTGTGATTTGACGCGCCTGGCGATCCCGGACCAGGAGGCTGCACAAGCCCTGGCCCGGATCCGGCCCCTCTCGCCCCTGCCGATTGTCGCTGACATTCATTTCGACCATCGCCTGGCCCTGGCTGCCCTGGCAGCCGGAGCGGACAAGATCCGGATCAACCCGGGCAATATCGGTGGCCCGGACCGTGTCCGCGAGGTGGCGGCTGCGGCTCGTGAGCGCGGTGTGCCGATCCGGGTCGGCGTCAATTCCGGCTCGCTCAGCCGCGAAATCGTCGATCGCTTTGGCGGGGTCAATGCCGACTCCATGGTTGCTTCGGCTCTGGAATCGGTGGCCCTTTTGGAGCAATGGGATTTTGCTGATATCGTCATTTCAATCAAGGCCTCCGATCCGGCTCTGACGATCCAGACCTACCGGCTTTTGTCGGAAAAATCCACCTATCCGCTGCATCTGGGTGTCACCGAAGCCGGCACACGCCGGGAAGGCTCGATCCGTTCCGCGATCGGGATCGGCACCCTGCTGGCCGAGGGCATTGGCGATACGCTGCGGGTTTCCCTCACAGCGGATCCAGTCGATGAAATTGCCGCCGCCTACAGCATCCTCAAGGCACTCGGCCTGAGGAGCCATGGCCCGCAGCTGATCAGCTGCCCTACCTGTGGCCGGACCAGTGTCGACCTGATCCGGATCGCGGCAGAAGTCGAAGAACGCCTGAAAACGATCAAGGCTCCAATCAAGGTGGCTGTCATGGGCTGTGCGGTCAATGGCCCTGGTGAAGCCCGCCATGCCGATGTCGGTCTGGCCGGCGGCAAGGGTGAGTTTTTGCTGTTTGCCCATGGCGAGGTTTTGCGCAAGGTGCCCGAAGCCCAGGCGATCGAAGCCCTGATGGCCGAAATCGACCGGATCACAGGGGCCTGAAGCGATGCAAACCAGCCTGGCCGAGTTCTTCACTCCATTGATCTCTGATTCAGCCCTGATCGATCAGCTCAGACAGCAAAACAGCCTGGTAACAGGCCTGACGGTCAAAAAGTCGGGCCTGGTGATGATTCAGGTCTTGGCCGCTGCGCCCTGGCCAGCCGGCTTGCTGGTTGATCTGGAGCAGGCTCTGGAGCAATCCCTGCCCGCCCAGACCGTCTGCATCCGGCAGACCTTTGCCGAACCCCTTGCCGGGATTATCCTGCAAAAGTCCGTTGTCAGCCTCGCCCCCTGGCTGATCCGCCATTTGCGCAAGCAAGATCCATTCCATGCTGCAATGCTGCATCATGCCGAATTTATTGGCCATGACCTGGACCCTGCCCGTGTCGAGGTCCATGTCACGGAAAACAGTCGCGATGAACTGGCTCACAAGCTCAGCGATGAATTGGCCCAGCTGACCAGACAGGCCCTGGGGCAATCCGTGGTTTTTGATTTTGTGGCGTCCAGCCGTGACCTGCGCGACTATACAGCCGAAATGCTGCGCCAGCAGCAGGCCGAAGCCAGAAAACAGCTTGCTGCCCGGCCCGGCCAGGCCGAGGGTGAATTTTGCTCAGCTCCTTCGCGGGCCCCGGCTCCGGACCAGGGGATGCCCACCCGGACTGTGGCGAATGCCTCTTCCACGGCAGGCCCTGCTTCCGGCCGGACTGCCGCACCAGCCCGCAATGGCGCCAATGGCAATGGCAATGGCAACGGTTATCGCCGCGCACCGAAACCGGAGGGGGTCCTCTGGGGCAAGGTCAATGGGGAGCTCAAACGCCAGGCCATCCGCGAACTGACCATTGAATCCGGCCTGATCCTGATGGAGGGCGAGATTTTCTCGCAGGAATGCCGCCCGGTCAGCAATGGCACTCGCCTGCTCTACAAATTCGCCCTGACGGATCTCTCCAGCTCGATCACCTGCATTCTGTTCGCCAAGCCGGAGGACCAGGAGCTGCTCGACGGTATTTTGAAAAAGACTGCCTATTTGCGGGTCAGTGCCGAAATTTCCTTTGATGCCCAGTTCAGCAAAGACCTGCAGGCACGTGTCCTCGGCCTGCAGGAGGCGAAGCGACCGGCCGGCCGCGAAGACAAAGCCGAGCATAAGCGGGTCGAGCTGCATGCCCATACCAAGATGAGCACCAAAGACGCGGTTTGCGAAACCAGGGACCTGGTCAGGCTGGCCGCCCGCTTTGGCCATCCAGCCGTGGCCATCACCGACCATGGTGTCGTCCAGTCCTTCCCAGATGCAGCCTCGGCCAGAAGCGATCTCAAGCGCAAAGGCCAGGAGATCAAGATCATTTACGGCATGGAGGGTTATCTGGTCGATGACGGTCCCTCTGTTGCCTGGGCGGTTGAAAAGGCTGACCTCAGCGCGGGCTTCATCGCTCTCGATGTCGAGACGACGGGCCTCGATCCGGCCAGGGACCGGGTCATCGAACTGGCTGTCGTACCCTTCCTGCCCGATGGCCAGGGCGGCTTCACGGCCGGCGAGCCTTGGGTCACCCTGGTCAATCCCCAAGTCGACATCCCGCCGAAAATCACCGAGCTGACCGGCATCACGGCCCTCGATCTCCAGGGCGCCCCTGATCCCTGGTCTGTTTTCTGCGAGCTGTACGAGCGGATCGGCGACAAGCCGGTTGTCGCCCACAATGCCTTTTTCGACCTGTCTTTCCTGCGCTATGAAGGCTTCCGCACCCCCGTCGAAAACGACCCGCGCCTGAAATTCAATCCACCCCTGGTCGATACGCTGGCCCTGTCGCGCATCATGATCCCCGAGCTCGCCAACCATAAGCTCAATACCGTAGCTGCCCATCTCGGCGTCGGACAGGACCGCCACCACCGGGCCGATGATGATGCCCGCGTCTGTGGCGAGATTTTTGCCCGGCTGTACCAGCGTTCCGGTGCAGCCAGCCTGTCCGAGCTGAACACGAAGCTGGGCCACCTCGGTGATGACGAGGTCCGCGAGCACCGTCGTTCGGTCTACCATGTGATCCTGCTGGCCAAGGACAATCTCGGCCTGTACAACCTGTACCGCCTGGTCTCCGAGTCACATACGCGCTTTTTCCACATGCGCCCGCGCATTCCCCGGGCGCTGCTGCAGTATTTCCGCTCCGGCCTCATCATCGGCAGCGCCTGCGAGGCGGGTGAGCTGTTCCAGACCGTGCTCGAGGCCTACCGGTCCGCTGGCAACCAGTATGATGCTGCCAAGTCGCTGCTGATGCAGCAGCCCGCCATCGACAAAGCCCGTTTCTACGATTACCTCGAGATCCAGCCGGTTTCGAACAATGGCTATTACCTGCGCCAGGAATCGAGCGGCCTGCACTCGGATGAAGACCTGCGCAACCTCAACCGCCTGATCGTCGCCCTTGGCCAGCGGGCCAGAAAACCAGTCTGCGCCACTTGCGATGTCCATTTCCTCGAGCGCGAAGATGCCGAATACCGCCGCATTCTGCTGGCGGACAATGGCTATTCCGATTATGCCGAGCAACCGGATCTGCATCTGCGCACCACCGGTGAAATGCTGGCCGAATTCGCCTATCTCGGCGATGCGGTGGCCCGCGAGGTCGTCATCACGCAACCCCAGGCCATCGCCGACCTGGTCGAGCCCGAGCTCAAGCCTTTCCCGGACGGCTCCTTCCCACCGATCATTGCATCGGCTCCCGATGATGTGCGCCGGATGACCTGGGACACCGCCCAGGCGATTTACGGCCGGGATGGCGAGCTGCCTGGCATCGTCCGCGAGCGGATCGAGCGCGAGCTGCACTCGATCATCGACAATGGCTTTTCGGTCATGTACTATATCGCCCACCACCTGGTGCGCCAGTCGAACGAAGACGGCTATATCGTCGGCTCGCGTGGTTCGGTCGGCTCGTCGCTCGTCGCGACCCTGTGCGGCATCACCGAGGTCAATCCGCTCCTGCCGCACTATGTCTGCCCCCAATGCCACTATTTCGAGCCGGACGAAAGCGGTCAGTACGGTTCCGGTTATGATTTGCCGGCCAAAGCCTGCCCGGAGTGTGGCACCGCCCTGAACCGCGAAGGCCAGGATATCCCCTTTGAAACCTTCCTCGGCTTCAAGGGCGACAAGCAGCCGGATATCGACCTCAATTTCTCGGGCGAATACCAGGCCCGGGCCCATAAGTTCATCGAAGAAATGTTTGGCTCGTCACACACTTTCCGCGCCGGCACAATCAGCGGCTTTGCCGAAAAAAACGCCCAGGCGATGGTGGCCAAGTATTTCGAAAAGCAGGACAAGTTCACCACCCAGGCTGAAATTGCCCGTCTTTCGCAAGGCCTGATCGGGGTCAAGCGCACCACCGGCCAGCATCCGGGTGGCATCGTCGTCGTACCCAAGGAACGCGACATCTATGATTTCACACCGATCCAGCACCCGGCGGACAAACGCGACGGTGGTACGGTCACGACCCATTTCGACTTCAATGCCATGCATGACACGATCCTCAAGCTCGACGTGCTCGGCCATGATGATCCGACCATGCTCAAGATGCTCGGCGACCTGACCGGGATCGATGTCCGCACCATCCCGATCCCGGATGAAAAAGTCATGTCCCTGTTCTGCTCGACCGCGGCGCTCGGTATCCCCGATGGTTCCTCGCCAGCGGACTCCGCGACGCTCGGCTTGCCGGAAATGGGCACCTTCATGGCGCGTGACATGATCCGCGAGACCCGGCCAACCCGCTTTTTCGACCTGGTCCAGCTGATGGGCCTGTCCCATGGCACCGATGTCTGGAAAGGCAATGCCCAGGAGCTGATCCGCAGCGGCATCTGCACGATCAACGATGTCATCGGCTGCCGCGACAGCATCATGACCTGGCTGATCCACCAGGGCCTGCCCAATAAGGCCTCATTCGACATCATGGAAAAGGTCCGCAAGGGCAAGGGCTTGTCAGCTGAGCATGAGCAGCTGATGCGCGATAACCAAGTCCCCGACTGGTACATCGACTCCTGCAAGAAAATCAAGTACATGTTCCCGAAAGCCCATGCGGCCGCCTATACCATCTCGAGCCTGCGGATCGCCTGGTTCAAGGTCTACCATCCGGAGGCCTATTACAGCGCCTATTTCACCGTGCGCGCCGATGAGTTCGACAGCTCCCTGATGGTCAAGCCTGCGGCTGCGGTCAGCCGCACCCGGGCCGATCTCAAGAGCCGTTTCCGCGAATTGTCCGACCGGGAGCAGAAGATCTACTACATCATCGAGCTGGTCGAGGAAATGCAGCTGCGCGGCATCGATTTCCTGCCGATCGACCTCTATGCTTCGGCGGCGACCGCCTTTGCGATCGATTCACCCGGCAAGATCCGGCCGCCGCTGAATGCAATCCCCGGCATCAGTCCGGCGATCGCCGAAGCCATTGTAGCCGCCCGCGCCGAAGGCCCGTTTCTGTCGCGTGATGAGCTGGCCCGCCGCGCTGCGATTGGTCAGAGTGCCATAGCCACCCTGGCCAGCGCCGGTTGCCTCGAAGGAATGCCAGAATCGGCCCAGATGGACCTGTTCTCGCTCCTGGCCTGAGGTCCAGACCGATGTATTGCCGGGTCGTCCTCAAGGAAGCCACCCGGGCTTTTGACCGGGAATACACCTATGCCGTGCCGGCGAACCTGGCACCCTGTCTTGCCAGTGGCAGCTGGGTCGAGATCCCCTTTGGTGCCGGCAACCGCCTGGTCCAGGCCTTTGTCCTGTCCGTGGAAAGCGAATCTGGCACAGACTTCCATGTCAAACCCGTGCAGAGGCTCTTGAGCGACCGCCCCGTCCTGCGCCGCGACCAGCTGCAACTGGCCGGCCTGATGCGCCAGCGCTATGGCTGCACCTATGGCGATGCCCTGCGCCTGATGGTGCCCTCAGCCGTTGCCGCCGTGGGTGACAAACTGGTCCGCATGGCTGAGCTGCCGGATCCGGCCGAAGCCGCCCGCCGCCTCAATGACGGCGAAATCGACCGCATCGGCCACCAGCGCGTGATCGAAATGCTGCTCGAGTATGGCGCCGTGCCGGTTCCCGAACTGATGCATGCCTGCCAGGTCAGCCGGGCTGTTTTGAAGACGCTCGAGAAGAAAGACCTGATAGCCTATTTCAAGCAGGAGGTGCGCCGGACGGGTGGGGAAGAGGATGCCTTCGAGACCATTCCCGATTTTGCGCCCAATCCGGGCCAGCGTGAGGCAATCGACCAGATCCAGGCTGCCCTGACCAGGTCTGGTGAAAGCAGCCGGCTGGCCGAATTTGTCCTGTTCGGCATCACGGGCAGCGGCAAGACGGAGGTCTATCTCCAGACTGCCCGCCTCGCCACCCAGCTTGGCCGCGGCGTGATCATCCTGGTGCCGGAAATCTCGCTGACCCCCCAAATGGTGGCCCGGATCCGTTCCCGCTTTGGTTCCGGCGCGGCGGTCCTGCATAGCCGCCTGACCCCGGCTGAACGCTATGAGCAATGGCAGCGCATTCTGCGCGAAGAGGTCTCAGTCGTCGTCGGTGCCCGCTCGGCCATTTTTGCCCCTTTGAAAAACCTCGGCCTGATCATCATCGACGAGGAACAGGAAACGACTTACAAATCCGAAACGCACCCGCGTTATCATGCCAGAGACATCGCCCGCCTGCGCTGCCGCGAAACGGACGCCGTGCTCGTCCTTGGTTCGGCAACACCCGCGATTGAAACCTTTTTCCGCACGACGACAGGTCAGGCCACCCTGCTGCGCCTCGACCAGCGGATCGGGGAGAGCCAGCTGCCTCAGACCCAGATCGTTGACATGCGCCAGGAATTGCGCGAAGGCAATCGCAGCGTCTTCAGCCGACCACTCGACCGGGCCCTGCGCCGGGCTTTCGCCGCCCGAAAACAGGCCATGTTGTTCATCAATCGCCGCGGCATGGCCGGATTCATGCTCTGCCGCCAATGTGGTCATGTCATCAAGTGCCGCACCTGCAGCGTTTCAATGACCTGCCATGTCCGGCCGGCCACAGCCGCCACCCGTGAACAGATCCAGCTGGTCTGCCATTATTGCGGCAAGATCACCCAGCCCCCCAGCCGCTGTCCGATTTGCGGCAGCGAACGGATCGGCCGCTTTGGTGCCGGCACGCAGCAGATCGAAAAGCTGTTCCTCGAGGAATATGCTCCGGCAACAGCCATCCGCATGGACCAGGACACCACCACCGGCCGCCAGTCCCATGCCCAGCTGCTGGACCAGTTCGCCCGCCAGGAAGCCGATGTTCTGATCGGCACCCAGATGATCGCCAAAGGCCATGACTATCCCAATGTCACGGTGGTCGGCATCCTGTCCGCCGATCTGATGCTCGGCCTGTCCGATTTCCGGGCCTCCGAACGCGCCTTTGCCCTGATCACCCAGGCGGCCGGCCGTGCAGGCCGTGGCGAACATGCCGGCGAAGTCTTCATCCAGGCCTACAATACCGACGATTACGCAATCACCGCGGCGGCTGCCCAGGATTACGAGCGCTTCTATCAGCAGGAAATCACCTTTCGCAAGGCCATGCATTATCCCCCCTTTGGTGCCATTGCCATGGTCCTGGTGTCCGGCCAGAATGAAAAAGCCGTCCGGGATAAAATGAACCAGGTCCAAGCCCTCTTAGCGGCCAGACTCAGCGAGTGGGCGATGACCACCAACCCCGGCGGCTCATATCCCGGCAGCCCGTCGCCCGGCGGGATTTCACCCGGCGAGGCATCATATCCGATAGAGTTGCTCGAACCCGGCCGCGCCCCCCTGTACCAGCTGCGTGGCCGCTATCGCTACCGCATGATAGTCAAAGGCAAAGACAATGCCAGCCTTTCACAGTTCCTCCACACAGCCCTGGCCCGGATTGACCTGGCCCCCCTCTCCCTGACCATCGACATCGACCCCTACAGCCTGCTTTAACGAGGTGCCAGACTTGGGGCGAGACCTGACACCATTGCCGGAAGAAGTGTCAGGCTTAGGGCGAGGTCTGGCACGATTGCCGGAAGAAGTGTCAGACATGGGGCGAGGTCTGGCACGATTGCCGGAAGAAGTGTCAGACATGGGGCGAGACCTGACACCATTGCCGGAAGCG
>CAZCMX010000048.1:0-15330 GCA_964499985.1 uncultured Mageeibacillus sp.
CTCGTCTAACAGCCGCCCATTGTTACAAATCGTTTACATTTCCGCCATGATTTGTTACAGAAGTTGAAATGAAGTGGTTATACGAGTAAAATTTCAACTAAGTGGTGAAAAGTAGTGTAATTTTCCATAGTTGTGGATGATTGTGGTGCATTTCACCCCGACCCAACCGGCGATTCTGCTTTGCGGCAGGCTGGGATCATGGATCGGAGGCTCGGATGGCTCGATTTACTCATACCATAGATGCAAAAGGCCGCGTATTTGTGCCGGCCCGGCTGCGTGACAGCATCGGGGCATCTTTGATTGTGACGCTGAGCTTGGACGAGGGTTATTTATCCGCTTATACACCGGAGAATTTCCGCCAGATCCGCGATCAGATCGCTCAGCTTTCCGGTACCGATCCGGCTGTCAGGCGCTTGAAACGGCTGATTATCGGTGAGGCCATGCCCTGTGACCTGGATGGCCAGGGGCGTATTTCCGTCAGTGATGAATTATGGGCCCAGATCGGAGTCCGGCCGGGCGATGAGATTTGCTTCATCGATATGTTCGATAAGCTGGAAATCTGTGCCAAATCGTTCTATGACCAGCAGAAGGCAGAGCAGGGGTCGCTCGCGCAAATGGACCTCACCCGTTTCGATGTCCGCGGTCTTTGAGTTTTCCCATCTGCCGGTCCTGTTTCGGCAGACCCTCGAGCAGCTGGCGATTGTGCCCACTGGTTGCTACATTGACTGCACCCTGGGTGGCGGTGGTCATTCGGCGGCGATCCTGGAGCGACTTGGTCCGGGTGGCCATCTCTATGGCTTTGACAAGGACCAGGATGCCCTGGCCGCGGCTGGCAAGCGTCTGGCCGATGTGAACAGTGCAGGGTCCTGGCATCTGGTCCATACCGATTTCGGCAATATTGCCCAGGCTGTTGTGGATAACCATATCCCGCCGGTCCAGGGCATCCTGGCTGACCTGGGCGTGTCATCGTGGCAGCTGGACCAGGCTGAACGCGGCTTTTCCTATATGCAGGATGGCCCGCTGGATATGCGCATGAACCAGACCAGTGGCCGGACTGCGGCCGATCTGGTCAATACGGCCAGCGAGAATGAGCTGACCCGGATCATCCAGGATTATGGCGAGGAGCGATATGCGCGCCGGATCAGCCAGCAGATCATCCGCAGCCGTGAAGTCCAGCCGATTCTGACGACCGCCGAACTGGCGGCTGTCATTCGCCGGGCAATGCCGGCCCAGGCGTTGCGCGAAGCCCAGCACCCGGCCAAGCGGACTTTCCAGGCGATCCGGATTGCCGTCAATGGTGAATTGACCGCCCTTGAAGAGCTGCTCAGGGCCATACCGAATGTTCTCGCCCCGGGCGGCCGGGCGGCGATCATTACTTTCCACTCATTGGAAGACCGCCTGGTCAAGGAAGCCTTCCGGACCTGGGAGTCGCCTTGCACCTGCCCGCGTGAATTTCCGGTCTGCATCTGCGGCAAAAAGCCGGTTGGCCGCGTGGTCACCCGCAAACCATTGATTGCAGATGCCGCAGAAATGGCAGAAAATCCTCGCGCCCGCAGCGCCAAGCTGCGTGTTTTTGAAAAAAACACCACCCTTTGAAAGAGGAGGAACGATTGAATGCGTACATCAGGCAACCTGGCTTATGAAACCGAACCGACAGTTCAGGAGCATGCGCTGGACTTCGCATCGCCGGCACCGAGCATGGCCCGCCGGATCCTTCTCGAGGATGCCCTGACCCGTCGCCCGCAGCTGCAGGAAAAGGCCAGGCAGGTCCGGCGTGAGCTGAATCTGCGCCGGATGAAAAGTCTCCTCGGCCTGATCAGCATGGTCATCATGGTGGCACTGATCTTCGGCGGCATCCTGTTTCGCCAGGCCCGCATTCTGGAAATGAATTTTGCCAACCTCAAATTGGAACGCCAGATTGAAAAAACCGAACAGTCATCAGGCCAGATCAGCGAATCACTGGCTCGCCAGACCGACCTGGAGCGGATCCGCCGCCTGGCGATAGACCGTCTGGGCCTGCAAATGCCGGCTCGCATGCAGGTGGTCACCGTTGATATCCCGGATTCGGATCGTGTGGTCTATGCGCGCACAAAAAACCCCGGCACCTCACAGGAAGTCCAGCTGGCTGCAGTTTTCAATGAAATTGAAGGCTTCTTCAAAACCCTCGAGTTGCCAGGCCAGGATTCATGAGCCGGGGCCGCCCGACGAACAAGGATCGCTTACGCTATCGCAAACCCAGCCGTTTCGGGCTGGTTTTGTTCAGTCTGATCCTGATTGGCTTCGCCAGCTATCTGATCACGCAGCTGTACCGGATCCAAATCACCGAATATGCGGTGAATGCGGAAAAAGCGGCTGGTCAGCATTACCGGAAGGTAGCCGAGATGCCGGACCGCGGCCTGATCTATGACCGCAATGGTATCGAGCTGGCAGGCACGACCTATGTCTACCAGATAGGCATCACGCCCAAGGATGTCCGTTCAATCAGTGAAAATCTGTCGCGCGAGGCTATTGCCACGGAAATTGCCCGCATTCTCGAGCTTCCGGAAGCACAAGTCCAGGATGCCTTTGCCAAAAAGGACAGTGCTTATGTCCAATTGAAGAAAGATGTGGCCCGGGAGCCGGCAGAAGAATTGATGGCCTATCTGGGCGAGCATGATGTCGGTGGCTTTGCCATCGATTCGGAACCGCGCCGCTACTATACCAATGGGGACCTGGCCAGCCAGGTGCTTGGCTATACCCGTTACGACCTCGGCAACCTGGTTGGCCAGCTCGGTCTGGAGATGCAGTACAATGATATCCTGACCGGTTCGCCTGGCTATACCTATGTCGAGACGGACAATTACAAAAACAAGGGCGAGCTGCCCTTTTCCGTCCCGACCAGCCTGAGGGCCAAAGATGGTCTCAACCTGACCCTCAGCCTCGACATCAATATCCAGCGCATGGTCCAGGATATCCTTGCCGAGGCCATCCTGACCAATGATATCACCAATGGTGGCTCGGCCATTGTCATGGATCCCTATACCGGCGGTGTCCTGGCCATGGCCTCCTACCCCTATTTTTCCAGTGCCGATCCCACAGCCCTGCCGGTGACCCGTGATCCTGGCACCTGGGATGGCTCCAGCCAGGAGAACATCAATTATCTGTCCAGCACAGTCTGGCGCAACCGGGCCATTTCCGATGCCTATGAACCAGGTTCGACCTTCAAGACACTGACGACGGCGATGGCCTTTGATGAAAATGTGACCCGGGAATCCGACTTATACAATGACAGCCCGATGTATGTGCTGCGCCAGGAGATCCATTGCTATACCATCGTCGGCCATGGTGTGGAGACCCTGCAGGAAGGCTTCTGGCATTCCTGCAACCCTGTTTTCGCCCAGATGGCCCAGAAACTGGGTGTCTCGCGCTATTACCAGTATATTCGGGCCTTTGGCTTCAGGGATGTGACGGGGATCGATTTGCCCGCTGAGGCAGTCGGCCTGATCCATACCGATCCAACTGAGCTGGACATGGCGACTTTGTCCTATGGTGAATCGGCAACCGTGACGCCGATCCAGCTGGTCAATGCCTATACCGCAATAGCCAATGGCGGCAATCTGCTCCGGCCACGCCTGGTTTCCTCGATCACGGACAGCACCGGAGCCGTAGTGCGCGAATTTGCGCCTGAGACCATCCGCAAAGTGATTTCCGAGCAGACCGCCACGCGCCTGCGTGAGCTGCTCAAAGGGGTCGTCCTTTATGGCACGGGCTCCAAAGCTTATGTCGAGGGCTATCTGGTCGGCGGCAAGACAAGTACTTCTACCGACGAGCAGGGCAAGCATACCCTGTCCTATGTCGGCATTGCTCCGATTGACAGCCCGAAAATTGTTGCCCTGATCGTGCTCGACAAACCGGCAGATGACAAACTGACCTCAACCGTCGCGGCCAAAGCGCTCGGTGAAATCGTCTCGCAGTCTCTTGAATATTTGGGTGAAGCCAGGAATTACAGCGAGCAGGATGTGTCTCGCCTGGCCAAATTGCGCGATGTCCCGGATTTGACCGGAATGACCCTGGCTCAGGCCAGGAAGGAACTCGGGACCGCCGGCCTCAATCTGGAGGCCGCCTCCTCCAGCATGGGCGAACAATCCGTGATCCGGGCCCAGTCGCCTGCACCCAGGAGCCAGCTGCATTCCCGGGGCCTGGTGGTGGTCTATCCCGAGCCTGGCCCGCACGAAGACTGGGTGGTTGTGCCAGATTTTTCGAAAAAGACAGTCAGTGAGGCGATCAGTGCAGCAGCAGCCAATGGCCTGAACATCCGGATTGAAGGGGATGGCCTCGGTTTGGCCGTCCGCCAGGATCCTGCCCCCACTTTTGGCCAGACGGATAGCAATCAATCCTCCCCGCCAGTCCCTGCGGAAACCCTTGCGGAGGGAGCGGTTGCGAAGCCCAATCCGGCATCAGATCCACCGGCAGACACCGGCTCGGACCAGACCTCCCAAACCAATGCTGAGGGTCAGGTTTTGCGCGGCAGCGTCATCCAGATCTGGTTTGAAGCTGCCGAAGAAATGGCTGTGGCAACAACCCCGGTTGAATCCGCTGCGGCAAACCCCTAAAATGGAAACCCATACGTGCCGCATCCTCGTCAACCGCGGTGTGCCAAAAGTCCAAGGAGTGTGACCCCATGAATTTGATGACGCTCATCGAAGGCCTGACCGTACAAAAGCACGGCGGCGACTTGGCCAGGGAGATCAGCCAGATTGTCTATGATTCGAGAAAGGCCATCCGCGGTGCCTTGTTTGTCTGTATCACCGGCTTCATCACCGATGGCCACCAATACATCAGCCAAGCGATCAGCCAGGGGGTATCCGCATTGCTTGTCGAACGGCCGACGCCTGAATTGCTGGCCCCGGACTGCCCTGTCGCCTGGGTCCAGATCGCCAATACCCGGCTTGGCCTGGCCCATGTGGCTGACCGCTTCTTTGACCATCCTTCCGGCCGGCTGGCGATGGTCGGCATCACTGGCACCAAGGGCAAGACCACAACGACGTATATGACCCGGGCCATCTTGCAGGCTGCCGGCCGCAAGACTGGCCTGATCGGCACGGTGGCCAATATCATTGGCGACCAGGTGACCTATGCCTCGCGGACCACGCCGGAATCCTATGACTTGCAGGCCCTGCTCGATGAGATGGTCCTGGCCGGCCTCGACAGCTGTGTCATGGAGGTGTCCTCCCAGGGCCTGATGCTGGACCGGGTCTATGGCTGCGAGTACCAGGTGGGGGTCTTTACCAATCTCTATCATGACCATATCGGTCCGCATGAGCATGCCAGCATGGAAGAATACCTGGAGGCCAAGCTGATCCTGATGCGCCGCTGCCAGCAGGCGATCATCAACCGTGACCTGGAGATTTTCGACCAGGTCCGGGCGGCAGCCATAGCTGCCGAAGTACCGGTCCTGACCTATGGCTTGACGCCGGACGCAGATATCCGCGCGGAGAATCTGCAGAAAACAACGGAAAATGGCCGTGTCGGCACACGGTTCGAGCTCATTTCGCCCTGGTTCAATGGCCCGGTTTTTGTGGGCATGCCCGGCCGCTTCAATATCTACAATGCCTTGGCTGCGATCGCCAGCAGTGCCTGCTGCGGCGCCGGCCTGGCGGCTGTGCAGGCCGGCCTGGCGACGGTTGCCGTGCCTGGCCGAGTCCAGCCGGTGCCAACGGGCCGCGATTTCCAGCTGGTCGTCGATTATGCCCACAATGCAGCCAGCCTGGAAAGCCTGCTGGAAACACTGCGCGAGTATGTGCCCGGCCGGATGATTGTCTTATTTGGCAATGGCGGTGACCGGGCACGCAGCCGGCGCTTTGAAATGGGTGAAGTCGCCGGGCGGCTTTCTGACCTGACGATCATCACATCGGACAATCCGCGCACTGAGGACCCCATGGCGATCATCGCCGATATTGTCACGGGGATCGCGCCGACCGGCGGGCAATACGAAATCGTCCCGGACCGCCGGGAAGCGATTGACCGTGCGATTCAGGTTGCCGGTCCGGGTGACCTGGTGATCCTGGCTGGCAAAGGCCATGAAAATTACCAGATTTTCAAAGACCGGACCATCCACTTCGATGATGCTGAGACCGCAGCCGAGCTGCTGGCCCAACATTCGGGCCGGGAGGAACCATCTGATTCAGATCCGCTGGCCGGGCAGAGGAGCTGATTTTATGGCTCACCTTCAGCTATCCCAGGTCCTGGAATTCACCGGTGGCTATCTGTTCGGCCCCGATGCCGGCCTTGGCAGCCGGGCGATCGGGACCGGGCCCGAAACCAGCTTCCGGGATATCTCGACCGATACCCGGACCTTGGCACAGGGGGACCTGTTCCTGGCCTTGCGCGGCGCGAACTTCGATGGCCACGAGTTCCTGGACCAGGCTGTGCAGGCTGGCGCGACCGGCCTTTTGATCGATGAACGAGCGGTGGTCTCCGGCTTGCCTGCCGGGGTGACCGGCGATGCGGCCTTGATCGTGGTGGCTGATACCCAGAAGGCTTTGCAGGATCTGGCTGCCGGTTACCGGCTGACCTTGCCGGCGCCGGTCATCGCGATCACCGGCAGTGTGGGCAAAACATCAACCCGCGGCATGGTCGCAGCCTGCCTTCAGCCCAGCCTCCAGGTTTGCCAGACGAAGGCCAACAATAACAATGAAATCGGATTGCCCAAGACCTTGCTCTCCGCAACGCCGCAAGACCAGGCCATTGTGCTCGAACTGGGCATGCGCGGCCGCGGTGAAATTGAATTGCTCAGCCGGATCGCCCGTCCGGATATCGCTCTGATCACGACGATCGGACTGGCCCATATCGAAAGGCTCGGCAGCCAGCAGGAAATTTTCCAGGCCAAAGCGGAAATCCTGACCGGTCTGGTTCCTGGCGGCCGGGTGATTTTGAATGCGGACGATCCCTTTCTCCGCCAGCTGGCCAAAGACATCCGCCACCAGTACAAGGTCAGTCTGGTCTCGACCTCGCAGCCCGACCCGGAGGAGTTCTCCGGCATGGAGGTGTTCTGGGCGGATCAGCTTCACCTCTCCGGCCACCAGTCCAGCTATCGCCTCAGGCTCTGGCCATCGCGCCAGCATCAGCTGCCACTGACAGTCAGCCTGCCGGTTGCTGGCCGCCACATGGTCAGCAATAGCCTGTTTGGCCTCGCCGTAGCCGATAGCCTCGGCCTTGACCTGTCAGTGGCTGCCAAGGGTGCAGCCCAGTTCGAAAATACCGGCAACCGGCAGCGGCTGATCCAGGCTGGCTCTCTCCTGATCCTGGATGATTCCTATAATGCCAGCCCGGAATCCATGCTGGCGGCGCTGGAGACCGGGCAAGCCATCGCGGGCGGTCGCCGCCTGATTGCTGCCCTGGGCGGCATGCTGGAATTGGGCGATCATGCGCCACAGGCCCATTTTGCTGTTGGTGAGGCAGCTGCCCGCCATGACTATGCCCAGGTCCTGGCCTTGGGGCCTCAGGCGGAGGCGGTCAGGTCTGGCTTTACATCCCTGCCTTCTGCGGGGACCTGCAGCATCTATGCCGACCAGCCTGCCCTGATCGAGGCGCTGCTGCAGCTGCTGCAGCCGGGTGATTTTCTCCTGGTCAAAGGCTCGCGCGGCTTTGCCATGGAACAGGTGACTGCAGCCGTCCGCAGCGACTTTGCCCCGGATAGTCCGGTATTGACGGATAAAGGCCCACTGATCACAAACCAGGGAGGATTGAAACCATGAACCAGGACTTTCTGACCAGGGAGCTGATTTATCTCTTTGCCGCTGTCCTGCTGCTGACGGTTCTGGCGGGCCGCCTTGGCCTGCCCCTGCTGCGCCAGCTCGGTGTTGGCCAGACGGTTCGCGATGATGGTCCGAAAAGCCATTATGTCAAAAGTGGCACCCCCACCTTCGGCGGTTTCTTTTTCCTGGTCCCGCTGACTGTAGCGACCCTGGGCGCCCAGGCACTGACTGGCTTTACCAGTCCATTCCTGGCCCTGCTCCTGATTATCCTGGCCTTTGGCTTTGCCGGATTCCTCGATGACTATATCAAGGTCCGGATCAGCAAGAAGGGCTTGAGCGTCCGTCAGAAAACCATTCTGCTGCTTGCATTTTCGATCGCCTTCACGCTCTGGTATTTGCTCGCCATGCCCAGTGAGCCATTCCTGATCGTACCGGGCCTGGGTTCATTGCCGATCCAGGGCTGGTGGAAAATGCCCTATGGGGTTTTTGTCGTGATTTACCTGTTTTTCATCGCCAACAGTGTCAATCTGACCGATGGGGTGGACGGCCTGGCCAGTTCCGTCACCGTCCTGGCTGGCCTGGCCCTGGCTGCGGCGGGTTTCCTGTTGCAAGGGCTAGGCCTGGACACCGCACTGACCGGACCGGCCATGGCGACCAGCCTGATGCTGGCGGCGGGCTGCCTCGGCTTCCTGGTTTATAACCGCCATCCCGCCCAGGTATTCATGGGTGATACCGGGTCCCAGGCTCTTGGCGCTGGCGTGGCGGCGATCGCCCTGTTTTACGGGGTGCCCTGGATCTTGCTGTTCATCGGCTTCATTTATATCGCCGAATCGCTCTCGGTCGTGATCCAGGTGGCCTATTTCAAACGGACCGGTGGCAAGCGGATTTTCCGCATGTCGCCGATTCACCACCATTTTGAACTTGGCGGCTGGAAGGAAAACAAAGTCGTCCTGGTTTTTGCCGCTGTGACACTGGTTGGCAGTGTCCTTGGTTTGGGGCTTCTGGCCCTGGCCTGAATCTGACAGGAGATGGCCATGCAGACTCAATCGATCCAACCCTACCCAAGCCTGCCGGCAGAGACCGCCCGGGACCGCGAGACCCCCTACCTGCAGGTGCGGCCGCCCCTGCGGATCCATGGCGGCCTTCTGGTTGTGACTTTTGTCATGGTCTGCTTTGGCCTGGTCATGCTGTTTTCAGCCAGCATGAGTGACAGCTTCAATGCCAATGCCGGCAATTCCATGTACTATATCATCAAGCAGGGCTCGATCACCTTGATTGGCCTGGTCCTTGCCCTGATCATGGCTGTGCTGATCCCGGTGTCCTTTTTTGACCGGCCGATCATCACCATGGCAACCTATCTGCTCACGACCGGCCTTTTGGTCTATGTCAAATTTTTCGGCTCGATTGTCAATGGGGCCAAACGCTGGATCCTGATCGGGCCCTTGAGCATCCAGCCGTCGGAGTTTGCCAAGCTGGCCGCCGTGATCTGCCTGGCGGGCTATTTTTCCCGCCTGCGGGCCAGACGGCAACGGGGTGAGATCCGCTACCGTTCGCCTCTCCAGCGCTTTATCGGCGATGGCTGGCGGGATATCCTGATTCCGGGCTTCATGATGCTGGTCTGGCTGGGCCTGATCATCTGGCAGCCCCATGTCTCTGGCTTTGTCATCCTCAGTGTCGTCATTCTCGCTTCGTTTTTGGCAGCTGGCCTGCCAGTCAGATCCTGGGTCAGCGGCCTCCTGCAGCTGTTCCTGATCCTTCTCTTGATTGGCGCAGTTGCTTTCGGCGCATTTGCCGCCACGCTCAGGGACCAGACGATGCAAGAAGCCCTGGAATCGAACTTCAGCCATGTCTTCAAACGAATCGACACGTTCCGCAATCCAGAAGAAGCCAGTTCCGATGATTCCTACCAGGTCAACCAGTCCCTGATCGCCATTGGCTCCGGCGGACTCACCGGCGTTGGCCTGGGCAATGGCCGCCAGAAATACAACTATCTGCCGGAAGCGCATAATGACTATATTTTTGCCATCATCGGGGAAGAGCTGGGCTTTGTCGGTACGGTGTCCGTGATTCTCTTGTTCCTGATCTTCCATTTGATTGGCACCCGCATTGCCTGGCGGGCCGTCAATCCACATGCAGCCATCCTGGCTGCGGGGTTCACCGTCCTGATCACGACCCAGGCCTTGCTCAATATCGGCGTGGCGACCCGCTCCTTGCCGGCCACCGGCATCTCCTTGCCATTTTTCAGTTATGGGGGCACCTCCAATCTGTTTTTCATGCTGGCGATTGGCTTCATCCTGGCTGTTTCGCGGACTGGCCAGATGCTGACCAGCCGCCAGCGCAACCTGATGGGCGAAATCAATCAGATCGCCAGAGGAGACATGAAATGAAACCTTTGAAACTGGTGATTGCCGGTGGGGGAACCAGTGGCCATATCAATCCGGCTCTGGCCATTGCCGACCAGGTCCGCCTCGAACACCCCGATGCCGAAATCCGCTTTGTCGGCACCGCCCGCGGCCTGGAAAGCCAGCTGGTGCCCAAGGCCGGCTATGACTTTACGCCGATCCGGGCCCGTGGCCTGCCCAACCGGATCAACCGGGCCTTTTTTGCCGCGATCGGTGATTTTTTTGCTGGCCGGGCCCAATGCCGCCGTCTGTTGAAGACGTTTGCCCCAGATGCCGTGGCCGGGACAGGGGGCTATGTCACCAGCCCGCTCATCGCTGCGGCCGCCAGCCTGAAAATCCCGGTCCTCCTGCATGAGCAAAATGCCTACCCCGGCCGCTCCAACCGCTTGCTGGCCCATCGCAGCACCGTGGTCTGCATCAGCATGCCCGGAGCAGAACGCTATTTCCGGACGAAAGCGCCGATCGTCCTGACCGGCAATCCGGTCCGGCCGCTGTTTTTCCAGCTGGACCAGGCGGCCGCCAGGGACAGTCTCGGCTGGGATGCCCAAACCCGGGTGCTTCTGGCCACGGGCGGCAGCCTGGGTGCCCAGCGGATCAATGAAACCATCCTCGCGCTCCAGAACGAGCCTGCTTTCCAGAACCTGCTCCAGAAGCAGCCCGTGGCAGTCCACCTGGCCTGTGGCCAGCAGCATTATGCTGCCGTCAGCCAGGCCGCTGCCGGCCTGCCCTGGCTGAAGGTCCATGACTACCTGCACGACATGCCGCGCTATCTCGCCGGGGCCGACCTGGTCTTGGGCCGGGCCGGAGCCATGACCTGTGCCGAACTGGCAGCCCTTGGCAAGCCCGCGATCCTGGTGCCCTATCCTTTTGCCGCAGGTGACCACCAGACCGCCAATGCCAAGGTCCATGAACAGACCGGGGCAGCCATCCGGATTGCCAATTCGGAGCTGAATGCCACCTGGCTGGCGGGGCAGCTGGAGACCTTGTTTGGCCAGCCGGAACGACTCGCCCGGATGGGCCACCAGGCCAGCCTGCTGGCCATCCCGGATGCCGCCGCCAAAATCACCAGCAGCCTCTATGCGTCCATCCGGAACTGACAAGCCGCGGAAATATCCGTCCCGCCGCAGGGCCGGGGCAAGCCGCGACTGGCAAATGGAGCAGCAGCCGCGAGCCTGGCGCAGCCGGCTGTCAGGTCTGCTGATCCTTGTGCTCCTGGGCCTTCTGGTCTATTTCCTGCCGGTTTTCCGTCTCCAGGAATACGAGGTCACCCCGACTCGTGCCATGTCGGAAGCGGCGATCGTGGCAGCCGTCCCCATGCGCCCCGGCGACCACTTGCTGGCAGGGCTGGGCCCTTCGCTGGCCCAGTGGCTCGGCTTGCGCTATGGCCAGACAGAAGCCAGGCTGACCCAAGCCTTCCCATATATCCGCTCCGTCAAAGCGACCCTGGATTTTCCATCGCGGATGAAAATCGAGATTGAAGAACGGATCGAGGTGGCTTATGTGTCGATTCCCGACGGCTGTGTCCTCCTCGATAAGGAAGGCTTTGCCTTGCTGATCCTGCCTGAACCACCGCCGGGCATCCCTGTCATCGAGGGCGTGGCGGTCCAGGCTCTGGATCTCGGCCAGCCCCTGACGGTCAAGGTTCCTGAGAGTATGAATAGCGCAGTCAGTTTGCTCGGTGCTATAATTGACGCGGACAAAGATACCCGCACACCGCAAAAGCTATTGTCCCAGATCCGCCAGATTCGTCCCCTGTCCAATGGCCGTTTGTTTCTGACCCTGGTCTTGCCAGCCACAGGTGACGAGTTGACCATCACCGCCGAAGACAGCATGGACCTGCTCGATGACATGCTCTGGCTGCGCTTTGCGATGGACCAGGGGGCTCTGGATAACCGGGGCAAGGGCGTGCTCGACCTGACCGGCTCACGCCGGATCTTTATCCCGGATGCTTAGGAGGTAGAACATGTTTCCCTTGATCGGCCTGATTGTAGGCCTTCTCGTCGGTTTGCTGCTCGATATTGATATTCCGAGTGCCTATTCATCCTATGTTGCGGTCGGCATCCTGGCTGCGATTGACTCCGTGGTGGGCGCTCTGGTGGCCAATTTGAAGAACACGTTCAATACCAAATTGTTCGTGACCGGCTTTCTGGGCAATAGCGCCATCGCGGTCCTGCTGGCGGCACTCGGTGACCAACTGGACCTCCAGCTCTCCCTGGCCGCCGTTTTTGCCTTCGGCAACCGGATTTTCCTCAATTCCTCAACGATCCGCCGCCTGCTGCTCGAAAAACTGGAACAAAAAAAGGCCCCGCGTGAAAACCTGGACGCCTCAGCAAATCCTTGAGCCCAGCGCTAGATCTTGTAATCATCCTGCAAGACAGACCCCAAATGTTGTTGTTTACCTGCAATAATTAGTGTAGAATCGTAACAAAAAGCACAACTTAACGCCATTCATGGCTGTTTGTAAAGATTGACAAATTCTCTTTGGCAGAAATGCCAGAGATTTCCGCGGATCAGGTGATCCACTTTTTGAAATGAGAGGGGTATTCAATTGGCTGACTATAAACTGAGCATCAGTATGGAAAATGACCATATCGCAACCATCAAGGTCATCGGGATCGGCGGTGGCGGCTGTAATGCGGTCGACCGGATGATCGAAAGTTCCGTCCAGGGCATCGAATTCATCGCCGTCAATACCGACAATCAGGTCCTGCAACGGTCCAAAGCGTCAAACCGGGTCCAGATCGGGGAGAAGATCACCCGCGGCCAGGGTGCGGGAGCCAATCCGGAGATCGGTGCCAAGGCGGCTGTCGAGTCCGCTGACGAAATCAGTGAGTTGATCAAGGGCACCGACATGCTGTTCATCACCGCAGGCATGGGTGGCGGCACAGGCACGGGTGGTGCACCGGTCATTGCCCAGATCGCCAGGGAGCTCAATATCCTGACCGTAGGCGTCGTCACCCGCCCCTTCCGGTTCGAGGGCTCGCGCCGCATGCAGAATGCCGAGCGCGGCATCCGCGAGCTTGAGAAATTCGTCGATTCCCTGATCGTCGTCCCCAATGACAAATTGCTCGAGATCGCCGACGAAAACACCTCCCTCGACGAGGCATTCATCCTGGCTGACCAGATCCTGCGCTATGGTGTGTCCGGCATCTCCGACCTGGTCGCCGTGCCCGGTCTGATCAACCTTGACCTGGCCGACGTCCGCCGCATCATGACCCAGGCCGGCGTCTGCCATATGGGCATCGGTCGCGCTTCCGGCGAAGGCCGTGCCGCCGCGGCGATCCGCCAGGCGATCAATAGCCCGCTTTTGGACACCACCATCGATGGCGCCCGCGGTGTCATCATGAACTTCACCGGTGGCCGTGACATGAAGATCCGCGAGGTTGATGAAGCCGCCTCGATTGTCCGTGATGCCGTCTCCCCGGATGCCGATATCATTTTCGGCGCCACCCATGATGATGCCATGCAGGACGAGATCATGATCACGGTCATTGCCAGTGGCTTTGACCGCGATCCGGTTTTTGCCCAGCCCAAGCCCGCCCAGCCAGCCGTTGAAAAGGTCAGGGAGCCTGCCCCGGCCCCCCAGGCACCTCTCTATGAACGGCCGGCTGCCCCGGCCAGCGACGCCTCCTATTTCGTACCGGATATTTTCCGCGAACTCGAAAAACCGCAGGCCAGTGCGGCTCCGGCCGATACCAGCAGTGGTTTTGGTGGCTTCCATACGGTCGGCGCTTCTGAATCCACCCCGCAGGCCGGCCAGGCGGCAGAGCCCGCTCCAGTTGCGCCCCCGGCCATGCCGCAGGCATCTTCTGCAGCTGACCCGGGCGACACCCAGGAAATGCCACGCTATGACGCCCTGTTTGGCGGCCAGTCCTCCGGCTATGGCAAATCGACCTATACTGACCTGGCAGGCGGCCGTAAAGAGCCACCGGCCAAGCCCGTCGAGCCAGAACCGTCACCGCGCCAGAGCCGTGATCCCAAAAAGCCAGCCCGCAAGCTGCCCTGGTTTTTACAGGATAACGATTCCCGTTTTAACGACTGACCCCCGCAAGGAGCAAAGGACATGCGCTGCCCTTTCTGTTCGCACGGCGAAGATCGCGTGATTGATTCCCGGCCTTCGGATGAAGGCGCTGCCATTCGCCGCCGTCGTGAATGCATCGCCTGCGGCGGCCGCTTCACCACCTATGAAAAGATCGAGACATTGCCTCTCCTGGTGATCAAGAAGGATGGCACCCGCGAACCCTTCGACCGGGACAAGCTGATCTCAGGGATCTTGAAAAGCTGTGAAAAACGGCCCGTCTCGACCAGCCAGATCGAAACGCTGGTCAATAATATCGAGACCATCAACCAGAATTCCCTGAAACGGGAGGTCACCTCGCATGAAATTGGTGAGATGGTCATGGATGGCTTGAAAAAAATCGATGAAGTGGCTTATGTCCGCTTCGCATCGGTCTACCGTCAGTTCAAGGATGTCAATTCTTTCCTGGATGAGCTGAACCAGATGATGCGCAAACCCTGATCCCCAAAGAATTGCCGGCGACCAGACGACAGGGCCCTGACCCGTGCCAGGAGGACATCTGAGTGAAAAAAGCACTGATTGTTGATGACGATCCCCATATCAGCGAATTGCTGCGCCTGTATTTCGACAAGGATGGCTTCGATGTCATGACTTGCTATGATGGCAACCAGGCGGTGGAGATCTTTCCCCAGGTGGCGCCGGATATTGTCATCCTTGACCTGATGCTGCCCGGCAAAGATGGCTATGATGTCCTGCGCGAAATCCGCCGGACCTCCATGGTGCCGGTGATCATGCTCACGGCCCGCGGTGATACGCTCGACAAGGTGGTCGGCCTCGAACTCGGCGCCGATGACTATGTCCAGAAACCTTTCGAGCCCAAGGAATTGCTGGCCCGGGTCAAGGCTGTCCTGCGCCGTGTCGACGCGCCGGCAGATGTCCAGAAGACAGACAAGAACCATGCCTCGGCGGAGTGGGTGGAGTATCCTGGGATCAGGATCGACAAATCCCGCTATACCGTGACCGCCAATGACCATCATGTCGAAATGCCGCCCAAGGAGCTGGAGCTGCTCTTTTTCCTGGCTGCCCATCCCAACCGGGTATTCACCCGTGAGCAGCTCCTGGAAAACATCTGGGGCTTTGATTATTTTGGCGAATCACGCACCGTCGATGTCCA
>CAZCMX010000049.1:0-6550 GCA_964499985.1 uncultured Mageeibacillus sp.
GCCTGGCCGATGCGGGTCATGATGCGCATGTTGACAACAACGTAGGGGCTGTCGGTGATTTCGACGCCGATTTTGGAAATCGGGGAGCCGATCGGGCCCATCGAGAAGGGGATGACATAGAGGGTACGGCCCTTCATGCAGCCATTGTAGAGGCCTTTCATCGTTTCCTTGAGCTCGGACGGATCGATCCAGTTGTTGGTCGGACCGGCATCTTCCTGCTTGACAGAGGCGATGTAAGTGCGGTTTTCGACACGGGCAACGTCGGATGCATCACTGCGGAACAGGTAGCAGCCAGGGCGCTTGTCCTGGTTAAGCAGGGTTGCCGCACCGGTTTCGACCATCAGGTCTAACAGGCGCTGGTTTTCTTCCTCAGATCCGTCGCACCAGTAGATCGAGTCCGGCTGAGTCATTTTTGCAACTTCGTCAACCCATGCTTGCAATTTGGCGTGTTTGTTCATGTCAGGGCTCCTTCCAGATATAAAAAATGTGCCGTCCCTCCGCAATCGTTTCCGATAATAAAGTTCCGACTGTTCCCTCGCGTCCTGTAATTAGTTCCCCCCAAGACGCTATGAAATCAATCGTATCATATGGATTTTGAGAATTCAATAATTGAATAATAGAGTTTGGCAAATTGCGCTGGGGTCAAGGACTCTGCCCGGGCACTGCGGCTGGCGCCCAGATTTTCCAGAAAGACCGCCACCTGTTCAGGCCGGACCTGTGCGGCCAGGCCTGCACCCGCCGGTGTCCAGTTATTCAATAGCGTTTTGCGACGTTGCTGGAAGCAGCTCTGCAGGAAAGCAACAAAGGGCGGCAGGTCGATGCCCGCGACCAGGGGCTCCGGATAAGGCTTGAGCTGGAGGACGACGGAGTCTACATGCGGCTGGGGATAATAGCTGCCCCTGCCAACGGACAAGACACGGCGCAGGGTGCCGATGCTGGCTGCGACGATTCCGACCGGGCCATAGCCTTTGCTGCCAACAGGCGCCATGATCCGTTCCGCCGCCTCCTTTTGCATCATCAGGGTCAAGCTCTGGCAAAACGGCAATTCTGTCATGATCTTGAGCATCAGATCCGTGGTGACATAGTACGGTAAATTGGCGACGACTTTCACCGGTCCGGACCAATCCTGGCAAAGCGCTCTCAGGTCCTGGGCCAGGGCATCGCCATGCACCAGATTGACATTGTCCTGCTCAGCGAGATGGCTGGCCAGGGCCGGCAAGACATGACGGTCGATTTCGATGGCAATCACCCGACCTGAGCGATGGGCCAGTTCAATGGTCAGATGGCCCAGGCCTGGCCCGATTTCCAGGACAAGATCTGCTGCCGTCAGACCGGCCAGGTCGCCAATGCGTGAAACGACCCGTTCATCGACCAGGAAGTTCTGGCCAAGAGAGCGGGTCGGCTGGATGTTGAATTGAGAGAGCAGCGCTTTCGTCTGCGCCAGATTCATCGGTCAAGGCACCTCAGGGATATGACAGGATATAGCTTGTGCGGTTGGCAGTAGGCAAACCCTTGCCATTTAAAGTTTCACCCGGATTATAACAGACATCGAGCAGATTTTGGTTGCTGCTGACCCCGTGGAGATCAGCGATGACGCCTAGTCCATAGCCCTCGATAAAGACGATGGTTCCCATCGGCAGGGCGGGATAGACTTTGCCATCGATCCGCTTGCCATAGGTCGCGACCAGGCCACGCTGGGCCGGCACTCCGGATGCGGTATTATGGTTGATGGCCGGGGAGTGGTCACCCGAATGAACACAGACCTCGAGCCCGTCAAAGCTGGTGATCCGGCGTTTGCTGACAGATTCATAGGCAAAGGTCTTGCCATCAACGGTGATCGTACCATTGCCATTGTCACTGAATGATTCGTAATTCTGGCGGCCATTTTCGACAAGCAGCGGCTTGATCTGGTCAAAGCTGCTGAGTACTGTCGAGCCGACCCGCCGGCGGTCAATCGGTTTGATGACCACCTTGGTGCCCCGGCTGACCACCTCTTGCACCGGGTCCCTGACGATCTCAGTGCCGATCTGCTCCCGGCTGATGAAAACGCCATTTTCATAGGTTTCCTGGAAAATCAGGTCCCGCTGGCCGGGCTGGCCAGGTGTCGTGACGGCGGTTTTACCAATCTCGAGCTCCGGATCATCCACATAGACCTTGCTGAACGGGATTTTTTCCGCAACCCGGTATTCGCGCCGGTCAACCGCGATATAAACCAGGGTATCCTCAGCAGGCTGTTCGACTCGGCTGCCATCCGACAGGTCAATATCATCAAAACCGGAGCGCGACAGCAGGTCTGGTGTGGTCAGCGGTTCACTGACTGTGGACACGGACAGGCCACTCCACATCAGGGTGAATTCCGAACGGCGGGTGATCGCCAGATCATAGGACTGGCCGGGAGCCAGGGGCAAGTCAGCCGGCAAGCTCATCAGGTCATGGTCGCCCAGCTGCACCTGGGCCTCATCGACGGCATCCATCAGGCATTTGGCATAGGTCATCTGTTCAACCCGGCCCTCTGGCAGGGAGATGGTAACCTGGCTGGGGACCTTGCTGGCATCCAGAAGCACCGTATCTTCGAGCCGGGGAATGAGCAGGCTGGCTGATAGCAGCAAAGCGAGAATCAGCACGACGATCAGCCTGAGCACCCCTGGCCGGGCGGCCAGATCGAAAAACCGGGTCAGCGCCAGCGCAGAATATCGCTGGAGCGACAGGGTCAGAGTTGGCCAGTGGCCCCAGGGAAAACCGGGATTGAATGCAGGTGATCGTTTCTTCATGACTTGCATTATGGCGGCCTCGCTGTTTTTTGTCAATTTTTGCTGTTTTTTGCCGGAGTTGCATGGACTATTGCCAGGACCGTGTAATCAGGTGCAGGTTCTGCTAAAATGATGGTCATGAAGAAAAGTGATGCTCAGATCTTGCCCCGCGAATTGGCCCAGACGAAAAACCGGCAGAAAAGCCGCCGCTCCATCCATTGGCTGTTGCGTCTCGCAGTCAGTCTGGTTCTGCTTGCCCTGGCAGCGGTTGCGCTTGCCGCTTTCTGGGCCACTCAGCAAGCCGTGACAATATCCTTGCCGACCCGGGTTTACCAGGTTGACCGCCAGGTGACGATCGATGACCAGGTCATCACCCGGACGGCTGACGGCCAGATGGCTCAGGCTGCCGGCGAAGGCCAGGTCTATGTCAGTGCCCTGGCGCAAGCGGTGCAACCCGTTTTCCATTATTCGTTTACTGCTGATTCGATCCAGCCGCTGACTGCTTCGTCCCAGATCCAGGCGGTCCTGCGGATTTTCTCGACCAAAGGCCAGAACCAGCTGCTTTTCGAGGACAGTCAAATCCTTGCCGAGCCTCAGGTTCTCACGGAGACTACAAACCAGTACCAGCTGGATCGGTCAGCCGAACTGGTGCTGTCGGATTATCAGGCGAGATTCCAGGCCTTCGCCAGCCAGAGCCCTCTTTCCGTGCGCGGTGAACTGGTGATTCAATTGCTGGCCAAGACTGAGATTCAATTGCCCTCTGGCCTGGCAACCGTGCTGGATCAGCCTTCTGTGACCCTTCCCTTGACCAGCGATACCTTTACCCTGGCTCAGCAGACCCGCCTCAAGCCTCTGGCCATCTGGCGGGCTTTGCCTTACCAGGTCGTCCTGACCACGGTCCACCCGGCCGTCTTCCCTGCCGTGGCCGCCCTTTTCCTGTTGGGTCTGGTTTTCTGGCTGCGGTTGACCCAGAGCCGGCGCAAGGATCCGTTTGAAAGGAAACTGGCTGCGATGAAACGCCAATGCCGGGGCCGGCTGATGCTGATTGCCGATAAGGCCTGGGAACCGGAATGGTGCATCACCACGTCCGATTTCCAGACGATGGTCCGGACAGCCAAAAAGCTCAAGCATCCGATTTTCTGTCATGTCGATCGCCAGGGGGCCTTTCCCGTTGCCTATTTCTATGTTTATTATGGCGAAAACAATTATTGCCTGACCTTTGCCCCTGAGGGGGCCTCTGCCCTGGCTTCACCTGACTCGTTTGCCGAACCAGCGGCAAGAGCGCTGCCGGAGATCCCGGTTTTGCCGGAGATGCCAGAGCCTTTTGCGGACCAAGCGTCTGCCGGCCTGGACCAGGGCAAGGATCAGTCCTGAGCCCTGGCAGACAGGACCCGGTTCAAGTCATGCACATCGCCGGTGATTTCGAGGTCACTGAGCTTTTTGACGCGGTAGGTCGAGACGCCATTGACCATGGCCTGGGCTCGGACCTCGGCCAAATGGGCCTTGGTCAGGCGCTGATGCTGCCAGCTGAGGGTCTGGCGATCGACAGGCAGGCTGACCTCCACTTCGAAATGAGTCGCCTGGCTGGCTGAATTCTGGTTCAAGACATAGGTCTGACCAAGGAAGATCAGGCTGGCCGATTCCGTTGGATGACTGAAATCAATCACAAAGGTCACTTTCTCCAGACCCAGATAGCGATGGTGGTCGCGGGTTTCATTGTAATCGAATGCCTGGCTGCGGCGGGCAAAATAATCCAATGACCCTTGGGTGTCCAGGCTGATGGCAAAGGGTGCCGCGGCACCATCGACCACTTCGATGGTCTGGCTGGCATTGGACAGGAAAATATCCCCCATCCAGCTGACTGCCCAGGCCTGGCCGGAAACGGTCAGGTTTTTGCTGCCACTGGTGCCAAGGTAGGAGCGGGCCACCGTCTGGACGAAGTCCTTGGTCCAGGGGCCGGTTCCACTGCCGTTCTGATAACCCAGGCTATTGCCGACTCCGCAATTGGCCAGATCGGCCACGGTGGCCAAGTCTCCGAACCGGCCGATCCAGCCACGGATTCGATAGCGAAGTTCAACTGAGGATGCGCCAGCAGGGATGACCAGCGTATCGCCGGGCCCCAGTGGCGACAAAATCTCCAGCCGGCTATAGAGGGCGACTTGGCCGCTGCCGGGTCCGGTAAAGGTGGCATAGCGCAAAGCCGTGGTCCCGGGCAGATGGTGGCGGGTGAAAAGCGCAAAGCCAAGATGCCAGGCGGGTGGGGCGAGCACGATGCTGTTGCCGGGGCTAAGGCCCAGGCCGGCAAAATCCATCCCGCCATAAGTCTTCTGGCGATAGAAAAGCGGGGACAGACTGACCAGGCTCTTCTGGCGTTCACTCAGTCTGGCCCAGGAAATTTCTGCCTCCAGGCCAAGATCGAGCTCAGTCCAGTCCCAAGGGCTGGTATAGGTGGCCCCGGTGGCCGAATCATCGGGGAAATCCGAATTGGTCACAGGTGTCTCGTCATAGGAAAATCCCAGATAGGCATATTCGCCATAACGGCTGTCATACCGGTTATCAGGCACTTGCTCCGGTGTCCCGTAGACCAAAAGCTGTTTGCTGGAAAATGTCTGGTAATTGGCCGCATAGGCCTTGTAGCGGCTGATGCTGGGCCGGCCGGTTGCCTGGAGATAACTTTCGAAAGTGGACTGGCTGACTGGCGGCTTGGGGATGCCTGCCGAGCCGGGGAAAGCAAGAGCCGCGACTGGCTGGGGGGCGGCCAGGATGAACAGCATCACTGAAACGGCCAGAACAAGCAGACCGGACAGGGGGTCAAGCCGGTTCAAAGGTGCAATAGGTTTGCCGACCTGCATGGTAGGTCACCTCCAGTCCCGTTAATTGCAGATTCTTCTGCCAGTCCACCTGCGATGAAACCGAATGGTCAGCCAGTCGACTGGCAAAATCAGTCTGGTAGCAGGCGATGACGAAATCGCAGATCTCCTGGCCCTGCTGATCATCCACCAGCAGGGCCAGCCAATAGGCCAGCTCCGAAGCCAGTTCTGGCTCAAAATAGGACCTGTCAGCCAGGACCTGCTGGCGGCTGGATTCCTGGAACAGGCGATCGACGATCAGCACGGGACTGGGCGCCGGCAGGACTTTCTCCTGGTTAAAATAGAATCCGAAATAACTGTTGAAGGCCCGGGCGGCATGCTCGGAGCTGGCTACCAGCAGGAAAAATCGCTCAATGGCCGGATCAGGCTGGATGACAAATGCCTGCCAGGTCTGGTTTTCACTTTGAATCTGATTGCGCTGGTCTGCCAGTAATCGGATCGATTCCAGGCTGGCATTCACCGTCTTCTCCGCTGCGGGCATCGATTCGGGCGGCTGGCTGGCTTGGCCTGTCAGGCCAGCGGCTGGACGCTGCTCAGCCAGAGGAACCCGGTTATCCGGTCGAGCGGGTTCGACCGGCGGATCTACGGCCAGCCAGAGCATGAACAGCAGAACCAGGCCGATCCCGGCACCCAAGGCCAGAGAGCGCCAGACCAAGGTATTGAGCGGCTGAGCAGACATGGTCTTCCCTCCTGTGTTTTTCCTCAGGCTAACAGGAATGGCTTTTGTTTTTGGTGCTCATCGCACGACAAATAGCGTGATTTTGCGACAATGAAAAGGCACCCATATGCTGGATGCCTTGACTGTTATGGTCTTTGCCGGTTGGGCGGATTTCGACAAGACTGGCTCATGGACGTTCAGTTTTTACCTGACTGGGTCGTCGAGCCATTGCCACCAGGGCTGGTTGGCGCACCATCACCGCTCGTTGCCTG
>CAZCMX010000049.1:6650-15279 GCA_964499985.1 uncultured Mageeibacillus sp.
TCGTTGCCTGAGTGCCATCCGGGGTGCCATTGCCAGCCTGGCGTTGCAGCATCAGGCCTTCCCGGTTGGCAAGCTGGAGTCGTTCCTGATTGGCAAAATAAGCCCGGATCGATTCGGCGCGTCCCAGTCCAGCCTGTTCAGCTCGCTGATTCAGCAGCTTCAGGCCCACTCCGATATTCTCTTGTTGGGCTGCGATCCGGTTTTGCTCAGTGGCCCGCAGCATGGCCAGCTCGACCGTCTGCAATTTCTCATTGTTCCGGATCCGGTTCTGGATCCGGCTCCTGATCTGCTCCAACAGGGGTTCAACCGGATCACCGGCCCCGATGGCCAGCGGGCACTCGGTCAAGACAACATAATCGGCTTGTTCATCAGCAGTTTCGATGAACCCGGCTGTTGCCGCCAGTTCGATGATTTTTGCGACCGCTTCGTCTGCCGGCAATCCAAGCACCTGATCGAGAGCAAGCGTTTCGGCGGCGTCATTGAGTGCGACAACTTTGACGACCTTGTCACTGGCTGAGACATAGAGATCGACCGCTGGGTTGATCTCGACCGTCAGAACCAGGGCGGCTGGCTCTGCAGAAAGGCTGGTGGAGCCGGCGGATTCTGTGACACCCATTTGCGTCTGGGCGGCGGTGGTCTCAGCAGGCTTTTTGGTCAGCGGGAGCAAGCCCGGCAAGGCAAGCAGGGTACCGACTGCGACGACCATAACCAAAGCGACGGCCCAGACCAGTGTATTCTTTTTCATTGTAAATCCCTCCCTGATGAATGGCGACGCGATGACATCCAGAGGGGAAAACCAGATCGTCTGGCCGGGGACATGACTGGGCTGGCGCCGGATTTTCAGATAGTCGTGGTCTTTGGTCAAGACAACGGTATGGCGCCGTCCCAGCGTCAGGATGAGGCCTTGGCGATCCATGGTTTTCACCTCTCTTCATGTATCAGTCGCTGGCTAGGTTCACCATACAGTACGGCCGGACCGCCCAGTTTGGGGACCATTTTTGCGACCAGGGAAGTATTTTATCGGTCAGGCCGGGTGCCGCGGACTTCATCGAGCCAGGCGGCGACCTCGGAATCGGGCTGGCTGTAAACCAGGGTGGCTGCCAGCAGATAGATGCGGTTGCGCTTGACCACCTTGGCACTGACTGCAAGCTGGTTGGCCACTTGCTGGACCGGCAGGCGCTTTTTCTGCCGGATCACGGCCATCAGCCCGGGATCTTGGCTGACGGCTCGAGCGATGGCCAGGACGGTTTGCCGGGTATCACGATGCTTGGGTGTGACCCGGACCAGATCCGTAAACCGGATCCCATATTGATAGAGCTCGGCAGCCAGCCGGTGAATGTCATCGGCCATGCTCAGTTCCCGGGCCAGGCGATCGACATCATCTGCGACCAATTCCAGATCGTCCAGATTCAGGGAGCGATTCTTATGCACCTGTTGCCAATAGGTCTTGAGACGGCTGGCAATCACCAGGCGGGCAAAACTTAAGAAGGATCCCTTGCCCGGGACAAAGCGCTGCATGGCTTCGTAAAAAGCCGCAAGACCGAGCGACCATGCCTCGTCATTGGCCGTATCAATGTAGCGGCCGGACAGGCTGGCGACGGTCTTGCGAATGAAAGGCTGGTAGGCGGTGATCAGCAGATCGGCTGCCGTGGTGTCCTGCGTACGCTGCCAGGCCGCGACCTGGGCATCCAGATCCGGCTCGGCGGCTTCACTGACCAAGGGTACCGGTTTTTTCACAGGCCAGGCAAACATGCATGCTCCCCCGATCAACGGGTGAAATAGGCGACCCCCGCTTCAAAGATTCGCTGGTCTTTGGCGCCCGGGATGTTTTTCGCCAAATGATGGCCGAGACGCTCAGAATGGCCCATCTTGCCCAGGATCCGGCCGTCGGGGCTGGTGATGCCTTCGATCGCAGCCACCGAGCCATTGGGATTATAGGCCGTAAGGCCGGTCGGTCTGCCGGTCGGATCGACATACTGGGTCGCGATCTGGCGTTGTTCGATCAGCTGCGCGAGCACGGCAGGCGTGGCAGCAAAGCGGCCTTCGCCATGCGAAACCGGGATCTGGTGCAGGTCGCCGGGCTGGGTGTACATCAGCCAGGGCGAACGGTTGTCGGTGATTTTTGTCGTCACATACTGGGAAACGTGGCGGCCGATCGAGTTGAAGGTCAGGGTCGGGCTATCCGCCGTCAGTTCGACGATATCGCCATACGGTAAAAGACCGAGCTTGACCAGGGCCTGGAAGCCATTGCAAATGCCCAGGGCCAGGCCATCGCGGACAAAGAGCAGCTGGCGGATCTGGTCGGCGACCTGGGGATTGCGCAAGGTCGCGGCAATGAACTTGCCGGAGCCCTCTGGCTCGTCACCGCCGGAGAAGCCGCCGGGCAGCATCAGGATCTGGGCCCGGGCGATGCCCTTTTCCATCGCGGCGAGCGTCTGGGCGATGTCATCTGCAGTCCGGTTTCGGACGACGAGGATCTCGACCTCGGCTCCGGCTTTATGGAAGGCTTTCTGGGTGTCGTATTCGCAGTTGGTACCCGGGAATACGGGGATGAAGACGCGCGGCCTGGCCTTGGCCGGGCTGACATGGACGCCAGACCAGTCTGCAGGGGCCAGGGTCGTGAGATCCGGATAAGTTGCCGTCTGGTCGGCCCGGGTGGCGAAAACCTTCTCCAGCTTTCCGGACCAGGCAGCCAGGGCTTTCTCAATGGTCAGGGAGGCACCGTGGTAAAGGAAGGCATCGGTCTGCGTCGAACAGCCGACAACTTCGCCGCCTTGATCGAGCAAGGCCTGCAGAGCGGAAGCGCTGGTTGGTGCGACCAGAAGCGCAGCCGGCTGGGGCCGGAACAGGTCCTCGGGGGGCAATGTCTCGGCAAAGACAAAACCGAGATGCTCGCCAAAGCACATCTTGCAGACTGCTACAGCAAGGCCACTGCCCTGGACCGTCGCTGCGGCGGCAATATGGCCCTCGAGATGCAGTTTCCTGACCAGGTCGAGGTTGGCCAGGAATCCACTGGCCTCGGGCAGGTGGAGCTCGTCCACCGGCACGGGCAGCAGGACCAGGGTCTGGTCTGGCTTTTGCAGGCTGGCGGAAAGCACCTTGCCAGCGGATTCAACCGCCACGGCAAAGGAAACCAGAGTCGGCGGCACATGAAGGTCCATGAAGCTGCCGGACATGCTGTCCTTGCCGCCAATCGCCGCCACGCCGAAATCGAGTTGGGCCTGGAAGGCACCGAGCAGGGCAGCCATCGGCTTGCCCCATTTCTGGGCCGAGGTCAGGCGTTCAAAATATTCCTGGAAGGTCAGATAGGCTTGGCGGTGGTCGCCGCCGAGAGCGGTGATTTTGGCCAGGGACTGGGCGACCGCATAATAGGCGCCATGGAAGGGACTCCAGCTGGACAGATCGGCGTCAAAGCCGAAAGTCATCAGGGTCGCGGCATCCGTCTCACCCTCCAGGACCGGGATCAGGGCTGCCATGCCTTCCTCGGGGGTCAGCTGGCGGCGGCCGCCGAACGGCATCAGGACAGATCCGGCGCCGATCGTGCTGTCAAAGCGCTCGACCAGACCCTTGCGGGAACAGGCATTGAGCGCGGCGAGGCGGGCGGTGAGCTGGTCGGCAAATGTCTCCGGCTCGGCCGGGTAGGCCATCTGGACTTGATAGCTGCCGGTCTGGGGCTGCTTGAAATAGGACTGGGCCATATCAGGCAGCTCGATCGCGACTTCTGCCGACTGGGGCGCACCATTGGTGTCGATGAAAGCCCGGGCCAGGTCGACAATCGTCCGGCCGCGCCATTGCATGACCATGCGCGGTTCCTCGGTGACCTCGGCGACGACGACAGCCTCGAGATTTTCCTCGGCCGCCGCGGCGATCATGTTGTCAGCATCGTCTGATGACACAACAACTGCCATGCGTTCCTGGGACTCGGAAATGGCCAGCTCAGTGCCGTCCAGGCCCTCATACTTGCGCGGCACGCGGTCGAGGTCGATCCTGAGGCCCGCGGCCAGTTCGCCGATGGCGACGGATACACCGCCGGCACCGAAGTCATTGCAGCGTTTGATCAGGGTCGAGACGGCAGGATTGCGGAACAGGCGCTGGATCTTGCGTTCGGTCGGCGGATTACCCTTCTGGACTTCAGATCCACAGGTGATGATCGATTCCTCAGTATGGGCTTTCGAAGAGCCGGTCGCGCCACCACAGCCGTCACGGCCCGTGCGGCCGCCTAACAGGATGACGACATCGCCAGGGGCTGGGACTTCGCGCCGGACATTTTCGGCCGGGGCAGCGGCAATCACAGCGCCGATCTCCATGCGCTTGGCGATATAGCCGGGGTGGTAGATCTCTTCGACCTGGCCGGTGGCCAGGCCGATCTGGTTGCCATAGGAGCTGTAGCCAGCCGCCGCCGTGGTCGTGATCTTGCGCTGGGGCAGCTTGCCCGGCATGGTCTGGCTGACCGGGACGGTCGGGTCACCGCTGCCGGTGACGCGCATCGCCTGGTAGACATAGGAGCGGCCGGAGAGCGGGTCACGGATCGCCCCGCCGAGGCAGGTTGCCGCGCCACCGAAGGGCTCGATCTCAGTGGGGTGGTTATGGGTTTCGTTCTTGAACATCACCAGGTAGTCCTGGTTTTGACCATCGACCGGGATGCTGACCCGGATGCTGCAGGCATTGATTTCCTCGGACTCGTCGAGGCCCTGGAGCCGTCCGTCCCGGCGCAGCTGTTTCATCGCCAGGGTGGCCAGGTCCATCAGGCAGACCGGCTTTTCGGCGATCCGGCCCTGATAGAGCGACTCGCGCCGCTTCTGGTAATCATCGTAGGCCGCCTGCAGGCGCTGGCCCATCGCCTGGTCCTGCGGGATGGCGACCGAGGTGATTTGGGTCAAAAAGGTGGTGTGGCGGCAATGGTCCGACCAATAGGTATCGAGCACCTTGAGTTCGGTCCAGGAGGGATCACGCTGTTCTTGCTGGAACCAGCTGCGGGTGAACTGGAGATCGGCCAGTGACATGGCAAATCCACCTGTTTTCAGCAGATCGGCCAGGTCAGCGTCGCTCATCGTGATGAATCCCGCGACGGTTTCAATATCGGCGGGGGGTTCGAGTTGATCCTCCAGGGTCTGCGGCAGGTCCAGGCTGGCTTCCCGGCTCTCGACCGGGTTGATCAGCCAGCGCTTGACCGCTTCGACATCCGCATCACTCAGGGTGCCGCTCAGGGCAAAGACATGGGCGGTCTTGACCAGGGGGCGTTCGCCGCAGGTCATCAGCTGGATGCACTGGGCGGCAGAGTCGGCACGCTGGTCATACTGGCCCGGCAGGGCTTCGACGGCAAATACGGCGTCAAAACCGGTAAAATCGGCCTGGCCGGCGAAGCAGTCGTCGACCGGCGGCTCGGACAGGACATGGGTCTGGGCCAGGGCGAATTCCTCGTCGGTCAGCCCAGACAGGTCATAGCGGTTGAAGATCCGGACCGACTCGAGGCCTTTGATCCCCAGGTTTTTCTTCAAGTCAGCCGCCAGGCCGCTGGCTTCGACATCGAAGCCCGGACGTTTGACAACATAGACACGGCGTACAGTTTCGTTTTTGCTCATGGTTCCACCATTTCCCTGCAAAATGCTTTGTGCCTGGTCACCCGGCCCAAGGCGGCTCGAATCGCTGTTCTGATCTGTGCTGGTGCAGCCAGCGGCCCCGGGGCTGCTGGCTGCATCGATATGACGATGTTACGGGTTGGCCAGGTCCTGGAGCAAGCTGGCGCTGCGCTTGAGGAAAGCGGCTAGTTCATCTGCTGCCAGAGAGCCATGGCCGAGACGGGCCAGGTCATACAAGTGCCTGGCCAGGTCAGCGGCACGGTCCTTCTGGGCCGGGACATCCGCCATCGCCTTGAGGCGGCTGACCAGCGGCTGGTCCTGGTTGATGACCAGGGTCTGTTCCATCGGGAACAGGCTGTCCAAGTCCATTTTATCATCGCCGGAGCCCATGCGCTCGAATTGCTTGCGCATTTCCTGCATGCGGCGGGCTTCCTCCGATTCCAGGATCATCGCCGGCAGCGCATCGCCGCCCAGGGCCATCAGTTTGACGGCGAGTTTTTCCTTGCCAGTCGCAGTGCGGAACAAGGCTTCGACGGCTTCCTTTTGTGATTCATCGCCTTGTTCACCGCCAAGGTCGGCGTCGACCCGCTTGAACTTGACGCTGTGGTTTTTGTATTCGAGGAAGGACATGAAATGGTTGTCCAGCTCATGATCCATGACCACGACGGTCAGGCCCCGGGCTTTGGCACGTTCGACATAGGCGACCTGCTTATTGGCATCCGGCGTATAGTGGATCGCTTCTCCGAGCTCGGCCTGAGTCTTGTATGTGTCGTCGACTGTTTTATACAGGGCAATGTCCTTGACCTTGTCGTAGAACTTGTCGTCGCGCATCATGCCATAGCGGACGAAAACGCCGATATCCTGCCAGTATTTTTCAAATTGCTCGCGCTCATTCTTGTACAGGGTATTAAGCTTGTCGGCGACCTTGCGGATGATATGGCTGGAGAGTTTGGAGACGTACTCGTCATTTTGCAGGAAGCTTCTCGAGACATTGAGCGGCAGATCCGGGCAGTCAAGGGCCCCCTTCAGGAGGAAGAGGAATTCCGGGATGATCTCCTTGATATTATCGGCCACGAAGACCTGGTTATAGTAGATCTTGATCCGGCCTTCCAGACTCTCGTAGACATTGTCGGTCTTCGGGAAATACAAGATGCCCTTGAGATTGAAGGGGTAGTCGATATTGAGGTGGATCCAGAACAGCGGATCGCGGTAGTCTTTGAAGGTTTTGCGGAAAAAGACCTTGTAATCCTCGTCACTGCAGTCCTTGGGGTCCTTGAGCCAGAGCGGCGTGGTGTCATTGACCGGCTTTTCCGGTGCCTCGTCGCGAAGCTCATCGGCGATCGTCTCATCATCCGGGGTCACGTCTTTGGCTTCATCCGCTGGTTCTGCCTTGGCTTTTTCGGCCCGCTCAGCTGCTGCCTTGGCCTTGGCCGCCTCGGCAACGACGTCCTTGAGATAGATCGGGAAGGGCATGAAATTGCAGTATTTCTCGAGGATTTCCTCGATTTTGGCTGTCGTGATGAATTTCTTGCCTTCCTCGGACAAGGTCAGGGTGATGCTGGTGCCACGAGTCGAGCGGTCGGAAGGTCCCATGTCATAGGCCATGCCGTCCTCGCTCTGCCAGCTGGCTGCCTCCGCACCGGGCTGGAAGGACAGGGTGTCGATCCGGACCAGATCGGCGACCATGAAGGCCGAATAGAAGCCGAGGCCGAAATGGCCGATGATGCCGGTGGTTTCCGCGCCCTTTTCCTTGTACTTCTCGACAAAGTCCATCGCGCCGGAGAAGGCGATCTGGTTGATGTAGGTGCGGATTTCTTCCGCGGTCATGCCGATGCCATTGTCCTGGATCGCCAGGGTACCCGCATCGCTGTCATAGATGACATCGATCCGGTAGGACTCGTCCTCCGGGACTTCGGCCTCGCCGAGGATGGCCAGGCGCTTGAGCTTGGCGATGGCGTCGGTCGCATTGGAGACGAGCTCGCGCAGGAAAATGTCCTGGTCAGAATACAGCCATTTGCGGATGATCGGGAAGATATTCTCCGTGTTGACTGATACGGTGCCATGTTCGGTGTGCATGAAAAATTCCTCCTTGTAATACAATACAATTTATTTTGCCGGTTTGTGGACCGGTTTGGGCAGGTTTTTGCAATACCTTGCGCTTTTGTCCGGGCAGGACGTTTGCAGGGTACGGGGCAGGGGATGGTCAGGGTCGGTGGCTGTCGAGGTAGTCGCGCACGATCTGCTGGTAGGCCTGGTTGATCTGGACAAACAAGGGGTTTGGAGCCGAGTCCAACTGGATGTCTTCAATGGCCGAAATCGGCAGCAGATCGATCGGTGATCCGGACAGGAATGCCGCATCGGCGGCGCCACGTGCGATGTCCTGGTAAGTCAGCATGTTTTCGACCAGCTGGCCACCAGCCGCAGCGATGGCTGAAGTGACATACGTGCGGGTAATCCCTTTGAGGATCCGATTGTCCGGTGCGGTGTAGACTTCATTGCCGCGAATAAAGAAAAGGTTGGAACGGGACCCCTCGGTCAGCTCGCCTTTTTGGTCAGCCAGCAGCAGCTCAAACAAAGGACCAAACGGACCTCCGGCAGCGAATCGCTCGGCGACGGCCACTTTGTAGTCGCTGTTGATCACCTTGACGTTCGGGTTTTCGCGTTCCCAGTTCAGGATACCAGTCGGTACCCCCTGCTTCATCTGTGCACGCGTAGGATAATAGGATGGGATCTGGTGCAAAATCGTGCGCTGTCCCGTCAGAACCAGTCGCAGGTTCGATTGCTCAACCTGGTTGGCTTTGATCAGGGCCAGGCTGTCCTGGTAAAGGGTTTCGGGAATCTCAAACTGCCCAGCTATAGACCGGTGCAATCTCTCCAGATGGTCCTCCCAGAACAGCGGCGTCTGTTCCTCAATGCGGATGACCTCATAAAACATCTTTTCCTCGGTCGGCGCATAACAAAACTGCACAGCCGGATCAGCTGCAGCGACCATCTGGCCATCAATAAAAATCCAGGCGCCAGTCAAAGTGTCAATGATTGGGTAAGCCATG
>CAZCMX010000050.1:0-3195 GCA_964499985.1 uncultured Mageeibacillus sp.
CACCTTCAGGGATTCGAACCCGGGACCCACTGATTAAGAGTCAGTTGCTCTACCAACTGAGCTAAAGGTGCATGGCGTTCAAGCGAACAAGAGCTATTATAGCGAGGGCTTTCGGTGCTGTCAACCGGGAATTTTGGGCGACTTTACCGGGGACTTTACCAGGTTTTACCTGGTTCGAATGTGCCAGAGGTCCCAGGCTTTGCCTGCCGGGAAACCACTTGTGATTAGATTACGGACAGCAAACCCTGCAGGCGCGACAATAGGGCCATCTTGAATGCTGGCCAGCAGCAGGAAGGGCAGCGGATGGTATGTTGAAGATAAGCCAGAAGATTCTCATGGTCTCACGCCAAAATTATCCCGCCGAGGTGGAAGGTTCAACCAAACCGGTTCTTCTCTGCTTCTGGTCTAACTGGTGTCCCCCCTGCCAGACGGTCCTCAGCCGTCTGGATGGTCTGGCCAATGATCTTGCCGGAACAGTCAAGTTTGGCCTGGTCAATGTCGACCTGGAACCGGAGATTGTCACCGATCTGGGCGTCACCAGCATCCCGACCCTGATCCTGCTCTGCGATGGCAGCACACGAATGAGCGTCCAGGGAATCAAAACGAAAAAGGCTCTCCGCCACCTGTTGGCAACCGCCTTGCACTGATTGTTTTTGCCGCTTTTTGATCTCTTTTCTTACGAACCGGTCTGTGAAACGGACCGGGTCCCTTTTGTGCTACAATTGAATCAGCGACTTTTTTGGAGGTGCGACTATGGGCATTATCAAGGCAATTGCCAGTGCAGTGGGTGGTTCGCTGGCGGATCAGTGGCTGGAGGTTTTTGAGCCAGACGAGATGAGTGACACGACGGTTTTCACGAGTGGTGTCAAGGTGCGGCGGGATGACCGGCGCAATGCCAATGTCAAAGGTACGGAAAATACGGTTTCGAATGGTTCGGTGATCCATGTCTATCCCAATCAGTTCATGATGCTGGTGGATGGCGGCAAGGTCGTTGATTATACCGCTGAGGAGGGCTATTACACCGTCAAGGACTCTTCCCTGCCGTCGATGTTTTCCGGCGGTTTTGGCGAGTCACTCAAGGAGACCTTCAACCGCATCAAATATGGCGGCGTGACGCCGACCGCGCAAAAGGTATTCTATATCAATTTGCAGGAAATCAAGGGGATCAAGTTTGGCACGCCTAATCCTTTGAATTATTTTGATGGTTTCTACAATGCCGAGCTGTTCTTGAGAACGCATGGCACCTATTCGATCAAGATCACCAATCCTCTGCAGTTCTATGCCGAGGCGATCCCCAGGAACAAGGACCGGGTCGAGATCGATGACATCAATGCCCAGTATCTGGCCGAGTTCCTTGAGGCATTGCAGGCTTCGATGAACCAGATGTCGGTCGACGGCATCCGGATTTCCCATGTGGCGAGCAAGGGCCGTGAGCTGAGCCAGTATATGTCAACGACGCTGGATGAAAGCTGGAACAAGCTGCGTGGCTTCGAGGTCCAGGCGGTCGGTATCGCCAGCATCTCCTATGACGATGAGTCGAAGGAACTGATCAATATGCGCAATAAGGGCGCCATGCTCGGTGATCCTTCGGTGCGCGAAGGCTATGTCCAGGGCTCGATTGCCCGCGGTCTGGAGGCGGCCGGCTCGAATGAGGCCGGGGCTGCCGCGACGTTCATGGGCATGGGCATGGGCATGCAGGCCGGCGGCGGCTTCATGGGCACCGCATCCCAGGCCAACCTGCAGCAGATGCAGCAGCAAGCCCAGCAGCAGGCTGCCCAGCAAAATCAGGCTCAGCAGAACCCGCCAGCCGCTGCCGCAGCAGCCGGGGCGGCACCGGCCGCCGCAGGCAGCTGGACTTGTCCTGCTTGCGGACATGCCAGCACGGGCAAATTCTGTGCTGAATGTGGCGCCAAAAAGCCTGAAGCAGCCTTCTGCACCAATTGCGGCCACCAATTTGCCGGTGAGAAACCGAAATTCTGTCCGGAATGTGGCAGCAAGCAAGACTGAGCCTCTGGCGCGTCTCTGGCAGGAGCCAGATGGCCCGGATGGCCTTGAAACAGGGGGGTGACGACAACCTGTGGCAACAGCAACCTTGAAATGCCCCAATTGCGGGGGTGGCCTGAAGTTCGATCCTGAGCAGCAAAAATCAGTCTGTGAATATTGCCTGAGCTCATTCACCAGTGCTGAACTGGCAAAAGCAACCGAGGCGGCCCAGGCCAAGGCGGAACGGGCTTCGGCAGCAGAAAGCGCTGCCGCCCAGTCCGGTGCCCAGACGGACGAGGGGCGATTGGCCGGCTATGTCTGTGACAGCTGCGGTGCGGAGGTGGTCACCGAGGCGACCACCTCGGCAACCTTCTGCTTCTATTGCCACAACCCGGTCCTGATCACCAGTCGTCTGACGGGCGAATTTCTGCCGGACAAAATCATTCCCTTCCAGTATGACCGGGACAAAGCCATCGCGACGTTTCGCCGCTGGGCCCAGTCGCACCGGTTCGTGCCACGCTCGTTTTACAGTGCCTCCCAGCTCGAGAAAATGACCGGCCTGTATCTGCCGTACTGGATGGCCGATTATGAAGCCGATGTGGATTATGAGGCCCAGGCCGTGATCCGGCGGGTCTGGGTGTCCGGCAATCTGGAATACACAGAGCATAAGGATTTTGTGATCGATCGCAAGGGCAAAATTGCCGTCGACAATATCCACGAGCTGGCCCATGGCAAGATCGACCGCAACTTGATCGAGGCCATCGCCCCCTTTGACGAGGCACAGGCGATTGCTTTCAACCTGTCTTATCTGAGTGGTTTTTTTGCCGAGAAATATGATATCGAACGGGGCAAGGTCGAGCCGATGCTCGAAAGCCGGGCTCGTGACTATGCCTCTTCCCTGCTGCGTGAATCGATCAGTGGCTATAGCGAGGTCCGCGAGCAGAAAAACCAGCTGGACCTCGGACTGAAGAGCTGGTTCTATGCCCTGTTTCCTGCCTGGGTCATGACCTACCGCTATCACGGCAAAACCTATATCTATGCCATCAATGGCCAGACGGGCAAGGCATACGGGGAATTGCCCGTCAGCAATCCGCGGCTGGGCCTGGCTTCGGCGGTGCTCGCTGCGATCATCCTGGCTTTGGCGCTCCTGGGAGGACTATGGCTATGGTGAGATCAAGGCAAATATTCCAGCAGCCGGTCAGCCGCATCTTT
>CAZCMX010000050.1:3295-14893 GCA_964499985.1 uncultured Mageeibacillus sp.
CGGTCAGCCGCATCTTTCTGGCGCTGCTCCTGGCCATCCTGTTCAGCCTGATGCTGACCGGGCAGCCCCTCTGGGGCGCCAGCCGGCTCGTGGTCGACCAGGCTTCGCTTTTCACGACTGCCGAATCTGACGCCTTGGCCCAGCAGGCAGAGCGGATCGGTACGGCCTATGGCCTGGAGCTGGTGGTGGTCACGACGGCAGATGCCGCAGGCAAAAGCGCCCGGGATTATGCAGACGATTTCTATGACCAGAATGGCTATGGCACCGGCGACGAGAAGAGCGGCATCTTGTTCCTGCTCGATCTCGATAATCGCGAAGCCTATATCTCCACATCGGGCAGTGGGATCCGCTATCTGACTGACTCCCGCATCGAAAGCGTCCTGGATGACGTTTTTGCCGCAGGTCTGGCGGATGGCAACTATCTGGCAGCCTGTCAGGCTTTCCTGACTGCAACGGAGGGTTTCCTGGCCGCTGGTATTCCTGCCGGCCAGTACACGGTGGAGGAGCAAGGGCCCAATACCTTGACGGCCCCGGAAGGCTTGGCCGGTCTGGCCGCCTCCGGTATATCGGGGCTGGCCTTTGCCCTGGTCAATAAAAAGCGCTACAAGGGAAACCCGCGGCCAGCCTTTTTCGATTATCACCGCAATAGCCTGGTCAGCATGGGCGTGGTGGCGGACAATCTTGTCAATTCCCGCATCACGACACGGCCCTTGCCCAGACCGCAGTCTTCCGGTGGCCCTGGCTCCGGCAGCGGCCGCAGCACCGTCCATCGCTCTGGTGGCGGCAGCTTTCACGGCGGTGGCGGCCGGAAATTCTAACCCAGACCAGGCCAGGCCGCTGTCCATGCCTGGTCAATCGCAGCCGAACAGCAAAAGACCAGCCTGGAGATAGTTTCCGGCTGGTCTTTTTGATGCGGCGTGAAAATATACAGGACGATGCTCAGAGCCTTTGCAAAATGCTGCGGGCGGCGATGACACCGCTGGCTCCGGCCTGGGACAGGCCACGGGTGATGCCGGCCCCATCGCCAATGGCAAAAAGATTGGGCAGGATGGTTTCCAGATCGCTGTTGAGATGCAGGCGTGAGCTGTAGAACTTGACCTCGACGCCATAGAGCAGGGTATCGTAATTGGCTGTGCCAGGGGCGATCTTGTCCAGGGTGTGGATCATCTCGATGATGTTGTCGAGGTGGCGTTTGGGCAGGACGAGGCTGAGATCGCCCGGAGTCGCCTCGAGTGTCGGGCGGACGAAGCTCTGGGCCAGGCGGTTGGCATTGGTGCGCTGGCCATCGACGAGGTCGCCGAAACGCTGGACGATGACCCCGCCGCCGAGCATGTTCGACAATGAGGCGATGCGCTTGCCGTACTGGTAGGGTTCCTTGAACGGGGATGTGAACTTATTGCTGACCAGCAGGGCGAAATTGGTGTTTTCGCTGCGCAGGGAGGGGTCGGTATAGCTATGGCCATTGACGGTGATGATGCCATCGGTATTTTCGGTGACGACATAGCCATAGGGATTCATGCAGAAGGTGCGCACGGCGTCCTTGTATTGTTTGGTGTGATAGTGCAGCTTGGCTTCGTAAACGGCATCGGTGATTTCCTTGAAAACGATCGCCGGCAATTCGACCCGCACCCCAATGTCGACCTGGTTATTGAGCAAGGGCAGCTTGAGCCGGTGGCACTGGTCGCTGAACCATTCGGCGCCGGAACGGCCCGGGGCTGCAACCAGATACTTGGCGGTCATTTCACCCTGGTTGGTTTCGAGGCGGTAGCCATTTTCCGGATCGGGATCAAAGCTGACCACCCGGGTATTGCAGCGCAAGTCGAGGTGCTGGGTGAGGTACTCGGACAGGGCAGCCAGGATCTCCTTGTTGCGTTCGGTGCCGAGGTGCTTGCAGCGGGCGTCGAGCAGATGGAGGTCATGGCTGATCGCCCGGTGGCGGATCTGCTCGGCTGCCGGGGTCGAGGTCGAAAAGACCTCGGTTGTGGCACCGAATTTCTGGTTGATCTGGTCGACATATTCGATCAGTTCCATGACCTCGCGATCCGGTCGGTAATCATTGAGCCAGCCGCCAAACTGGGTGGTGAAGTTGAATTTGCCATCGGAATAGGCCCCAGCGCCGCCGAAGCCGCGCATGATCCCACAGGAACGGCAATTGATGCAGTGGTCGACCTTTTTGTCGATGATCGGGCAGGCGCGCCGGTTGATCGACTCACCCTGCTCCAGGAGGGCCACTTTCAGGTCGGGCCGGGTTGTGATCAGTTCATAGCCGGCAAAGATGCCGGAAAGGCCGCCACCGATGATGATGACGTCAAAATGTTGGCTCATGGGATCAAGTATCCTCACTCTCAGGTTTTTCTTCTGGTTCTGTATCGGTCAGGTCAGATGACTCGCTGGCCGGTGGATTTGCTGTTGCAGCGGACCAGGCAGAAGTCGTGTCGCTCATCGCCAGGTCCGAGGTCATCGCGGTAGCCGGTGTTGCCTGGCTGACGGCCAGGAAGCCAAAATCTTCCATGGTCGCCAGGCCCTGGTCGACGGCATTGCGGCGCAAAACCGCATAGAGCTCGGCTTGGGTGGCCAGGACATATGGGGCGACAAATACGATGCCGATCACAAAGGCCAGCAGTCCGAGAATGTACCAGCCCAGGAAGGAAAGGTCAAGGATAAAGGTGTCGAATTTATGGCCCTTCATCATCTGGCGCGACAGGCGCAGGGCGCGGCGGTAGCCGATCCGGGGATTGTCGCCCAGGATCCAGCGGGTCTGGCGGTAAGCGTAGGACCGGTTGATCCAGGGAATCGACAGCAGGAGCATCAGGAGCACGGTCGCCACGGCGACACCCGCGATGACCGCCACCTGGGTCTGGTTATTCTGGAAAAATTCACCCAGCTGGTTCTGCCAGTCCTGGAACTGGCCCGGGCGATTGCGGCCATTCCACTGCTGCTGCCAGTGCTGGCCAAACATCCAGTCGGCTGGAACCTGCAGAGGATTGACCAGGCCCAGATAGAGTCCCAGCACGACTGCCGCGCCAGCCAGGGCCAGCAGAGGCAGCAAGGACCACAGCCACAGCCACAGATACATCCAGAACATGGCCCCGACAGCCGGCAGCCAGGTATTGCCTCTGAACAGGCTGAACAGCTGGCCCAGCGAAGGCGTGGACCGTGACTCTCGGTTGCGGGAAAACCAGCGGGCCTCCCCTGCTTCGATCACGGTCGAGAAAAAGAGCCGGAACAAGATGGCGATCAAGGCAGCCATGCTGATTGCAGCAAGGATCAGCCGGAGCCAGATGCTATCGACCACACTGGACCAGTCAGCCCAGGCCAGATTCATGCCGGCCAGGCGATCCATGTCCCGGTCATTGAAGCGGTAGGAAAAGTAGCTGGAATTTCCGGTCAGCAATCCGGCGATCACCGTGACCAGCAAGGCCATCCAATAGCTGCCGGCCAGACTTTTCTTGGCATTGGTTTTCAGTTCTGAGCGAGTCCACATACGATTTTCTCCTAGCATGGTGATAAACTTGAGGTGGCGGGTGATCCGACAGGCATCCTGGCAGGGAAGGCCTTTCATGCAGACAGACACTCTCTATTATAGCGAATTCAATTGCAGACCGCTTGGTTTGATGGTAATTTTTAAGCAAAGTCTTAGCGGATGGCGAGGTAAAACGATGAAAACGATTGCTGGTTCGATCACGGCCCCCCAAGGATATGCAGCCGCCGGTGTGGCCTGTGGCTTGAAGAAGGACAATCGACTCGATCTGGCCCTGGTGGTCAGTGAAGTTCCAGCGGTGGTGGCAGGTGTATTCACCCAGAATGTCGTCAAGGGCCATTCCCTGCAACGGACCATGGACCGGATCAAGAGCGGACTGGCCAGTGCGGTCATCATCAATAGCGGCAATGCCAATGCCTGCGTCGGCGAGGCGGGCTACCGCGACGCCGAAACCATGGCTGACCTCACGGCAGCGGAGCTGGGCTGCCCGGTCGAGCAGGTTCTGACCGGGTCGACGGGTGTGATCGGCAAGCGTCTCGATCTGGATGCGATCCACCGCGGGGTCCAGGCAGCCTGTGCCAGTCTGGCCTCATCGGAGGATGCCGGTCACCGGGCTGAGCAGGCGATCATGACCACGGATCTCGTGCCCAAGGAATGTGTCGTGACGTTCGAGCTCGAAGGCAAGACGGTCACCGTCGCTGGCATGGCCAAGGGCTCCGGCATGATCCACCCCAATATGGCCACCATGATCGGCGTCCTGACGACCGATTGTGCGGTCGAACATGATGTCCTCTCTGCCCTGCTGAAAACGGCAGTCAACCAGACGTTCAACCGGGTCTCGGTCGATGGCGACACCAGTGTCTGTGACATGGTCGTCGTCCTGGCCAATGGCAAAGCTGGCAACACAGCGATCCGTTCCGTCAACAGTGCCGCCGCCCAGCACTTGCAGCAGGCCATCACGTTCATCAGCACCCAGCTGGCCCGTCTGATCGCCCAGGATGGCGAGGGAGCCACCAAGCTGGTCGAGATCCAGTGCCAGGGCGCCCGGACGGCAGAAGACGCTTACAAGATCGTCCAGGCCGTCGGCAAATCGCCGCTGGTGAAGACCGCCATTTTTGGCGAGGACGCCAACTGGGGCCGAATCCTGACGGCGGCCGGCTATTCCGGGGCCCATTTCGAGCCGGAAAACTGCGACATTTACCTGGGCGATCTCAAAGTCTGCGAAAAAGGCACCGCCCTGTTGTTTGACGAGGCTGCCGCTAAGGTTATCCTGCAACAAAAAGAAGTCCAGATCCGCATCCTGCTGAGTGAAGGCACCGCCTTCGACCGTCTGTGGACCTGTGACTTCTCTTATGATTATGTGCGGATCAATGGCAGCTATCGGACCTGATCAGAGCCAGTCGAGCTTGATCGAGCCATCCTTGTAGTCGGCGGAGACGCCGGAGGCGTTTTTCAGGTGGCCGGCGAGCACGAGGTCGGCGAGGGGATCTTCGAGCAGGCGCTGGATGGTCTTGCGGAGCGGGCGGGCGCCGTATTTGGGGTCATAGCCTTTTTCGGCGAGGTAGTCCTTGGCGGCGTCGGTGACGACAAACTGGAGACCCTTTTCTTTTAAATGCCCGGTGACTTCCATGAGCATCAGGTCGACGATCCGGCGGATCTCGTCCTTGCTCAGCTCGGAGAAGACGACGATTTCATCGACCCGGTTCAGGAATTCGGGGCGGAACATTTCCTTCAAGACGGTCTGGACCCGGCTCTCCAAGGCGACATAGCCGTCGGCGCCAAACCCGAAGGCATTGGCTTTGAGGGTGGTGCCGGCATTGCTGGTCATGACGATGACGGTGTTTTCAAAGCTGACCAGGCGGCCATGGCTGTCGGTCAGGCGGCCATCGTCGAGGATCTGGAGCAGGATATTGAAGACATCGGCATGGGCCTTCTCGATTTCGTCGAGCAAGATGACGCTATAGGGCTTGCGGCGGATCTTCTCAGTCAGCTGGCCGCCATCATCATAGCCGACATAGCCAGGCGGCGAGCCGATCAGCTTGGACACCGTATGTGGTTCCATGAACTCGGACATGTCGAGGCGGACCATCGCATCTTCGGTTTCGAAAAGGGCCTCGGCCAGGGCTTTGACCAGCTCGGTCTTGCCGACACCGGTCGGGCCGACGAAGATGAAGGAGGCGGGCTTGCGTTTCTTGCCGAAGCCGGCGCGATTGCGGCGAATGGCACGGGCCAGCGCCGAGACGGCCTGTTGCTGGCCGATCACGCGCTGATGGAGGCGGTCTTCGAGCTTGACCAGTTTTTCGGTTTCGCTCTCGTTGATGCGCTGGACCGGGATGCCGGTCCACATCTCGACAACGCGGGCAATGTCTTCGGTCGTGATTTCGGTCGGTTTGGCCTCGGCTTCGAGCTTTTGCAGCTCATCTTCGAGTCGCAGGACTTTCGAGCGGAGCTCAGCCTCGCGCTCGTAGAGTGAGACATCGTCCGTGCTGCCGGCAATCTGGCTCTCCAGGGCTTCCTGCTCCCGTTTGAGCGTCTGCAGGGTCCGCCGGTCATCGTCGATCTTGACAATGACCTCATTATGCAAATTGCAATGGGAACCGGCTTCATCTAGCAGGTCGATCGCCTTGTCAGGCAGGAAACGCTCGGTGATATAGCGGTCAGCCATGCGCACCGCCAGCTCCACCACGGCATCGGAATAGGTGACATGATGGTGGACCTCGTAATAGTCGCGCACGCCTTTGAGGATTTCGACGGATTCGGCTGGAGAGGGTTCTTCGACGATGACCTTCTGGAACCGGCGCTCAAGCGCTGAATCCTTCTCAATGAAGCGGCGGTATTCGTCCAGGGTGGTCGAGCCGATCACCCGGATTTCGCCCTTGGCCAGGGCGGGCTTCAGGATATTGGCCGCATTCATGGCGCCCTCGGCATCACCGGCGCCCATGATATTGTGCAGCTCATCGATGATCAGGATGATATTGCCGGCCTTCCTGGCCTCGTCAACGACGCCTTTCATGCGGCTTTCGAACTGGCCGCGGAACTGGGTGCCGGCGACCATGGCCGTCATATCCAGCAGATAAACCTCTTGGTGCAGGAGCTTGACGGGAACCTCGCGGTTGGCAATCTTGACTGCCAGGCCCTCGGCAATCGCCGTTTTGCCGACGCCGGGTTCACCGAGCAGGACCGGGTTGTTCTTGGCCCGGCGGTTGAGGATCTGGATCACCCGGGCCAGCTCCTTGTCCCGGCCAATGATGCGATCGATACGGCCTTCATGGGCTTTGCTGGTCAGGTTGGTGCCAAACTGGTCCAGGAATTTGCGTTTCTTCTCAGGTCGCGGGCTGGGTGCCGCAGGGTCGCCGTCGCGGGAGGGGCTGCGCACATCGCCAACTTCATTGGAGTCCTGGCCGATCGAGGCCGGCTGAAGCTCGCTGCTTTTTTCGTCCGCATCATTGCCTTCGCTCAGTTCCGGATCAAAATTGCTCGAAATCGCGGAGAGATCGAAATTGCCGGACAGCAGGGACTGGAAGAGGTTTTCGGGGGACTGGCCATCGACCTGGGACATGACCTGATTCATCCGGTCAGTCAGCTCATCGATATTGCTATCGGTGATGCCGGCCTTGGAGAACAGCTCATCCATGCCGCCCAGGCCTGTCTTATAGGCGCATTTGAGGCAGAGGCCTTCGCTGACGCGCTGGCCGTTTTCGAAGCGGGTGGTGAATACCACCGCGAGATTTTTTTTGCAGATGACACATTTAGCCATTCAGTTTGGGTTTCCTTTTCTTGGGGTGCGTTTCGTGGGCATAGGTCTGGGCAGGGACGCTGCCGGGAGAGAGCAATCTGGACAGATATTGGCCGGTATAGGATTCCGGACAGGCCGCGACCGCCTCAGGGGTCCCGGTCACCACAATATAGCCGCCGGCGTCGCCGCCCTCGGGACCAAGGTCGATCAGGTGGTCAGCCGTCTTGATCACATCCAGGTTGTGCTCGATGACCAGAACCGTATTGCCATTGTCCTTCAGGCGGTAAAGGATGTCAACCAACTTGTGGACGTCGGCGATATGCAGGCCGGTCGTCGGCTCATCGAGAATATAGAAGGTATTGCCGGTGCCACGGCGCGAGAGCTCGGTGGCCAGCTTGACCCGCTGGGCTTCGCCGCCGGAGAGCTGGGTCGAGGGCTGGCCAAGGCGGATATAGCCAAGACCGACATCCTGGAGGGTCTGGAGCTTTCGGGCAATCCGCGGGAGACTGGCGAAAAAGACCAGAGCATCATCGACGGTCATGTCGAGGACTTCCGCAATGTTCTTGCCCTTGAAATGGACCTCGAGGGTCTCACGGTTATAGCGGCGTCCCTTGCAGACATCACAGGTGACATAGACGTCCGGCAGGAAATGCATTTCGATCCGGTTGACGCCATCGCCGCTGCAGGCCTCACAGCGGCCGCCCTTGACATTGAAGCTGAAGCGGCCGTTTTTGTAGCCGCGGGCCCGGGCATCCTGGGTGCTGGCAAACAGCTCCCGGATCAGGTCAAAAATGCCCGTATAAGTCGCTGGATTGGAGCGTGGCGTGCGGCCGATCGGTGACTGGTCGATGGCGATGACTTTATCGAGATGCTCGAGCCCCTCCACCCGGTCAAAGGCGCCGGCAAAGCGGCGGGCACCGTTCAAATCGCTGGCCAGTTTTTTCAGGAGGATCCCATTGACCAGTGAACTCTTGCCAGATCCCGAAACGCCGGTGATGCAAGTCATCAGGCCCAGCGGGATATGGACATCGATCTGCTTGAGGTTGTTCTCGCGGGCGCCGAATACGGAAAGGAAACGTCCATCAGGCTGCTTGCGGGCCTCGGGGATCTCGATTTTCAGCTGGCCGGACAAATACTGGCCGGTGATCGATTCAGGAATCTGCATGATCTCTTCGGCTGTGCCCTGGGCGACGACATAGCCGCCATTCTCACCGGCTCCGGGGCCCATGTCGACGATCTGGTCGGCGGCAAACATCGTCTCCTCGTCGTGCTCAACCACCAGGACCGTATTGCCCAGGTTCCGCAGGCGTTTCAGGGTGGCCAGCAGACGGGTATTGTCACGCTGGTGCAGGCCGATGCTTGGCTCGTCCAGAATATAAAGCACGCCCATCAGGCCGGAGCCGATCTGGGTCGCCAGGCGGATGCGCTGGGCTTCGCCGCCGGAGAGGGTCGCTGAAGCACGGGCCAGGGTCATATAGTCGAGCCCAACATCGACCAGGAAACCAAGCCGGGCATCGAGCTCCTTCTGGATCTGGGCGGCAATCTGGGCCTGGCGCGGTGAGAGCTTGATTTCAGCCAGGAAATCGCGTGCCTTGCGGATCGGCAGGGTCGTCAACTGGAAAATGTTGTGGTCGCCAACCGTCACGGCCAGGCTGTCTTTTTTCAGACGGGCCCCGTGGCAGACCGGGCAAGGCGTCACCGACATGAACTGGGTATAATAGTCCTTCATGTCATCGGAGGACGTCTCGCGATAGCGTTTCTCGAGGCTGTTGACGACGCCGATCCAGTCGGAGCGGTACAGGCCATGCGAATATTTGCTGTTGGTGGTGTCGACGGTCAGGACCTCGCCATGATTGCCAAACAGCAGGATCTTGCGGATCGTCTCGGGCAATTTCTCAAAGGGCGTGTCGAGGGAGAATTGGTAACGCTTGGCCAGGGCCTCGGCAAAGGCACGGGCCCAGCTGGTGCGTTCAGCAAAATTCCAGCCGCCCGCAGAGATCGCCCCTTCGTTCAGGGAAAGCCGGGGATCGTGGACGACCAGCTCTGGGTCGATATGACTCATCTGGCCCAGGCCGGTGCATTCCGGGCAGGCGCCATAAGGATTATTGAAGGAAAACATCCGGGGCGTGATTTCCTCGAGGCTGATATTGCAGGTCGGGCAGGAGAAATTCTGGGAAAACAGCTGCTCGGTTTCGTGCCAGCCGCCTCCCTCCCCTTCAGTGGCCGCTTTTTCCTGGATCTGGACCTGGACCAGGCCGTCGGCCAGATGCAGGGCTGTCTCCAGCGAGTCGTTGAGGCGCGAACGAATGCCATCCCGCAGGACCAGACGGTCGATGACGACCTCAATCGTATGTTTTTTGTTCTTTTCGAGCACGATGTCCTCGTCGAGCTCACGGACCTCGCCATCGACGCGGACGCGGACATAGCCGGCCTTGCGGAAGTCCTCGAATTGCTTGTGGAATTCGCCCTTGCGGCCACGGACGACCGGAGCGAGGAGGATCAGGCGGGTTCCCTCCGGATAGGCCAGCAGGATGTCGATGATCTGGTCCACCGACTGGCGCTCGATCACCCGGCCACAAGAGGGGCAATGGGGGATGCCGATCCGGGCAAACAGCAAGCGCAGATAGTCGTAGATCTCGGTCACGGTCCCCACGGTTGACCGCGGATTTTTGCTGGTGGTCTTCTGGTCGATCGAGATCGCTGGCGATAGGCCTTCAATATGGTCGACGTCGGGCTTTTCCATCTGGCCGAGGAACTGGCGGGCATAGGAAGAAAGCGACTCGACATAGCGACGCTGGCCCTCGGCGTAAATGGTATCGAAGGCCAGGGAGGATTTACCGGAGCCAGACAGACCGGTGAGTACAACCAGCTGGTCGCGCGGGAGGGTGAGGTTGACATTTTTCAGGTTATGCTCGCGGGCACCCTGGATCGTGATGACGTTTTTCATGCGGTCCCTTGTCAAAATAAAATGATCTCATCATTATAACTGACTTTCTCTGCGATTGATGTAACACTGTATCCCAAAAGACGGCAAAGCCGCTGTAACAATACCTGTAACAGCGGCTTTGCCTGGAGGAAAAATATCGAATCATCGGGCAGGCAGGTGTCCGGAACGACTGTCCAGACCCCTGCAGGGATTGCCTCAGCCCAGGGTGAAGTGGCGGCTGACGACGGCCTCGGATTTCTGCTTGGCGATGGCAAGGCACTCCTCGGCCGGGAGTTTGTAGTATTCGGGACGGAACAGCTCGACGGAAATCGCATTGCTGTAGCCCTTCCTGGCCAGGGTGCCCAGGATGCCGTCAAGGTCGACAGCACCGTCACCGGGCCAGAGGCGGTTCTCGTCGCTGCCCTGGCCAACCGGCAGGTCTTCGGCATCATCGAGGTGGACGATGAAGACCTTGTTGACATCGCAGGCTTCGAGCGCAGCCATTTTCGAGTTCATGGCATGGAAATGGTAGCAGTCGAGGGTCACACCGACATTGTCGCGGTTGCAGGCTTCGGCAATGTCCATCGCCTGTTCGAAGGTATTGACCGTGTGGACCGGAGCGCCGCAGAACTCGATGCAAAGCTTGACGCCATAGGGAGCTGCGATATCAGCCAGCTTCTGGTACATGCGGACGGTTTCGTTCTTGATTTCGGTCTTGGTCTTGATGCCCTGGTCCCAATTGCAGACGCCGATAACGATCTTACAGCCGATTTTGTCGCCGACTTCGCACATATACTTGAGGTCATCGACGATCTTCTGCTCGCCGGCGGCATCGTTGAAGGTGACCGGGTACAGGGTATTGAAAGCGAGGGGTTTGATCTTGCTGGTCGCAAAGAATTGGGCCAGGTCATCGACGGTATGGGTCTTCAGGTATTCCGGCAACTTATCCATGGTGCGGATTTCGATGTAGTCATAGCCGAGCTTCTCGCCCAGGACGAGGTCCTGCTCGAGGGTGGAATTGCCAATGGTGGTTGCTTCGTTAAAACCAAGTTTCATGTAGTTTCTCCTTTTATTTGACGCCGAGTTCGCGCTTGATCCGTGCAAGGGCTTCGGGGGCCTGGCGGTTCATCCGCTCCGGATAGCCGAAGTAGGAGACGCAGGTGATCGATTCGCCACCGACCTTGAAGGTGCGGTCCTTGAAATTCATCTCGCGCAGGGTCTCGAAGATGCCGTCGAAGTCGACTTCGCCTTCGCCCATCGCGGTGTGCTGGTGGATCGCCATACTCACGCCCGGCGGGTTGACGATGTAGCGGCAGTCCACGGTCTGGTTCATCGTGTCCGCCAGCAGGATATGCGACAGGTCGTCGCCGGCGTAGTTTAGCATGTGGCGCACGTCGCCTTTGCCCTTGTCGTAGAAGAAGCCATGCGAGGCCGAGTAGCAGTACTTGAGGTTGT
>CAZCMX010000051.1:0-2311 GCA_964499985.1 uncultured Mageeibacillus sp.
CCCAGTCGTTTGCCGGCTTTCTGCAGAAAACGCATGAGGTTGTCGATCGTCAGGGCGAGATCGTGTGAGCTCCTGTGCCTGGCTTCGGAGAAGGGGATGGCGAGGCGATTGATGCTGAAAATGCCGGTCACTCCGATGTCGTAGGCGGCTTCGATATTGTCGCCGATGTCGCCGACGATGGCGATGAGGGGGACATTGGCTTTCTGGGTGCGACGGGCGACGCCGATGACCACCTTGCCCAGAAGGCTCTGGAAGTCGATCTTGCCTTCACCCGAGATAACCAGGTCCGTCTCTGCCAGGAGCTGGTCGAAACCGACGGTATCGAGAACGGTATCAATGCCCATTTGCAGGGTGCTGTCAAAATAGGCCACCATGCCACCGCCCATGCCACCTGCTGCGCCAGCCCCGTTCAGGAAGAGAATATCGCGGCCGAGGTCACGGCGGACGATTGCGGCCATATGCAGGAGACCCGCATCGAGAAGGCGGACGGTATCCGGATCAGCCCCCTTCTGCGGCGAGAAAACCTGGGCCGCCCCGAGTTCGCCACAGAGCGGATTGTCGATATCACACATGGTGACAATCTCGGTATCGGCAAGGGCTGCCGGCATGCCACTGCGGTCGATCGAGGCGATGTCCCGGAGCGTTTCACCGACCGGGATGAAGGATTCCCCAGCCTGGTTTTTGAACTGGCAGCCGAGTGCCGCAGCGGCGCCGCAGCCTCCGTCATTGGTTGCACTGCCACCGAGGCCGATGATCAGCTTGCGGCAACCGTTTTCGATGGCATGGCGCATCAGCTGGCCGACGCCATAGGTCGTTGTTTTCTCGGCATGCCGGTTTTCACCGACCAGGGGCAATCCAGCCGCTGCAGCCATTTCAATCACTGCAACGCCATTGGGGAGCAGGCCATAGAACGATTCGAGTGGTTCAAAATAGGGGCCCTGGACCTGGACAGTGATCTTTTGGCCACCCATGGCTTGGAGGAAGGCGTCGACACTGCCTTCACCGCCATCGGCGACGGGCACGCTGATGATCTCGGCTGCGGGGTAATACGGGCGGATCGCTTGCTCCATGATCGCGCAGATCTGGGCCGAGGACAGAGTTCCTTTGAATGAATCCGGGATGAGGATGATCTTTTGCATGGCGCTTTCCTCCAGTGTGGGTAAAGAAAAGCAGGGGCGGTTGAATGGTGCCGCCACCCCTGCTTATGGACCTGTTTGTGACTGGGTCAGAAGACGAGTGAGAGGATGAAGACGCCAACCATGGCTGAGAGGCCGAGGACGAGGGTCCCCATGGTATGGGTTTTATAGCCCTGGTCCGGAGTCATTTCGCCAAAATTGGTGACAACCCAGAAATAGGAGTCATTGGCATGGGAGACAGTCATCGAGCCGGCGCCGATCGCCATGACGGTCAATGCAGCGAGGACGGGGGTGTCGAGGCCAAGGGGAACCATCAGCGGTGCCAGGATACCGGCAGTTGTCGTGATCGCAACCGTCGAGGAGCCCTGGGCAGATTTGAGGATGGCAGCGAGGAAGAAGGGGAAGAATATGCCGATGGTCTGCAGGACCGTGGCATTTTCGGTGATGAAGTTGACCAGGCCGGAGACCGCGATGACGCGACCGAGGACGCCGCCGGCCGCGGTGACGAAGAGGATCGGGCCGACGACTTTGAGGGTTTCGTTGGTGACATCATAGAACTGGTCCATCTTTTTCGCACCAGCCAGCAAGATGACGCCGAAAATGGTGCCGACAGCCAGGGCGATGATCGGAGTCCCGAGGAAATTGAGCAGATCGGCGCCAAAGCCGGTCCATTTGGCCATATTGGCAATTGAGCCGAGGGCCATCAGAACGATCGGAGCCACGATCGGAGCCAGCGAGTTGAAGCCATTCGGCAGCTTGCCGAATTCCTTGACCAGCTCTTCGTAGGATTTGACGATTTCACCGTTTTCAATGTCGGCCTCATCACCGGCACGGACTTTGCTGCCGATGTATTTGGCATAGAGATAACCAGCAATCAGCGGCAGGATCGAGCAGAGGACGCCCATGCCGATGACCAAAAGCAGATTGTTGCCGATGCCGAGCGTATTTGCCGCACCGATCGGGCCGGGGGTCGGCGGGATCAGGACATGGGAGATGTAAAGGCCCATGCTGAGCGCGATGGTCATGGCAACGCTCGAGGTGCGGGTGCGCTTGACCATGGCCTTGCGGATCGGATTGAGGATGACGAAGCCGGAGTCGCAGAAAACGGGGATCGAGACGACCCAGCCCATGATCAGGATCGCCAGCTCCGGTTTTTTCTTGCCGACGAGATGGAC
>CAZCMX010000051.1:2411-14696 GCA_964499985.1 uncultured Mageeibacillus sp.
ATCCCTGACATGTGATTCCTCCCTTGGAATTGTACACTTGCACGAAAGATTGATTTCATGCAGCGGATATTTGTTCATAGTATACAATTCTTTGCAAAGAACAAACATGTTCCGCGGGACAATCTTATCGGTTTATTTTGTTACAGGGAACGTATATGCCAAGAGGACAGGGGTTTGTTTATGCAGTCTCACGAATGCTTCAGGCTATTCTCGACTTCATTGAAAAAAAGCATGGCCATATAGAGGGCGGCGCTATTGCTGGGCAGGCGAGCGTCAAGACCGGAGATTTCCTTGAGCTTTTTCAGTTTGAACTGGAGGGTGTTCTTATGAATGAACAAGTTCTCAGCCGCTGCCGTAATGGAGCCTTCGACGGCAAAATAAACTTCCAGGATCTGGATCCAGCGCCGGATCTGGTCCAGGTCGCAATCCTGGAAGATTTTGCGGATGAAATCCACCTTGCTCTGGCGGGAGATTTCGCCGGTGAACATTTCCAGAGTGACTTGGGCATGGGCGCGAACGATCGCTTTGGCAGCCAGGGCGGAGCGCCAGGCCTGGCTGGCCTGGATATAGGCCTGGTGCAGATCGGAAGCCTCGCCATCGAGGCCGATGGCCAGGTTGATCTGGAAGGTGTCCAGGATCACCTGGTTCAATTTTCCGGCAAGCTGCACCAGCTGTTCATCCGTGCGTTTGCGGACGAGAAGAATCTGGCGCGAGGCATTGCGCAGGATCAGGCTGCCATAATCTGAGCCGACCTGGCGGCCAATGACGGTTTCAATGTCTTCGATCAGGCGCTGGCCGTCCGCGGTATCAATACGGCGGTACAAGTCCTGGACGCTGATGACGAGGACGCGGCGGGGCAATGTGATATCGATGCCCAGCAGAAGGCCGCGCTCGGCCAGGGCCTGGGGCTGCAAAAGCCCATTGCCGAGGATCCAGTCCTCTAAAAAGCGGCTGATGACACGCTGCTTGAGCCGGAGCTCATTCTGATCGATGCTTTCCCGCAACAGGATTTCCGTCATTTTCTTGACGATCTGGCCAAAACTTGCAACCTGCCCGTATTCGCCGGTGATCCCGATGACCCCGAGAATGGTGCCATCATAGGTGAGGGGCAGGTTGAGCCCGGCCCGGACCGTATGCGTCGCTTCAGCCGGCGAAATATACAGCTCCGGCAGGTTTTCATCGATGATTTTCTTGGCAGCCTCATGGAAATGGCCGATCCGGCTGGCATCGGTACTGGCAATGATATAACCGCGTTCGTCCATCATATTGATGTTCTGCCGGACAATGCTGCCGATCTCATCGACAATCCGCTGCGCGCTGAGGGTTGAAATTTGCATGGTGCGTCTCCCTTTACTCTTGCATGCTTTTCAAGACATCGGACATGGCGATGTGGAGGATTTTGCGGCCGGAGAGGTTTCTGGTGAGCAGATAGGTCAGGTAGAGGATGGCAAAGCCGATGGCGATATAGGCAGGGCTGAGATGGAGAGGCATGGTCATATTGATCTCCTGGAAGGATTGCTCCATGATTCCGCCATAGAAGCGGAACAGGAGGGGAATGCCGGCGGCAAAGCCGAGCACAAAGGGGGCATCGAAAATGCGCAGCATGAGGGTGCGTATCTCATGGGGTTCATAGCCGAGGATCTTGAGCAGAGCGATGGAGCGGCTATTTTCATCGATCAGGAGCGAGAACAGGATATACAGGATCAGCAGGGCCATGAGACTGGAAAAAAGTCCGATCGACAGCAGGGAGACACGCATGAGCATGGTATAGGATTGGAGGGAGGCGATCATGTCGGTCATGTCTTCAGTCTGGGCCAGGTCTTCACTGTCGATGTCGAGGTCGCGGTCACTGTATAGGCCGATATAGCTGCCTTCAGGACGGTCAAACCGCCGATTGAACTCCGTCAGGGGGATATAGACGGTGTTCAGGGTATAGATTTCCGCGACAGCGCCTATGCGCAGGTAGTGGATCTCTTCATCAATATCATTGATGAAGGACAAGGTGTCCCCGGCCTTGAGATCCAGTTTGTCAGCCAGGACGCGGGAGATGACGCAGGTCCTGGATTTGGCCGGCAGTCGAATGGTCTGACCGGCTTCATCGGTCAGGTTCAGCATCTGGCTGTTTTCGGCAAGGCCTTGCACCAGCAGCGCGTCACCACTGCCAGTTTCACGGGCGGCCAGCAGCTGGTAAGGTTCCCCGCCATATCGATCGGTCGTCTGAGGTGTTTTAAAGACATAATTTTTATCATAACGGAACGTGCTCTGAAGTCCTTCTCCCATGAACACATCATAGGAATTCTGGACGAGGAATCCGGTCAGCATCATCATGGCCGCAAAAGCGACGCCAATCAGAGCGGCAAAAAGCTTGCCACTGCTGCGCAACATCTGGCGGGCGCGGAATTTGGTTGGAAAGCTCAGGCTGCGGAACTGGAAGAATTGCTCGAGGATCATGGCCTTGGGCCGGCGTCGATAGCCGCGGATCAGGGTATTGGGTGGCAGACGGACCGCCCGCAGAACGACGACCGTGGCAGTCAGCAGCAGCAATGCGACAGGGATCAGCGTCCCGGACAAGATCAGCATCGGATCATAGGCGACGATCGACAGCGGCAGGTTGAAAAAGACCGTGTAATAGACCAGAAGCGGCCGGGCCGCTGCCATGCCGGCGGCGGTGCCAAGGACACTGCCGGCCAGGGACAGCACCAGGGGCAGGGCCAGGTAATGGCGCAGAACTTCGCCGCGGCCGAGGCCAAGGGCGCGCAGGGTGCCGATCAGGGGGAATTCGAGCCGGATCATGCGCCAGAGGATGGAGGCCAGAAGGATGGCATTGATCAGGAAAATGGCCACCGGCAGGGATTTGGACATCGCCTGCTGGCCCGAGATCTCGCCCTTGACCATGTTGATCCGGGCATTGTCCTTGCGTTCGAGCCAGCGGACCAGACCATAGCGATCCTTGAACCGGTCCTTGAGCTCCTGGTACAAAGCACTCGACTGGCGGCTGCCCGCGGTCTCCTTCTCCTCTGGCACAGCAAATCCGGGATGGAAACGGATGCCATAGGAGCGGTCCAGGGTCCAGTTTTCATTGGGAGCATCCAGGGCAAGCCGCTGGATCGCAGGGGTGGTGACGACCGCGATGCCGAACTTTTTCAGATCGGCCAGCAGGTCGGACTCCAGCTCAGTCGGGTAGATATAGTCTGGCAGGGAAAAATAACCACAGATCCAGAAGGTTCGCCCAGCCAGCTCGATGGTATCTCCGAGCATCAGGTGGTGCTCTTGGGCAAAGGCCGGATTCAGGAGAATCTCCTGGTCGCGCTGCAAGGGATGGCCTTCGAGGACAACCGGGCGGTCAATCGTCTTGTTTTCCTCAAAGACACGCAAGGTGATGCCGTCTTGCCATTCGGTGTCGATGGTGGTCCGGCCTTCGATGTCGGCATGGAGCTGCTGGCCCAGACGATCCAGGTTGGTGGGTGCGGCGACAGTCCAGACGCGGATATCATCGACCTGGCCGGTCTTGCTGAGCCAGTCGAAATTGCCCTGCAGGTTGTCGACCACGATATTGAGCATGGTCAAGGTCAGGCTGCCGAGCGCAATCAGGAAAACCAGGCTCAGGAAGCGGGCCTTGTGATGGCGGATTTGGCGGGGTATTCTTTGCACCAGTGCCATGGTCTACCAGCTGACTTCTTCGGCCTTGGCCTTGGTTGTATTGTGGGTGATTTCGGTGATTTCTCCGCTGCGCATGCGGATGACTCGATCGGCCATCGCAGCGATGGCCGAGTTATGTGTGACAACCAGCACGGTTGTTTTGTCCTGCCGGTTGATTTCCTCGAGCAGCTTGAGCACGCTCAGGGATGATTTGAAATCGAGCGCCCCGGTGGGTTCGTCGCAAAGCAGGAGGGCCGGCCGTTTGACGATGGCCCGGGCGATCGATACACGCTGCTGTTCACCGCCACTGAGCTGATGGGGGAATTTGTCGGCCTTGTCGAGCAGGCCGACGCGGTCGAGCAGCTCTTTGATTTTGACCGGATTACGGCTCAGGTTGGCTGTGACTTCGATATTTTCGCGGACGGTCAGGTCGGGGATGAGGTTATTGAACTGGAAAACAAAGCCGAGGTGGCGGCGCCGGTAGCGGGTCAGGGCGCGATCGCTCATGCGGGCCACATCATCACCGTCAACCAGCACAATGCCGTTGTCCGGCTGGTCGATGCCGCCAATCATATTGAGCAAGGTCGATTTGCCCGAGCCCGATGGGCCGAGGATGACGATCAGCTCACCATCTGCCACCGTCAGGCTGATTTTGTTGAGGGCATAGAAATCGGTCTCGCCGGATTGATAAATCCGGGTCACGTCACTGAGCTCGATCACGGCCGCTTCCCTCCCGGATTGTTGCCTGACTGTCGCCGGTCTGTTGCCTGTCTGGAATATTGGTCTGGAATAATTGTATTATACTGCAGGTGATGGGTCGAGCTTTCTGCAAATGATGGAAAATGGTGAAACTGGCCTTTTTGCTGGTTGCAAGGGGAACAAAATCACCAGATAACGGGTCTATAAGCTAAGAAGCCAGTCCATACGATAGGCTTGCCAGGAATATGAGAGGTAATGACACTATGAGAAAACATTTTGGATGGACGATTGTATCCTTGATTCTGATTTCCATCTTGAGCTTGGCGGGCTGCGCGACAAACGCACCGGCAGCCACAGCGACTGCCCCCAGCGAGACAGCGGGGGTGACTGAGCCCTCCAGCCCTGAAACGACGACGATGCCGGAGCCGACAACGACCGAATCAACGGCTCAGCCGCTCAGCCCTGTCGAACAGGCCTACCAGGACAAGCTCTCGGCCTATATGACCCAGTTGCCGGCAGTGGCGGCCAGCGAGATCCAGCCGGCTGCGGATATGGTCCAGGCCGACCTGGTCAAGCAAATGGCCAAGCTCTATGCCGGAGCTGCCAGCTCGCGGGAGATCTTTGCCCTGTATCTCAAGGGCATCGGGCAATTGGCCCCGGAAAGTGCCGACCTGTTCACGACATATGCCATATCCGGCATGCGGCGCAACAGCTTTGAGGACTATACGGAAATCGAATACAGCTATACCAGCGACCCGGCTTTTCTGGAACGTTTTTTTGCTGAAGCTCAGAAATACGATTTCAATTATATCGAGCTCAACCGCCAGGTTGATGCCATTTCTGACGCTAAAGTGAAGGCACTGGTCAAGGGTGCCCGCGAGCAAGGCTATTATGTCGCCAGCAGCGAGGGCATGATCTATTATCTGGTTGATTTTACGCGCTTTGCGGAGTTCCGGACGGCCAATACACAGCCGATGGCGGAGCTGATCGTGACGCAGGCGATCGACAGTCTCGATCCGATGAGCTCGGACGGCGCGTTCATCATTGATTTGCCGACCCTGGCAGCACGCACCTATGGCATCGGCCAGGCGCTGGCGGACTACCAGGGCACGCGCTATGAAAAGTACCTGGCCAGCCGTTTCCGTGACCACTTGACCTTGCTGTTCTTCGGCATCGACAATACGCCGAATTTCGATTATGGTACCGGCCTGATGTCCGATGCGACCAGGGCTGCCCTGGATGATGCCGCGACACTGGCCGAGACCCGGATGGGCCAGCTGACCCAGCAATTCCTGGCACTCGTTGACCAGAACAAGGGCAAAATGGACGATGCCACCCGTGAGAAGGTCTATGCCTTGCTCGACCAGGTGGACGCCTTCTACGGCCTGACCGATGCCGACAAAGGCGACTACGGCCAGTGGATGTCCGGCAATTTCGAAGCCTAGCAAAAATGGGACCCGGTCCGTTTATGCAATTAATATGCAAAGTCACCAGAAAAGGGACCCGGTCCCTTTTCTGGCACAGGTGGGTTTGATGGCTTATAACTGGCTGCTTTTTGATCTTGACGGGACATTGCTCGATTTTCACAAGGCTGAATATTCATGCATGGAAGCAACTTTAAAGTCATTTGGTTTCCGGGCCGATGATGCGGTTCTCCAAAGCTACCGGCTGATCAATGATGCCTATTGGAAGATGCTGGAGCGCGGTGAGATCACGCAGGAGGCACTGGCTCTGGCGCGTCACCGGACATTGTTTGAGCGCTATGGTTTTGCCGGCGATGTCGAAGCTTTCCAAAGGCAATACGAGGGGGCGCTGAGCGAAAGCAGTGATCTGTATGCCGGGGCCTTGGCCGTGCTGGACCAGCTGCGGGCGCTGGACACCTGCCATCTGGCAATCGTAACCAACGGTTTCGCCCGGATCCAGGAGCGCCGGATCGCCCTGGCCGGTCTGGCTGCCTACTTTGAGCATATTTTCATCTCCGAGCAGGTCGGGTTTCGCAAGCCACAAGCCGAATATTTCGCGGCTGTGTTCCGGGCGATTGGCGGTGAAGGCTGGGATCTCGATGCAAGCAGCAACAGGTCGCCAAATATGCCCTGTGCAGTGGCGGGAGCGGCCATTTGCCGGGAAAATACCCTGATCATCGGCGATTCGCTGACGTCCGACATCAAGGGGGGCGCCGATTTTGGCATCGCGACCTGCTGGTTCAATCCGGACGGACTGGCCAATACCCTGGGGGTGCGGGTCGATCACGAAATCAAAGCCTTGGCTGAACTTTTGCCCATCGTTGGATCCGATTTTACCCAGGCTGGAGGAGATGGACCCTTTGGAAAAATTTGAAGCTACGGGATCCGGTCAATTCCCCAATCATGAAGAAATGACAGATTTGCAGGGCGCGAAACCGGCTCAGGCGGCACCTCTGTTCCGGCTGGAGCAGCTGCGCTACCAGGCGATTCTCGACATCCCGAGCCTGGAGATCCAGCCGGGGGTCACCGTATTGCTCGGCGCCAGCGGCAGTGGCAAGACGACCCTGCTCAGGCTGCTCAACAAGTCGATCTCGCCAACGGCCGGGACGATCTGGTACAACCAGACGGACTTGAAACAGGTGCCCTCGGTCTTGCACCGGCGCACGGTTCTGATGCTGTCCCAGCAGGCGGCACTGTTCCCCGGCACCCTTGCGGACAACCTGGCCATCGGCTTCCAGTTCCAGGAGCGGCCCATGCCGGCGATCGAAGCCATGCAGCAGATGCTCGTGCATGTGCAATTGAAAAAGGACCTCGCGGAACCGGTGCAGAATCTGTCCGGCGGCGAAAGGCAGCGTCTGGCGCTGGCCCGGGTCTTTCTGCTCGATCCGGCCGTTTATCTGCTCGACGAGCCCTCCTCAGCCCTGGACGACGCCACAGCGGAAACCGTGATCGGCCTGGTGGTCGAGCAGGCCAGGGCGACCGGCCGGTCAATCGTCATGGTCACCCATTCCAAGACGGTGGCCCGTCAATTTGCCGACGCAACAATCGTCATCAAGGACGGCCGGGTATTCAGCCCGGATCAAGGTGCAAGCGGGGGGATCAACCGGTGAGCGGCGCAGTTCAATTGTCGGTCTGGCAAGTCATGGCCTCCTATCTGTTTGTCCTGCTCGTTCTGGTGATCGTCAAAAGGCGTGGGATCCGGCGCGAACAGGAGATCCTCCTGGCCTCGGTCCGCATGTCGGTGCAACTGGTCTTGACCGGCTATGCCCTGACCTTCATTTTTGCCAATCCCAGCCCCTGGGTGACCCTGCTGATCATCGCCACCATGGAAGGCTTTGCGATTTTCACCGTATTCAAGAAGTTCCGGGGCAAATTGACCGGACGGCTCAAGAAGACCATTGCCGGCGCGATGCTGGCCGGGACTTTATCGTGCATGCTTTACTTTTTACTGGTGGTGATCCAGATCGATCCCTGGTATGATCCACAATACTTCATCCCGATCGCTGGCATGCTGGTCGGCAATTCGATGACGGGGATTTCCCTGGGGGTGAAGTCGCTGGTGGATGGGATGTCTGTGCAACGGCATCTGGTTGAGGAGGCCCTGAACCTGGGCGCGACACCGCGGCTGGCCAGCCGGGAGATCGTCAATTCGACCTTCGACGCGGCGATCATGCCCACCATCAATGCCATGCTCGGCATGGGCGTCATCTCCCTGCCGGGGATGATGACCGGCCAGATCCTGTCTGGCACCGTGCCGACGACAGCGGTGATGTACCAGATTGCGATCATGCTGGGCATTCTCGGCTCAGTGGCGCTGACGGTCATCGTGCTGCTGCAGCTGGGCTATAAGACCTTTTTCAACCGGGATGATCAGTTTTTCCCCGACGGCTGCTGAATGCCCAAGTCCATGGCGCCCGGACCAGCCTGCACCGGCCATTCATAAGCATCCTGCTCACCTGGCAGACTGGCTGGATCATTTCCGGGCTGATTCGCTTCTGTCTTTGATGAAAGCCAGGATCCGTTTCCGGAAGGCAAGCACCAGGATGGTCAGCACGGCCATGGATAAGCCAGCGATCCCGGCCATCAGGAAATGGCCGGAAGCAATCTGCGCCCCGGCCAGGCTGCTCAACAGGATGGTTGGCGAAGTGGCCACACTGATGCATAACAGATAGCGGGGCAGCGAGATCTCGGTTTTGGCAAACAGATAGGGCAAAATCCCGTTCGGAATGCCTGGAATCAGGAAAAGCAGCAAGGCCAAGACGGTCGCATGCTTTGAATTGCGGACGAATGAGAAATCCCATTGGCTGACGCGCCGCGAAGGCCGGTCTGAGGGATCAAAGCCAGCCACAAACCGGGTCAGCTGGCGGACCAGGACGAAAATCAGGGTATTGCCGACCAGATACCCGCAGACACAGGCAACCAGGCCGCGCCAGATCCCCAGGGCCAGTCCGGCCAGAACCTGGATCGCCACTGAGGGAAAAATCACCGTGATGATTTGCAGGGCCTGCAGTGCAACGATGATGAGAAAGCCCTCGGCCCCCGCCTGGTTGATCTGTGCTATCAGGACCTGCTCATCGCGAATATGCTTGACGACATCTTCCAGCAAGGGCATCAAGTCGATAAACAAAAAGATCACGAGAGCCAGCATCACGACGATCAGGGCCACAGGGACCAGGGACGACAGGAAGGATTTGCCGCGCAGGAATCGATTCATGATGCTACCTTTGCTCTGGTCTATCGAGCATAAGCCGGATCTGGAGCCAGCTGGACCGGAGGGCAAGTCCCGGCCGGCCAGTCTCACCGTTCCAGGATGGTCAAGAACAGCGCCGTGATTGCCGGGTCGAATTGGGTTCCCGCATTGCGGCGGATTTCGGCGATCGCCTGCTCCCGGGGCATGGCCGGATGATAGGAGCGGGCCTCCGTCATCGCGTCAAAGGCATCGACGACAGCCAGGATGCGGGAAAGCAAGGGGATTTTCTCACCCGCCAGACCCTGTGGATAGCCTTGGCCATCCCAGCGTTCATGGTGGCTGAGGATCAGCTCGGAAATCGACCGCAATTCAGGCGAAGCCTGGGCGATGCGGTAGCCGACTTCCGGATGCTTGCGGATCTCTGCCCATTCACGGTCGGTCAGGCGCCCGGATTTGGTCAGGATCTCGCGGTCGATGCTGATTTTGCCGATATCATGCAGCATGGAAAACAGCTCCAGGGCGACAAGATCTTCCTCGGAAATTCCCAGCGCCTGGCCCAGTTGCTTGGACATGCTCGCCAGACGGGTGGCATGGGCTTCAGTCTCATTGCTTTTTTCATACAGGGTTGTCTTGATCGAGGCAATGATCGAGCTATGCAGGCTGCGGGTTTCCAGCAGCTTGCGCTTGTACATATGCGTTTCCGCATCATTGCGGATCTTGTCGAAGGACTCGTCAGCGGTGCTTTTGGTGGCATGGCCAAGCGATATGTCAACAAAATAAGAGTCATTGTCTTGCTGGCGCGAATGAAGCAGACAGGCGGCCTTGATCCGTTCGACGATGCTCCGGGCCATCGTTTCATCCGTTCTGGGCAAGAGGATCCAGAATTCATCGCCGCCCGTCCGGGCGATGATGTCTTCGCTGCGGCAGCTGGCCCTGAGAATCTGGGCAACATTGACCAGAAGCTTGTCGCCTTCATCATGTCCCAGGGCATCATTGATCAGTTTGAGACCATTGATATCACCGATAATGATCGACAGGGGCAACTGGCGCGGTGTATCGAGCCGGGATAGTTCTGCCTGGAAAAAGGGCCGATTATACAACCCCGTCAGCGAGTCATGGTAGTTGAGGAATTTGACCTCCTCCTCTTGCATTTTCCGGCTGGTGATGTCACGGCTGATGCCAATCAGGCCGATGATCTGCCCTTGCGTATTATAATAGGGGGTTTTCAGGGTATCCAGACAGACGGTCTGGCCATCAGGATAGGTGACATATTCTTCGTACTTGCGCGGCAGATGCTGACGCATCATCTCCAGATCAGCCCGGCGGAAATCTGTGGCCAATTGCTCTGCGAACAAGTCAAAATCGGTTTTCCCGCTGATCTCGTCTTCCGGGCGGCCGGCGAAGGCTGCAAAGGCCCGGTTGCAGCCCAGATAGGCTCCATCGGGATCTTTATAGAAGACCAGGTCAGGAATTGAATCAATCAGGGCCTTGAGCAAGGTCTGCTTTTCCTGATATTCATGGTAAAGCTGCTGATACTCGTCAGAGGTATGCACCAGCTGGCGGTTAGTCTGGGACAATTGCTGATTGGTCTCGGCAATTGTCTCCAATGCGGAACGGATCAGCAGGAAAAGCAGGCCGGCACTGGCAGCGACATAGAACCAGCCTTTGAACAGGCTGGCCAGGGCCAGCAGGCGGGGATCAGGAAAAAGCCATGCTGCGAGCTGGTCTGATAAGAGAATCCACAAGCCGCCCGCGATGAGATAGATCGCGGCGATCTTGGCAGCCTGCGTCCAGGCAGTATTTTTCCTCTTTTTCATCGCAATAACTTTCTCAATCACAACCCCATCCAATAGGCCTGTATGGTCTTTAGCTACCTTCACTTTGAATCAGAACGATCAACCTGTCAACCAATTTCCGGTGCTCGAAAACAAAATGAAGAGGGTACTCCGAGTTTCAGGCCTGGCTTGCCTTCATCCTGTCAAATGGAATATATATGATTCATTTATGATATAAATAAAGGGTATCCAGTCTTATAGGGAGCTTGGGCTGATGGAGTCTTTGCAATGTCCGAATTGCGGGGCGAATGTTCCGCCAGACAGTGTCCGGTGCAGCTTTTGCCAGTCGGTCCTGGCGCGGGCCGCCTGTCCGGTCTGTTATGGTCCGGTTTTCCGCGGCATGAAGTTTTGTCCGGACTGTGGCAGCAAAGTCGTGCGGCAAGACCAGAAGCCCGACAGGAATCGCCCTTGCCCGCGTTGTGGCCCCCCCCTTTTGCCAGCCTTGATTGCCAAGGTCCGGGTCGATGAATGTGACCGCTGTGGTGGAATCTGGCTCGACCGGGAAGCGTTTCTGGAGATCTGTGAAACCTGGGATGCTGCGGCACTGCCTTTGGATCAAGTCGAGCCGCATCCAGTCTGGACGGAACCGGAAAAGCCAGCAAGCCATTTAACCGGCCCAGCCCTGCCGACCCAGGCGGGTCTTTCTGGCCGGATGTATATCCCCTGCCCCGTCTGCGGCGAACTGATGCTGCGAAAGAATTTTGCCGGCTGCTCCGGAGTGATCATTGACTGGTGCAAGCCGCATGGGTATTGGTTCGACCGTACGGAATTGCAGAAGGTTGTCGCATTTGTCCGCACGGGCGGCCTGCAAAAATCGCGGGAGATCGAACGCGGTCTGCTGCGGGAGGAGCAGGAACGCTTGCGCGAGCTTCAGTCGCAGCCCTTGCCCGGCAGCATCGATCCACGGACTGATTCAGTACCGGAGCTTTTGGGGCTCGATACGGATCTGGTGGCAACTCTGGCCGCAATCATCAGAAAACTGTTTGGCTGATCAAGAGGAAGCCATGGCAATGAAAAAGCGGCTGCCTTTTGTGAAAAGACAGCCGCCGCCTGGATGAAGAGTCTGTGCAGCCTTACTTGACGCCGAGTTCGCGTTTGATCCGGGCGAGGGCCTCGGGGGCCTGGCGGCTCATGCGTTCCGGGTAGCCGAAATAGGACACGCAGGTGATCGATTCGCCACCGACCTTGAAGGTGCGATCCTTGAAATTCATCTCACGCAAGGTCTCGAAAATGCTGTCAAAGTCGACTTCGCCTTCGCCCATCGCGGTATGCTGGTGGATCGACATGCTCACACCGGGCGGATTGACGATATAGCGGCAGTCCACCGTCTGGTTCATTGTGTCGGCCAGCAGGATATGCGACAGATCGTCACCGGCGTATTTCAGCATATGGCGGACATCGCCCTTGCCCTTGTCGTAGAAGAAGCCATGCGAGGCCGAGTAGCAGTACTTGAGGTTGT
>CAZCMX010000052.1:0-5761 GCA_964499985.1 uncultured Mageeibacillus sp.
TGGACATGGCAGCCCCCGAGCCAGAGATTGACTTTCTTTTCGGGCAGCTGGCGCTGGACATAATCGCCGAGATTGCAGTCCGGAATGAAGAGGATTTCCGGTTCGGGCATGCGGGAGACGATTTTGACGGCAGTTGACGAGGTGACACAGACATCACAGACGGCCTTGAGCTCGGCCGTGGTATTGATATAGGCGACGACGGGGATCCCGGGATTGTCCTGCTTGAACTGGGCGACGCGGGCCGGGGCAATCTGCTCTGCCATCGGGCAACCGGCCTCCGGGTGGGCGAGGACGACCTTTTTGCCGGGATTGAGGAGCTTGACCCCTTCCGCCATGAACCGGACGCCAGCCAGAACGATGGTCTGCTCGGGAACCTTCTGGGCGCCAACACTGAGCTGGAACGAATCACCCTTGATATCGGCGACCTCGAGGATCTCGGAGGCCTGGTAGGTATGGGCGACGAGACAGATCCCCTTCTCTTTTTTCAAGGCGATGATTTTATCCTGCAATTCACGAATCATGGTTGTTCCTCCTGAGGGTGCTGGACAAAAAAGGGACCCGGTCCCTTTTTTGCTCAAATGGCTTTTTCGTAAGTCGGGCCGGTGCAGATGGTCGCGCCACCGACCATTTCGTCGCCCTGGTAGAAGACGATGAGCTGGCCGGGAGTGATGGCGCGCTGGGGGGTCTCGAAAGTGACGCGAACCTGGCCGCTCTGGCCAGGCAGCAGGTCGATACGGCAGGGGGCGGGCTTGGCCGAGTAGCGGATTTTAGCGGTGAGGGGGGTGCCGCTGGCGACGGGGATGATCCAATTGGCCCGGTTGGCCAGGAGACGGTCATTGAAGAGGGCTTCGTTGGGGCCGACGACCAGGGTATTGGTGGTGGCGTCCTTGTCGATGACAAAGGTGGGCTGGCCAAAGGCACCGAGGCCCTTGCGCTGGCCAATCGTATAGTCGATGATGCCGGTATGCTGGCCCACGACCTGGCCAGTGCGGTCGACCATCGGGCCAGGCCGGGCAATTTCTCCGCTGGTTTCGCGCAAAAATCCGGTATAGCGGCCGTCAACAAAGCAGATCTCCTGGCTGTCTGGCTTATTATGGACTCTCAGGCCAGCCTCGCTGGCGATTCGCCGGACCTCAGGCTTTTCCAGCTCGCCCAGGGGAAATAAAAGGTGCGCCAGCTGGTCCTGGCTGAGCATATACAAGGCATAGCTCTGGTCCTTGCGGTCATCGCGGCCGCGGTGGAGATGGTAAAGTCCGGTCTGCGGATCATAGAGCTTGCGCAGGTAGTGGCCGGTGGCAACATAATCGAAGCCATAAGCCCGCGCTTTCTTCAGCAATTCGTCAAACTTGATCGTGCGGTTGCATTCGACGCAGGGATTGGGGGTCAGGCCCGTGCGGTAGGCCTCGACAAAGGGGGTGATCACCTGGTTTTCAAAGGTGCGGATCATATTGAAGACATGATGCTCAATGCCCAGCAGGTGGCAGACCCGGCGCGCGTCTTCGATGCTTTCCAATGAGCAGCAGGAGCGGGTGGCGATGTCGTCCTCGGTGGAGCGGTCGAACAATTTCAAGGTGACGCCGGTGACAGCAAAACCCTGGCGCTGCAAAAGAACAGCGGCGACGGCAGAATCGACACCGCCGCTCATCGCGACGAGCACACGCTTGCCGTGGTGCGGGTCGACTGGCAGGGCAGCTTCAGAGGGAATTTGGGTCATGATGGATCTCCCGGAATTAATGGACTGATTTTATCAGCCTGCTTCCGGGGATGCAAGGTCATAGGCTACGAAAACAGTCGGATTTGACGGACCGGCGGAATCGTGTCGCTCCGGTTCAGATATTGCCGAGAAACACATCCGACAGGTGGCGGCGGGCAATTTGGGCGAGCGACTGCAGGCGCTCAAGGCTGATCGGACCAGGCTGGGCCATTTTATAGGCGGGGTGATGGCGGGTCAGATGCAGCGGGATCAGGCGGTCGATGGAGGCGACCCAGCTGGCCAGCTGGTCGATTTCGTCTTCATCATCATTGAGGCCCGGGATCAAAAGCGTGGTCAGCTCCACATGGCTGATCCGGGCTGCGGTTTCGATGGTTCGCTTGACGGGCTCCAGCGGGCCATGGCAGTAGCGGTTGTAAAAAGTGGTGCGGAAGGCTTTGAGGTCGATATTCAGGGCATCGATATGGGGCAGAATTTCCTGGAGCGGCTCGGGGTTGACCAGGCCATTGGTCACGAGGACGGTTTTGAGGCCGGCCTCGTGGGCGAGCCGGCTGGTGTCCAGGACATATTCGAAGGTGATCAGGGGTTCATTGTAGGTGAATGCGATGCCAATATTGCCATTGGATTGTTCGGCGAGAGCGATGTCAACCAGCTCCTGCGGTGGATAGTATTGGGCTGCGGCCGGGCGCTGGGAGATTTGCCAGTTCTGGCAAAAATCGCAAGCCAGGTTGCAGCCATAGGATCCAACGGACAGGATGGTGCTGCCCGGGAAAAAGCGCTTCAACGGCTTTTTCTCGATCGGGTCGAGGGCGATCGAGGTGATCTGGCCATAGCTTTCGGCGTACAGGATGCCATCGTGATTGACGCGGCCCAGGCAGCGGCCATGCTGGTCGGGCTTGATCCGGCAATAGTGCGGACAGAGGCGGCAAATCACGAATTCCGGCATGATCTCGTAGTATTTGGCTTCGTGCAGGCCATTGCTGCGATTGGGGGTTGGCATGCGGATCACCTCGGTTCAATCCATAGGGGACAGGCTGCGGGGCCTCCCCTTCCCTGGCCGCTCATTCATAGCGGGTGACACGAAAGCGTTCGATGGTATAGGGGTCAGCAGGATGGATGCCGGCTTTGCGGCAGGCAATGGCCAACTGCTGCTCAATGCTGTCGACCCCGTCGAGATCTGGCAGCAACAGTCCCGTGCGGCCCTGGAAACGGACGATCACGCCAAAAAGCCGCGGATCGAGCTGGCTGCGGTCGGTCACCGGCTCGGCTTTTTCGAGAATATCGACACTGATTTCCAGGTCGTCCAGCTCGGCCGCCCGGACCGGATCGAATCGCGGATCGTGGCTGGCGGCGCTGATCGCATTCTGGATGATCTCAGTGACCATGCTGGGTGTAGTGGGTCCGGTGGTGCCAATGCAGCCGCGCAGCTGGCCTTTTTCATGCAAAGAGACGAAAACGCCGGTGCGCTGGCTGGAAAGACGGCCGAGGTCGAGATCGCTCAGGTCCTCTGGCGCAAGGGTCCGGTGCTGGCGCAAATAATGGTCCAGCGTGCGACGGGCGATCTTGACGGGGATGCTCTGGTCTGGATGGACTGGGAGGGCCTGGCGCTGGCTGACTGAGGGTGGAGCAAGCGGCTGGGCAGCCGGACCGGCCGGGGTGAAGCGGGCAACCCCGTAACCGATACCAAAAGGCGCCTCATAGTGATAGACCTCGGTTTTGACCTGGTGGTCGCTGAAAGCTCCGCATAAGGCGACCAGGGAGCGGTAGCCACATTCGGCCGCCCGGTCGCGCAGATGGCTGTCGATCTGGAGAATCCGGGCAAGGTCGCCCCCGCGGATGGCAGCCATCAGCTCGGCGTCGAACTGGGCACCTTCCGGGCAGGAGCCATAAGGACTCTTGGCATTGGCTTTATGGGAAAGATCACCGCTGGCAATGAGCACGACGCGGCGGTCGAGCCTGGCTGCCGCCCGGGCAATCGCCTGGCCGAGGGAAAAAATCGCATCGGCAGGCAAATCGGAGCTGGCCAGGGCAACGACCGGAATGCCGGGAACCTGGGCCGCGAGATAGTAGAGTGGGACGAGAACACCATGGTCGAGTGAGCCATCCAGGCCATGGCGATGGAGTTCGTGATCACTCAGGTAGCCACCGGGCAAGCCGTCAGCGGCCATCTCGGCGAGGATCGCCGCAGCCAGGCCAGGTTCTGCCGGCCAGGTCTGGTGGCTTTCCGGGTGGCCAAAATTGGCAAAGCTGCCAGCCAGGCGCTCGCCGCTGTAGAAAAAGACATAGTCGCTGAACATCGGGGCATGGGGGGAAATGATGACCAGCGTCTCCGGTTGGAGAGCGGCCAGATCGCCAGCAGCCAGCTTGAGGGCGGCAATGGTCTGGTCCGCCTCGTGGTTGGCACGACCGATGGCAGGCACGATGACCGGCGGATGGGGGGCGAGGAAGGCGGCAAGAATCGACATGGCGTATCACCGGGTCTTTCGTCGGCAGCTGGACAATCCTGCCAGGTGCTGGTTCGGTGAAATGGCTGGCCTTTCGCCCAGAAATGAAGCTCAAAGGCCGCGGCCGGTTAGTGGGCCAGAGGGATTGGCTTTACCTTTTACCTCTATTATAGCAGATCGCGCCAGAGATCCGGAGACCTCAACATGGGTCGAGGACATAGCGTGCGATCGCCACGGCCGCACCGTTTTCCGTATTGGCAGGTGCAATCCAGTCGGCATGGGCCTTGACATGGTCGGGCGCATTGCCCATGGCCACGCTGACACCGCCGAGGCCAAGCATGCCGATATCATTTTCGCTGTCGCCGATCAGGAGGACTTTTTCAATATCAATCCCGAGATGCTGGCAGATCAGGGTGACTGCATGAGCCTTGTCGACCGTTTCCGGGATGATCTCGATGCCGCGGGGCAATGACTGGAGGCAGCGGACCCCGGGAATCTGGTTGGCATATTGCTTGATCAGGTTGAGATGATCGAGATTTTGCGTGGTGATATAGAATTTGTTGATTTCCTGGCCAGTCTGCTCGAGAAACGGGATCAGGTCCGGGACGACCTTCTGGGTGGCATTGTACATTGCGGCATAAGCTGGACTGACCCCGCTCAGGTGGATCGAATGCATGGTTTTTTCCGAACAGATGGGTTGGTTATTGCCATAGGCATGAAAAAACACATCCCCGAACGACTCGAGGAGCCGAGTGATGGTCAGGACGGTCTGGCGCGGAATCCGGGACTGGCTTAAGGTTTGCTGGTTGATATGGTCATAGACGAGCGCCCCATTCATGGTGATGCTGTATTCCCGGGCGCCGATGGCAGCCTGGGCATCAACGGCTTCGACCAGAGTCCGGCCGGTGGCGATGATGGCTGGCACCCCCTTGGCGCGCGCCCGGTGGAATGCCTGGCTGACTGGCTCAGGGATACGGTTTTCTTCGTCGAGCACGGTGCCATCCAGATCTGTCACAATCAATTCAATCGGCATGCAAAATCCTCCATCACGTTCACGGATTAATGATACCGTCTGGCGCAATTTTCGACAATTCGGCAAGTCACCAAAAAGAAGGTGCCAGACAGCCCTGGGCTTGGCTGTCTGGCACGAAAGCGGGAGATATTAAGGTGCCGGTTGATCCGGCCCGGTTCTCAACCGTGGTCAGTCATCTTCTTCTGAGTCATCCTCATGGTCATCTTCAGCATCGTCGTCATCGTCGTCAGACTGACGCTTTTCATCTCTGTCACTGTCATCATCCTTGTCATCTTCCAGCTCGGCGATTTCACTGTCGATTTCAAGAATAGCTCCATTGGCCGCATTGATCTCAACCTGGTATTCGGTCTTGCCGCTGACAAAATACAATTCATAAACAGGTGGATAGTCGTCATCGAGCTCATAACCCAGATAGGTTGCATCGCCAACCCGGGTCCGGGCAATCGCAATCGCTTTTTCGAGGGTCAGCAGGTCTTTGGCTGCACTGGGGGCGACGGAGCTGGTCTTGGAGGCCGAAGCGACGACATCGACAGAAGTGGTGCCACCGGAGGTGCTGCCAGCCGTTTCACCCGC
>CAZCMX010000052.1:5861-14394 GCA_964499985.1 uncultured Mageeibacillus sp.
GTGCTGCCAGCCGTTTCACCCGCAGGGATCGAGGCTGAAGCGACAACATCGACAGAAGCGGTGCCACCGGAGGTGCTGCCGGCTGTTTCACCCGCGGGAATCGAGGCCGAAGCGATGGCGTCGACAGACGCACCTGCCTGGTAGCCAGCCTCTTCTTCATCCCAGTCGGCTTCACTGGTGGCGGAGGCGGTCAGATCCGTTTCGGGAGCGACAGCCTGGAGACTGGCTTCATCCGGCACGGTGCTTTCAAACCATTCGGCCTGGTTGCTTTCGGAATGGTCGGCAGCGTCCTGGCGTGTGATGGCTGAGAATCTTTGATTGAGCCACTCGCTGCTGGCGCTGGGATTGGCGATGATCGCTGTCATGCCGGCTGAAGTCAAGGTGATCGCACCCGTCAGAATGCTGATCAGGATTTTTCCTTTAATCATATTGCGGTCCTTTCCGATCAGATGGTCTTAAGCCAAGCATAGGCCGTAGCCAGCCCCTGGCCAAGTCCAAGATCAGCAGATCGGCGGGATTGACGGATTTTAAACAGTGCTGCCGCGGGGTCAATGCGTTCTGGCAGGGTGTTTGATTTTCGCCGGTCGGTGGAAAATCAGGCGAGCAGCGGATATTCGACAAAGACTGGCCCGGTGCAGTCTAGGGCGTCTGGGCCTTGCTGCGCCGGTATTGCTCAATGGTCTGGCCGGTGCGCTTTTTGAACAGGGTATAGAAATAACGGGCATCATTGAACCCGGTGGCACTGGCGATTTCGCGGCCGGTCTGGCTGGTGGTTTCGAGCAATGCGCAAGCATGCCGGATGCGGGATTCAATGATATAGTCGTTGAGGGTCTGGCCAGTTTCCTGTTTGAAGAGCTGGCGCAAATAGCCATTGGAAAGGCCGATGGCTGAGGCGATCTGGTCGATTGACAAATTCGGGTCAGCCAGCTGCTGTTCGACCAGGGCCTTGGCCTGGCTGGCCCAGGTCAGTGGGCTGGCGCCAGATGGCTGCCTGGCGGAGGCAAAATCCGCATAGGCTATAACCTGTGGTGCCAGGGTGGTCTGGTCGCTGGCCAGCAGCCGGGCCTGGTTGGCTGCAATGACGGCCTGGCGATGCGATACAGGGGCATCGGCCAGTTGTTCAACGGGAGCGCCCAGGCCGCAGACCAGGGCAGGTTGGCCGCTCGCCTGCCAGACCGGGAGCCATTGCTCGTACAGTTCGCGAAGGGTGGCCATAGTCTGCTCAGCCGTCAGTGGCAGCAGGGTATTGATCATCTCCTCATGTGTGACGACCATGACCTGGCCGAGCTGATCCTGTGCATTTTGGACGAGCAGGATGGTCTGGTCCAGGCTGAGGCCTTTTTCCTGGACGGGCATCAGGGTTATGGCCAGCCAGGCGGTGGCGGCAGGATTGGCCAGATCACCCATAACGGATGGGACAGGGTTTTTCATGGTCAGACGTGTTTCAGTCGCGAGCCCCTGCAGCAGTGATAGCATAATCTGTTGTTGCTCGCGGATCGCAAAATTCTGGTAGGCCTCGTCCAGCATGGCAAATTCGTCGATGACGGTGGCGCGGGACCGGTCCGGCCGGGCAAGGCCAGTGGCTGGCCGGGCAGTGCCAGAACCAGGCCGCGCAGCGCCAGGCGGGGATGCGCCAGCAGCGCTCAGGGGTGCCGGAGCAATCCGGTCCAGCAAATTCTGCAAGGGCTTATAGAGCTGTCGCACCGATACCAGGCCGATCAGCAGGCTGAGCAGCATGGCGGCCAGGAAATAAAAGACAATCTGGCGGTTCAGCCGGTTGACCTCCGAATAAACACTGGTTAACGGCATGATGTCAATCAGGAAAAATTTCATCGAGCTGGCCTTCTGCCAGGTGACCAGGCTGCGGCCAGCCGCTGTCGCCGCGAGGAATGATCCGCCGGGAGCCTGGGCTTGGCTCAGGCGAGTGAAATGATCCGGTTGCTCGAAGAACGCATCCAGCTCTTGGCCGGACCAGCGGCTGCTCGTGTCCGAGACGATTTCACCACTGGGCGAGACAAGCAGGATGAATCCCGTGTCCGTCTGTTGCTGGATCAGCTGGCTGAAGGCGTCGCGGTCCACATTGACCAGGAGGACATCGTCAAATGGCCGGCTGGCCGGATTGGTGGACCGTCTGGCAAAAAAGAAGGTCAGATTGGCCACGGTGCGGTTGGCCAGGGCTGGCTGGCTGACCGATTCGGCATATCGAGTGGTGCGGGCGAAAAAAACATCCTTGTGGTAGTCATTGCTTTGGCTTGCCAGATCTTTTAGAAACGGGTCGGCCTGGGTATCCGGCTGGCTGGCCAAGTCGGTTGGAGCTGCATCACTGGACCAGACGCGGTCATAGCGGTAGCTGATCAGATGGGCAGACCGGACCAGCAGCAGCTGGTCTGCCGAAAAACGAAGCTTTTGCGTCAGTTCCTGGTCCAGTTCGGGTGCCAGAACAGTGCCACTGGCCTGCAGGACCGCCTGGATCGCGGGGTCCTTCTGCCAGAGCTGGTAATACTCGTTATACAGGTCGGTCAGCGTATAGTCGATATTGATCGCAGTCTGGGCCAGCAGCTCGCGGTTGGCCGCATCCGTCTGGTCGATGAATTGGCCCGTGACGGTTCGCGACACCAGAAGCATCAGGAGCCCGGTCAGAATGACACTGATCAAAAGAAAGCTCAAGCTGAGGCGAAACAGCCAGCGGTTGCGCAAGAACCGGGCTTTGGGCCGGTTGGGCCTGCTGGCTCTGCTGCGGGCTTCAGTCTTCATAACGGATATCAAAGGCGTGGGCTTTCGGGTCTGCCGGCAGTGGGAAATGGACCAGCTGGTCGATGCGGGAATACCCGTTGCCTCGCTCGATGCGAGCCTGGAAGTCCAGCAATGCCGCGGGCGAGCCCTGGACTTCGATCAGGACATCCCCATTGTCTAGATTTTCGACAAAGCCGGCCAAGCCCAGCTGCGCCGCCGTTTTCTTAACGAAATACCGGAAGCCGACCGCCTGGACGAGGCCACTGCAAATGATTTTCAGACGTTGGTCAGACATGGCAATCGCCTCCGGAAGCAGATTTTACCGGCTCAGTCAAAGCTCGGGAGTCTGGTCAAAATCAGGGGTCTGATCGAGGTGCAGTCCAGGAACGGCCGGGCTTTGCTGCGTGGCACCGATCTCGGCCACCAGGATGGCGGCGAAAACGATCGCAGACCCCAGGATCATACGGGCACTTAAACGCTCGTGCAGGATCAGGGCGGACATCAGGGTGCCAAAAACCGATTCGGTAGACATCAGGATGGCCGCTCGGGTCTGGCTGGTCCATTGCTGGGCAACCGTCTGGAGCAGGAAGGCGATGCCCGTGGAAAGCAGGCCAAGATAGACGGCAGCCAGAATCGAGCCGGTCAGGCTGGCCGAGCCTTGGCCCTTGACCTGGCCGAGACCCAGCCACATCTCAAGGCCGACAGCAGCCAGGGACAGCAGGGCTGCCGTGCCAAGCTGGAGCAGGGTGAGTGCAATGGCATCACTGCCCCGGCGCACAAAATCACCGGTGAAATAGATGTGGAAGGCAAATCCGACCGCACAGGCCAGAGTCAAAAGGTCGCCCACATTGACAGTGCCATCCAGATTGAGGCTGATCAGACCGATACCGATGATCGCCAGCAGGGCACCGATGACACCGGAGCGTTCGACGCGATGGCTGCCACGGGCAAAAACAGCGGCAATGAACGGCACCAGAATGACATTGACCGCGGTCAGGAAGGCATTTTTCGAGGGCGTGGTAAAAACCAGGCCAACTGTCTGGGCCAGGAAAGACAGGTTGAGAATCACGCCAAGCAAAATGCCACGGCGCAAGGTGAGGCGGTCCAAGACCGGAAGGACTCGGCGGCCAAACAAGACCGCGATAAAAACGGCAGCAATGGAGAACCGGATGGCCATGACCTGGGTCGCCGTCAGGGCCCCCAGGGCCAGATCGGTAGCGACGAAGCCGCTGCCCCAGATCAGGGCAACCGTCAGGAGACTGATTTCACCTTTGTATTTCAATGGTATGCTTTCCTTTGCTGGAATAGGATGTCTTGGCGTGGGAGCGGATGCGCAGATCGCCCGGATCGGGGGCCAGGGTCAGGCCAGACCGGCTTTTTTGAGATTTTCGAGGTGTTCTTCCCAGGTGCTGGCATAATAATAATTGCCAGCGGCATCCGTCACAAAAAAGTGGTAGGACGTATTGGCCGGATTGAGCGCGGCTTCGATCGCCAGACGCCCGGGATTGGTGATCGGGCCAGCCGGCAAGGCGGGACATTTGTAAGTATTGTAATAACTGTTATAGGCATTGATATCCGCCGTGCTGGTTGACTGGACCAGGGGCTTGATGTACCACTCGATATAGTGGATGGTTTTGTCGAGTTCCAGGCGCTGGCCGCTGGCGAGCCGGTTATGCAGGACAGAGGAGACATTGGCCCGGGTATCGCCGGTGAAGGCTTCTTCCTCAATCAGGGAGGCCAGGGTGACCACCTGATCCATGGTCATGCCAGGGTATGGCTGGTAAGCGCTGAGCACGGCCTTGGTCTGGCTGAGCATTTTCGCAAAGATATTGGCCGGTTTTTCGCCGATATGGAATTCATAGGTATCCGGAAACAGGTAGCCCTCCAGGGCATAGCGGCGATTGGGCGCTTTTTTGGAGGCTTCTGTGAAGTCATAGCTGGGATAGTCCCCCTTGAGGGCGGCCGAAAACGTGTGGTAGAACGTCTGGACACCTTTTTTCTCGAGGACCTTGCAGATTTCGACCAGAGTATAGCCTTCCGGAATGGTGACCTTGACGGTGCGGACCGGGCTATAGGCAATCGGCTCGGGGGCCGGGCTGTACCAGAGGATGGTGCCCTGATCTGTCAGGGTCCAATTGGTGATCGCCAAGGGGCCGGAGGCATCGACAGGCGTGGCTGAAGCCGCGGTCGTGGCGGCGGTGGTCGGCGCGGGCATCGTCGCGGCCGGGGTTGGCACCATTGTGGTCTCCGCCGGAGTCTTTGCCGGGGAGGTGGTCGTCACAGGCGCGTCATCAGTGGACTGGGCAGGCTGTTCCGGGCCGGCAGCTGGCTCGGTTGCCGCAGGCACTGGCGCTGTAGTGTCGGCTGTATCCGCCCCGTCCGTGCCAGCCGTTGCAGGTGCTTCACCCGAGGCAGTCGCAGCCGTGGCCGCATCACCGCTGAAAGCCGGTCCGGCGCTGGTCTGCGCTGACTGGTCGAGGGCGCAGGCTGCCAGACCAACGGCCAATGTGACAGCCATTGCCAGGACAATCAAAATGATCAAGGTCGCCATGCGGCCAGATTTTGCAAAATAACGTTCGAACATGCGTGTGATTCCTTACCAGATCGAGATGGGTGAGATGCCTTGCCAAATGGAGATTCGATTATTGTATCACATCTCCTGGCTGCAGTCTCATGCCTCGATCTGCATTCGCCGGCCCAGTTGGCGCTGGATGGCCTGGCGGTCGAGGACCCGCTGGTTGCGGCTGCCACGGTTGCCGAGCGTCAGGTCGCGTTCGGCGCGGATGAAGGGGCCGTCGATCAAAAGGTCGACCTGGTCGAGCAGATCCCGGACTGATGGATCCGTCCCGGCCATCGTCACCAGCTCTTCCAGCGTATAGCCCGAATAAGCCACAACATCCAGCCCGGCCGCATGAACGGCACGGGCAATGTCTGCGAGCGGCGCCGGCTGGCAAAAGGGCTCGCCACCGGAAAAGGTGACGCCCGAAAGCAGCGGATTGGCCAGGATCTCGGCGACGATGGTCTGGGGATCGATGAGCCGGCCAGCCGCGAAATCATGGGTCTGCGGATTGTGACAGCCCGGACAGCCATGCGGGCAACCCTGGGTGAAGATCACGGTGCGGATCCCGGGTCCGTCGACGATCGATTCAGCAACACTCGAATGAATGCGCAGGGGCGATATGGTGTTTGACACGGTCCCTTTCCTCCGCCTGCTTGGCATTGTTGAAACGGTCGGTGGTGCCGACCAGGTAGCCGGTGATGCGACGGATCCGCTCAAAGCGGCTGCCGGTGTCTTCCGTCCGGCCGCAGCGGGGGCACTCGGATTCGATGATGCCGGTATAACCACAAGCCGGGTCACGGTCGACCGGATGGTTGACTGAGCCGTAGCCAATCCCCTGCTCTTTCATATAGCGGATCACCGACTCGAAAGCCTTGAGGTTTTTCGAGAGATCGCCATCCATTTCGACATAGCTGATATGGCCGGCATTGGTCAGGGCATGGTAAGGCGCCTCGAGGGCGATCTTGCGGAACGCGGTGATCGGATGGTAGACCGGCACATGGAAGGAATTGGTATAGTAGTCGCGGTCGGTGATGCCCGGGATGGTGCCGAATTGCTTGCGGTCGATCCGGACAAAGCGGCCGGACAGGCCCTCAGCCGGGGTGGCGATCAGGGTGAAGTTGAGCCCGGTGCGGGCGGACTGATCATCAGTCCGCTTCCTCAGGTGGGAGACGATCCGAAGGCCCAGAGCCTGGCTTTCGACACTTTCGGCATGGTGCTCACCCGTCAGGGCCACCAGGGTTTCAGCCAGGCCGATGAAGCCGAGGCTGAGGGTGCCATGCTTGAGGACCTCTCCAATCGGGTCGTCCCAGCGGAGCTTTTCGGAATCGATCCAGACCCCCTGGCCCATCAGGAAGGGGTAATTGTAGCATTTCTTGCGGCTCTGGATCTGCAAACGGTGCTCGAGCTGGCGGAACACCAGGTCGATGCGGTCATCGAGCAGGGCAAAGAAGGTCTCGACATTGCGGTTGGCCAGCAGCCCGAGGCGCGGCAGGTTGATCGAGGTGAAGCTGAGATTGCCGCGGCCGCTGGTGATTTCGCGCGAGCGGTCATGGACATTGCCGATCACCCGGGTGCGGCAGCCCATATAGGCAACCTCGGTATTGCAGTCGCCGGCCCTGTAGTACTGGAGATTGAACGGAGCATCGAGGAAGCTGAAATTGGGGAACAGGCGCTTGGCCGAGGTCTCGAGGGCCAGCTGGAACAGGTCATAGTTCGGATCGTCGGGATTATAATTGACGCCTTCCTTGACCTTGAAGATCTGGACCGGGAAAATCGGTGTTTCGCCATTGCCCAGACCAGCCAGGGTCGCTTTGAGAAGATTGGCCGTGACCATCCGACCCTCGCGCGAGGTATCGGTGCCATAGTTGAGCGAGCTGAACGGCACCTGGGCGCCGGCGCGGGAATTCATTGTATTGAGGTTGTGGATCAGGGCCTCCATGGCCTGGTAAGTCTGGCGATCGGTCCGCTGCCAGGCGGTTTTTTCGGCAAATTCGCGGGCCCGGGCATCATCGGCGTCACAACCGGCAGCTTCGCAGAAAAGGGCCAGGGCCGTTTCATATTCCTTGGCAAAAGTCTTCGCCACACCGGGCGCCATATAATAGTCGAAATTGGGCACGGACTGGCCGCCATGCATCTCATTCTGGTTGGCCTGGATCGCGATGCAGGCCAGGGCCGAATAGCTCTGGATGCTGTTCGGCTGGCGCAGATAACCATGCCCGGTCGAAAAGCCGTCCTTGAACAGCTTTTCGAGATTGATCTGGCAGCAGGTCTCGGTCAGCATGTAGAAATCCTTGTCATGGATATGGATGTCGCCATGGATGTGGGCGCCGGCCATGTCCTTGGGCAGGATATAATTGTTGACGAAATAATTCGACCCTTCAGAGCCATACTTGAGCATGGTCCCCATCGAGGTATTGGCATCGATATTGGCATTTTCACGTTTGAGATCGGCGTCACGGGCATCGCTGAAGGTCAGCTCCTGGTAGATCGCCATCAGGTCTTCCTTGCTCTGGCGGATCTTGGCATGCTCGGCCCGGTACAGGACATAGGCCTTGGCGACCTTGAAATAGCCAAAATCGACCAGGGTTTCCTCGACCAGGTCCTGGATGGCTTCAACGGTCGGCGTGGCGCCGGCAGGGATTCTGGCCAGCACCCGGCGGGTGATGGTCGACAGGTCGCCAGCCGGGATCGCCTGGTCGACCGTGGCCTCGCTCGCTTTGCGGATGGCCTCGAGGATTTTCAGCGCGTCAAAGGCTGCAAGAGAGCCGTCGCGTTTCTGGATCTGGGTCAGGACCGGGGCAGCGTTGACAGGCATGAAAAATCCTCCGCAAGTCTGCTCACGGAGGATGGCGGGGCGAAGGAAAGCTCAATGCAGCCGGCCATTTTGCCTTCGCATCTGATTTCGCCTGCTGCCATGCACCGTGGCGCGAATGTCACAATCGGCAGGTCTTCCGGCTACAGAGCACACGCTCCCGGCGCCTTCCCAGGGTCCATCCCCCAGTGGCTACAGCCGGCAGCAAACTCATGACGGCGGCGGGACCGCGCGGGATTTCCACCCTGCTTCCCTGGACCGATGTGCTTACAAGATGTAGTTGTTAAACAACAAACCAGCACAAGATCTTGTGCTGATTGTCATTGTAGCGGATCTTTTCAGGTCCTGCAAGGAGAAATTTTTCAGCTGAAATGACGGGGGCGCGGGGTGCGGGGTGCGGGGCCGGGCGGCGAGACTGGACACAGCCG
>CAZCMX010000053.1:0-5049 GCA_964499985.1 uncultured Mageeibacillus sp.
CAGTGGCCATGGCTGGTGTATTCACACAGGCAAATGTCGGCAAAGACGACAAATTGGTCAAACTGGCGCCGGATCAGGCGGATCGCCGCCTGGACCGGGCCATCCGGATCATGGGCAGCGCTGCCACAGGCATCTTTGCTCGAATCATCCGGGATACCGAATAGAAGCACCGTCCGGACTCCAGCTGCATCCAGCTCCGATAAATGCCCTGCCAACCGGTCGACAGAATAGCGAAAGATGCCTGGCATAGCCGTGATCGGTAAACAAATATCCTGGCCGGCCTGGATAAAGATCGGCATGACCAGGCCGTCGCAGGTCAAATGATTTTCCGCGGCCAGACGGCGGATCCCAGGGGTTTGGCGCAAGCGCCGCGGCCGGTCTTCAGATGGAACATAATCATTCACCGATTTCATCTTTCATCTCCTGTGGAATGTGCGATATCGTCAGAGAGAATCAACTGGATTAATTGATCGAAACTGGCTTCACGGGCAGTTGCCCGGACAGGTAATCCACGCAGCTCGCAGGCTTGGGCTGTCATGGGCCCGATGCAGTACAGTGGGATCTGGTGAGCCAGGAACTGCTCAAGGGTCATCAGGCCGGACGCAGCAATGCCATCGGCCAGAGCATGGACAGCGGAGGCACTGGCCAGCGTGATGGCATCGATCCGGTCCAGGTTTTGCAGCAAAGCCTGGGCATGGGCGGGAATCGCCTCCGTCTGGTAAGCAGCGACAGACTGGCAAGGAATGTGATGTTCCAGCAACGTGTCTGCCAGTTGGCTGGAGCCGGCTGCGGCAGTAAACACCAGGACTTGGTCCGTTGGCTGCAAGAATGGCAGCAAGCCCTCGGTCAGAGCCTCACTGGTAAAGATTTCTGGCAGATAGTCGGTCCGCAAGCCATAGCTGAGCAAGGCATCGGCAGTTGCAGGCCCAATGGCGGCGATCCGGCAATGAGCCAGAGAGCGGATATCCTGGTTGGCCAGGCGCAATGCCGCCATGAACGTTTCAACACCAGCCGCACTGGTCAGGACGAGCCAGCTGAAGTCCTTGAGCTGTTGCAATGCTGATGTGACTTGCGGCGTACCTGCCAGTGAGACAATCCGGATCAGGTCAAGCTCAACCGGTTCACCACCCAGATCCTGGATCCTGGCCGCCCAGTCAGAGGTTGTTCTTTTATTGCGGGCGCGGGTCAGGACGATCCGTCGTCCCTGGAGCGGCCCCGGTTCAAACCAGGCCAGATCTGGCGCCAGGGCAACCGCCGGACCGATCACCGTGATTGCTGGGCTTTGCAGATTTGCCTGGGCCACTGCAGCCGGTAGATCCCGGACGGTTGCGGTCACCAGGCGCTGGCGATCGGTTGCACCGGACTGGATCGTCGCTGCCGGAGCCTCTGGATCCAGACCTGCAGCGATCAGCCCCTGGCAAAGCTGGGGCAGAGACTTAAGTCCCATCAGGCAGACCAGGCTGCCGTCACTACGGGCTAATTGGTTAAAATCTAGTTTCAGGTCCCCAGAATTGCTGTCATGTCCTGAAATCACCAAAAAAGAAGCAGAATAGCCGCGATGGGTGACAGGGATCCCAGCATAAGCTGGAACGGCCACCGCTGAAGTGATCCCGGGCACGATCGAAAATGGAATTCCATGGGCTTTCAAATGCAGCGCTTCTTCGCCGCCGCGGCCAAACACAAAGGGATCGCCACCCTTGAGTCTGGCCACCCGTTTGCCTTGGCGAGCCAGTGCAACCAGGAGTTCATTGATCTGGTCCTGGGGCAGGGTATGTTCCCCCGCTTTTTTACCCACAGGGTAGAGTTCCGCATTTGAAGGGACCAGGCCGAGAAAACCCGGTGACGCCAGACGATCATAGACGATCACATCGGCCTGCTCCAGGCATTTTTTTCCCTGGAGGGTGATCAGGTCGATATTGCCCGGGCCGGCCCCAATCAGATCGACCCGTCCCTGTGGCAAAGTCCTGGCCCACTCGCTGGCTCTTGCCGTGGCTTCAGCTGCCTGTTCGGGTCCTGCCAGGATCGCTGAGAATTGCACTTGCCTTATCTGTCCCATGTCCCATCGTTCCTGTTTGTCCATACCGGGTCCGGTAACCCGACGACCATCGAGCAGATGCAGCTCTAACAGGCGCGTTGAGGCATCATAGGTGCACCGCATGGCCAGAGGCGCGTTGCAGCCGCCGGCCAATGTCCGGACACAGGATCGCTCAGCCAGCAGGCAAATTTCGGCCGCAAAGTCATTGACCTGCTCTTGCAGGATAGATCGGAGTTCACAATCGTCAGCCCGCGTTTCAAGGGCGAGAAAGCCTTGTCCTGCTGCGGGCATGCATTGATCAAAACTCAGATAGCGGGCAAGGAGCGGAACAGCTAAATCTTTGCAGCCAACAGACTCCCATCCACCCGGTCCAGGCTGACCATTCAGCAGGCCCAAGCGTTTCAGGCCAGCTGCAGCCAGGATCAGGCCAGAAAAATCACCGTTGGCCAGTTTGTGCAGACGGGTACCGACATTGCCCCGGACCGGAGCGAACTGGGCATCCGAAAACAGGGCTTTCAATTGGATTTCCCGGCGCAGACTGCTCGTGCCGAGTGGTTTCCGGAAGAACTGAGCATGCTCAGGATGGGCTGGGTCCAGTAAGTCAGCCTGGTCTGCCCGGACCACCAGGACATCGCGTTCATCTTCCCGCACCGAGACAGCTGCCAAAGTCAGACCAGGGGCCAGTTCCATGGGCAGATCCTTGGCACTGTGGACAGCCAGATCGATCCGGCCCTCGAGCAAGGCCGATTCAAACTCGCCGACAAACACACCCTTGCCCCCGATTTGCTGCAGGCTCTGTTCCAGATTGCGATCACCCTGAGTGCTCATGGCAATCACTTCTATCTCCAGGTCCGGACGTCCGCGGCTAAGCCAGTCAATGACCAGTTGAGTCTGGGCCAGGGCAAGCGGGCTTTTCCGGGTGCCCATACGAATCCGTCGGTTCTGATCAGTCATCGGACAATCCTTTCTCCGGGCCTGTGGCGATAACACGGTTGTCCTGACCAGCCTGAGACAGACGAGCTCGAATGTCAGACAGTTGTGCCTGATCCAAGGGTCCATTCTGGGCCAACACCTGACTGACCATGTCGTCTATGAGACCGCGACGTTCCTGCGGTGATAGACCCGTCCCATCCAGCACGGTCTGGCGCAGGCCATGCAGTTGTGTTGACACGTCGGCCAGCCAGGCTGGCCAGGCTTCTTCCAGGGACCGGCGCAAGTGCTGCACCAGACCTGGACTCGCACCACCGCTCGTGATTCCGGCACAGAGCAGACCCCGGCGGACCGTGGCTGGAAACAGGAAGGTCGAGGCAGCTGGATCATCCGCAAGGGAGACCGGGATATGCCGGGTGGATGCCGCTGCGGCCAGCATGTGATTCATGGCTGGTTCATCACTGGCTGCAACGACCAGCGCTGTATCAGCCAGCCAGTCAGCCAATAGATTTTCATCGCCAGGCTGCAGCGAACGCTGGATCCAAGTCATGCCATCATCTTCCGCCAGACGACGGGATAGCCCGGGACAGAGTTCTGGAGCCAGAATGACCACCTTGGCGCCGAATTCACGCAAGACCAGGCTGCGTCGCAGGGCCACAGCGCCACCGCCCAGGATCAGGCAGGATTTTTCTGACAAATCAACAAACAGCGGGAAATAGCTCATGCGTGCTCCTCCGCCCTGTCTGGCAACTGGTTCTGCTCGACTGGCAGCATTCGTGGCGGGAAGCGCCGATCCGTCACCAGTGCTTTGCTGGACAGACCCTTTTCCAGGCAATCAAGGAATATCCCGAGTTCTTCGGCACTGGCCAGGTCGCGGACATTGTAGGCCAACTGGGTGAGCAGCTCCTGTGGGCTGTAATATGGAACCAGAGAGCTGGCCTTCTGGATCACCTCGCGGACCCGGGGTAATTGAGTGCGAAAGATCAAGCGCGAGGCATAGGCGTCTGCCTCCATTTCGACCAGGTCTTCGCCCTGGCAGGCTGCCGCTTTCCGGTGCTGGCTATTTTGTATGGCCAAGGTCTGAAGCTGGTCGAGCTGTACCATGATTGTTTCCGGCATTTGGGCCAAGGCTGGATCGAGGTCCATCGGCATGGCCAGGTCGACCAGGATCCGCCGCTTCATGGTTTTCGCATGCTGGCCGAATTGTTGCGCAGACACCGTCAAATGCGGGCTCAGGGTGGCGCTGAACACCAGGTCAGCTTCATCCAGGTGATGAAGGCGCTGGCTGTATTCGACCAAGGTCAGGTTTGGGTATTGCTGGCCAAGCTCCTTGAGGGGCTGTGACAACGTCCGATAGGTCGCAAGGATGTGGATCCGGTGGCCGCAGCGGGCCAGAAGCTCCCGGATGATCAAAAGGCCCGTCCGTCCACTGGCACCCAGGACCAGCGCGACCAAGGGTTCCTGCTGGTCCAGAAGCAACAAAGCCCTTTGGACGCCGAGGCTCGGAATGGAGAGCGAACGACCCTGCAAATCACAGCTGTGGCGAAACCTGCTGGCACAGCGATACACCGCCTGGAGCAGGTCAGCCAGGAGATTGGCAGCCGTTCCTGTCTGGTGCGACAACCGGTCTGATTCACGGATCTGGCCGAGAATCTGGTCCTCGCACAGGAGCATCGAGTCTAGGCCGCAGGCTACTCGCATCAAATGGCGTACAGCCAGCGCATCGGTGTAGAAATTGGCATGGGCAGCCAGCAAGCTCGTCGCCAGGCCCTTGTTGTCTGACAGGGCTTGATACACGAGTGGAATCAGCTGGTGATGGTCGGAGAGTTCGCCGGCCAGGTAGAATTCGACTCGGTTGCAGGTTGAAAGGATCAGGCATTCACGGCAGAGGCCGGCTGCGATCATCTGCTGCTCGAAGCCGGCCTTCTGTTCGGGGGTAAACGATAACTGGCTGCGCAGCTCGTCGCCGGCAAGCCGGAAGGTGTAACTGATGGCCAGGAAATCCACGGCTGCTCCTGTGTGGTCAGAATTCTTAAGTCGAAAATCAAGTCCTAGTACTTGACACCGCTCCAGTAGATGACCTC
>CAZCMX010000053.1:5149-6862 GCA_964499985.1 uncultured Mageeibacillus sp.
CGTTTTTTCGTGATGCGCCAGGCGTTTTTCTTGACTTTCTTGACATTGATATCCATAAGGCTGCTCCTCCCCGTCAATCGCGCAGGTTCTTGGCTTTGGTGTAGTTGAACACCGGGCCATCGAGGCAGATATAGGTGTCATCCATCTTGCAATGGCCACATTTGCCGATGCCACAGCACATCTTTCGTTCGTAAGACACCCAGATATTCTCGTCCGGCATGCCCAGCTTCTGCACACCCTGGACGGAGAAGCGCATCATGACCGGTGGCCCGACAATGATCGCGCTGGCCTTTTTGATGTCCTTGAACTGGACCTTGGGGATATATTCGGTGACCAGGCCAATATTGCACCAGACATCGTCGTCGGCACAGTCGACGGTCAGGATAACCTCGGCTGTTTTCTGCCAGCGCTCGATGTCCTGGCGAAACAGGATGTCCTTGGTCGACTTGAAGCCGGTGATCAGGGTGAATCCGGCGACCTCATCGCGATGGTCGGCAAAATAGTCGATCACACCTTTGACGGGCGACAGGCCAGTGCCGCCGGCTATGACCAGCAGCTCACGGCCTTTGTAGAGATCGACATCAAAGCCATTGCCATAGGGGCCCCGCATGAACAGCCGGTCACCCTTGTAATTGTTGAAGATCTCATTGGTGACCTTGCCGACGCGGCGGATGGTCAGGTCGACCGTCCCCGGGCCGATACCACTGACCGAGATCGGGGCTTCGCCAAACTTGGGCAGCGAGACCTCGAAAAACTGTCCCGGCTTGACTGGCCCGTCATAGGCCATGCGGAAGGTGAACTCGATGTCTGTATGGGGCAGGACATCGATGATTTCAGACAGAAAGGGCACATATTCGTTGCTCATTTGGTGACCTCCTGCATCGCGTCAGCCAGGCGATTGACGCAAGTGGAAAATGAGATGTACTCGGGGCAGATATCATCACAGCGGCCGCAGCCGGTGCACATGTGATAGCCAAACCGCTTATTGTAGTCGTAGACCTTGTGCAGGACCTTGAAGCGCATCCGCTGCCCCTTGTTGTCACGGAACTTGTGGCCGCCGGCCATGTCCGTATAGCCATCGACGTGGCAGGAAGCCCAGACCCGGCGGCGTTCACCGGTCCTGGCATTGTCCTTGTAGAAGATATCCTGCATCGTGAAACAGGTGCAGGTCGGGCAGACAAAATTGCAGCGGCCGCAGGCAATGCAGCGCTGGCTGTATTCCTCCCAGATTTTCGAGTCCATCACCTTCAGGTCGAGGTTGTCCGGTATTCTGACCGTAATGTCGTTTTGCGTGACAAAATCCGGCTGGACCGGCAAGGTCTGTTCAGCAAAGGGCCGGATGAGCTGGTCAAACCATTCGTCCTGGCAATCCAGCCAGGCCATGTCACCCTGGACATTGATGCCGGCATCGTAGTTTTCCGACCGGTTGGTCCCCATCGAGACGCAGAAACAGTTTTCAAAACTCTGACTGCAGCCCATGACGACCAGCTTGATCCGGTCGCGCAGGCGCTTATAGTAAAAGTCTTCAAAACCGTTATGGAGGTAGATCTGGTCGAGGCGTTTGAGTGAATGCAGGTCGCAGCTTCTGAGGAAAATGATCGCACCCTTGGCCTCCGGCTTGGGCACGGTCACTGTGTCCTCGGTGTAATAGAACAAGGTCTCATTGATCGGCATGATCGCTTCTTTGAACGAATAATGCGATTTGTCCGAAAA
>CAZCMX010000053.1:6962-14131 GCA_964499985.1 uncultured Mageeibacillus sp.
CCCATCGCCGTCTTGGCCCACGGCGAACTGCCTGCGGTGAGCAGGCCACCGACCGTGAAAATCAGGATGATGCCCAGGCCGACATAGATCCCGGCCAGCATCGCACTGACAAAATAGCCCGGCAAATTGTTCGTCAACAACTGGACCTTCTTCTTGCCAGCCGTCAGGACACTGGCAAATTCCTCTGCAAACATAAATAGCCCCCTTTGCAACCTTTAGAATGATCTACAAGATCTAACATAGCGGTTTAAGGTAAATTTGTAAGTTGCTGCAGATACTGATTTGTAACTTTGTCACCAATCCTGGGCTTGTGGATGCTTTATCGGCGGGACGCGCGTGAATGCCGATAAGAGATTCCCCAATCAGTTTATCATTCGGTACTTATATTGAATACCAACAAATTGATTAACCAGGTATCTGGTCACAGTGAATATCCTTCTGCTCCAGTCAAAGCCAAGCTGAATTTGACCTTGTCTGACTTTCGTAACCCAGGTGACTTGAAAGCCCAGTTGGCGTGGCTATAATGAAAATCACAAAGATCAAACAAGGTCAAACAAGGAGGAATGAAAAATGTTTGAACTGATCCCCGTGAATCGCAGAAAGAACCAGATCGTCCAGAGAAATCTGTTCTGGCCCGAAATGGACACCCTGTTCGACCAATTGTTCCAGGGCAGCCTGCTTTCAGGCCGGTCTGAGGAGCAACGAGTGATGCGGGTCGATATCAAGGACACCCAGGATGCCTATGTCATCGAGGCTGAATTGCCTGGCATCAGCAAAGAAAATATTGATATCAAGATCCAGGACAAGCTGCTGACCCTGTCAGTCAGGCAGGATGAGCAGTCCGAAAGCAGCAAAGACCAGTACATCGTTCGCGAACGCAGGGTCCGCTCCCTTGAACGCAGCTTCGATGTCAGGGCGGTCGATACCGAAAAAATCACGGCAAAATTTGAAAATGGGCTTTTGGCCTTGCATTTGCCCAAGCTTGAACCCGCTAAGCCTGACAGTCGAAGCATCAAGATCGATTAACATAGCCTGAGCACGGCCGGGGCATGCACTCCATTCTGCCCCGGCCACTTTTTTGTTTTAACCGGAACCCTTCTTCAGTCTGGATCTTGACAAGACAGACGCCGCGCGGTATAAATCATACCATTCCAGTATGAATTAGAGTAATACTTGATGCTCACACTGCTCGCCAGGAAAGAAGGGATTTGCCCATGTTGAAAAAAAATCGTCTGCTCGCCTTGCTCCTCGTATTATCGTTTCTCATGATCGGCCTGGCCGCCTGCTCCAGTCCAACCAGCACCACCACCGCCGCCGAAACATCGGCTGCAGCCTCTGAAACCTCTGCGCCAGCCCAAACCACGGCTGCGCCTCTGACACTCAAGGTCGGGGCAACGCCAGTTCCGCATGCGGAAATTCTCAAGATTGCCCAGGCTGAGCTGGCAAAGCAAAACATCAACCTGGAGATCATCGAGTACACCGACTATGTCCAGCCGAACCTGGCTCTCGACAGCAAGGATCTCGATGCCAATTTCTTCCAGCACTTGCCTTATCTGCTCGACTTCAATGCCAAGAATGGCACCAAGCTGTCCAGCCTGACTGCCGTTCATTTTGAACCGCTTGGACTTTATCCTGGCCGGACCAAGAGCCTTGCCGATCTCAAAGAGGGGGCCACGATCGCCGTCCCCAATGATACCACCAATGAAGCTCGTGCCCTGCTGCTGCTTCAGGCCCAGGGCCTGATTGAGCTGCCGGCGGATGCTGGCCTGGAGGTGACGCCCAAAGACATCTCTGCCAATCCCCGGAAATTCAAATTCATCGAGGTTGAAGCCGCGCAGATCGCCCGGGCTTTACCTGATGTCGATGCGGGTGTGGTCAATGGCAACTATGCCATCGAAGCCGGCCTGACCATGGCCGATGCCCTCGCTGCCGAAGCCGCCGACTCGATTGCCGCCCAGACCTTCGGCAATATTCTGGCCATTCGCGAAGGGGACGAGGCACGTCCGGAGCTGGTTGCCCTGGCCAATGCCTTGAAATCGCAGGCCGTCAAGGACTTCATCGCCAGCCAGTATGCAGGTTCCGTAGTCGCTCTGGGCTGACCGGTATTGGCAATGGTCAGCAGACCGGCTTAAGCTGGCACCTCCATGTCAGAACCAGATTGCAGCAGGGTCTTCCCTGCTGCAATCTTTTTGATTATTCTTAGGGTTATTAGTGATAAAGGTCTGGCCAGCAGATCTTTTCCCATGAGGTTTCCACCATGATTGATATCCGCAATCTGACCAAAATTTATCCGGCCACAGGCAGCAGCCCGATGGTCAGAGCCCTTGACCGTGTCAGCCTGACGATTGAAACCGGTGACATTTTCGGCATCATCGGGCTGTCCGGTGCCGGCAAAAGCACCCTGATCCGCTGCATCAACCTCCTGGAACGGCCGACCGAAGGCGAGATCCTGGTTGACGGCCTGGATGTCGCCCAGCTCAATGCCCACGATCTGCGGACCTTTCGCAGCCGGTTCGGCATGGTGTTCCAGGACTACAACCTGTTCATGCAGCGCACAGTCGCGCGCAACATCGCTTTCCCACTGGAAATATCCGGAGTGCCGGCCGCCAAGCGGGCGGACAGGGTCGCCGAGCTGCTCGAGCTGGTCGGCTTGTCCGACAAGGCCAACGCCTATCCGGCCCAGCTCTCAGGCGGCCAGAAACAGCGGGTATCGATTGCCAGGGCCCTGGCGACCCACCCCGAGTTCCTGCTTTGCGATGAACCGACTTCAGCGCTGGACAGCCTGACGACGACCTCGATCCTGAACCTGCTGTCAGACATCAATCGCAAGCTCGGCGTCAGCATCATCATCATCACGCATGAGACCAGTGTCGTGCGCCGCATATGCCGCCATATGGCGGTCTTGTCGGAAAACCGCATCCTGGAAACCGGTGCAGTTGCTGATCTGGTGGCCAATCCGCAAAGCGCCCTGACCCGCCAGCTATTGAAGCTGGAGCAGACAGTGGCTGACGATACCGGCGGGGCTTTTGATGCACTCGATGCCTTTGAAGCGGAGGTAAAGGGCAATGACTGAGATCGGACTCTGGGTCCAGGCATTCTGGGCCGATTATGGCCTGTTGCTGCTTGAAAACACTGGCGCCACCATCTGGATGGTTCTGGCCTCTACGCTGCTGGCCCATCTGATCGGACTGCCAATCGGCGTCCTGGTCGTGGTCACGGACCGCGGCCTGCTCTTGCCAGTCAAACCGCTCCATGCCGTACTTGAAGGGATCATCAATATCGGTCGCTCCATCCCGTTCATCATCCTGATGATCGCCCTGATCCCCTTCACCCGCCTGATTGTCGGCACCTCGCTGGGCGTGAATGCGACGATCGTGCCGCTCGTGATTGCGGCCGTGCCTTTTGTCGCCCGGCTGACGGAAAGTGCCCTGAAAGAAATCCCCGCCGGGGTTGTCGAGTCCTGCCATGCCATGGGCGCCACAATCAGCCAGATCGTTTTCCGCGTCCTGGTCCCTGAAGCGATGCCCGCCCTGATCCGCGGTCTTTCGCTGACTGCCATCACGCTGGTCGGCTATTCGGCCATGGCCGGGGCGATCGGTGGCGGTGGTCTGGGCGACGTCGCGATTCGCTATGGCTATCATCGCTACCAGACCGATGTCATGTTTGTCACGATCCTGTTGCTGATCGTCCTGGTCCAGGTCATCCAGGCCTTCGGCAATACGTTCGCCAACCAGGTTGACAAGCGAAAGCGCTGATCCGCCCGCAGTCCTCCTGCATCGAGGCTGTCCTCACGGGTCACCGGGCCCGGAGGGCAGCTTTTTTCATGTACCGGAAACTGTTGCTCGACGAAACAGGCTAATCGACTATAATGAACCTATCGGAACCAGTCTGTTTAGCAAGATCCGTCAAAGGTGCTTTTATGGAAAACGAATTTGAGAAAGATTTCTGGGAGGTCTATGACCGGGCTGAGGAATTGGCACAGAAAGATCCGGAATGGCGTTTTCTGGAGAAGCAGATTGTCGAGACGCTGGACCAGTTTGCCAAGCTTGAAGGCCTGCAGGAACTTCTGATCACACCGATCGACAAGCAATATTTGATTTTCATGCAAAAAATCTTTGAAGTCATGCGCCAGAATGAGGCGGCAGCCCTGCACAGGGCTGCTTCACCGCATCTCGAGAGCAAGGATATCAAGCACTGAATTCCTTTTCGACCCGGACCAGGGCACTGGCGATGACCTGGTGCATGTCATAGTATTTATAGTCTGCCAGGCGGCCGCCAAAGATCACCGTGCGCTCCTGCTCTGCCAGGGCCTTGTATTGCAGATACAAGGTATTGTTCTTGTCATCATTGACTGGGTAATAGGGTTCGTCGCCCTTTTTCCATTCCGCGGGGTACTCTCTGGTGATGACGGTTTTATCCTGGGTGCCGAATTCAAAATGCTTATGCTCGATGATCCGGGTAAACGGGGTCTGGCGGTCGGTATAGTTGACGACTGCATTGCCCTGGTAGTTTTCGATCCCCAGGGTCTGGTGCTCGAACCGCAGGCTGCGGTATTCAAGGTTGCCGAACCGGTAGCCATAGAATTCATCGATCATGCCGGTAAAAACAGTCTTGCCGGCCAGCGCATCCAGTTCAGCACGCTGGGCGAAATAATCGGTCCCCAGGCGGACCTCGATGCCCTCGAGCAGGCGGTCGGTGATCTGGTTGTAGCCACCCTCCGGAATGCCCTGGTATCGATCGTTGAAATAGTTATTGTCATACGTGAAACGCACCGGCAGCCGTTTGATGATGAAGGCTGGCAGCTCGGTCGCCGGACGGCCCCATTGCTTCTCCGTATAGCCTTTGATCAATTTTTCATAGATATCGGTGCCGACCAGGGAAATCGCCTGTTCCTCGAGATTGTGCGGCACTGTGATTCCGGCCGCCATCCGCTGGGCCGAGATCCTGGCCTGGGCTTCGGCCGGCGTGACAACCCCCCAAAGCTTGTTGAACGTATTCATATTGAAAGGCAGGTTGTAGATTTCACCATGGAAATTGGCGATCGGTGAATTGGTATAGCGATTGAATTCGGCAAACTGGTTGACATAGTTCCAGATCCGTTGATCACTGGTATGGAAAATATGGGCCCCGTAGACATGCACAGGGATCCCGGCAATGGTTTCACAGTAGATATTGCCGCCAGTATGTGCTCGCCGGTCGATGACCAGGCAGCGCTTGCCACGCAGCATGGCCTCATGGGCAAACGTTGCGCCAAAAAGTCCGGCACCGACGATCAGGTAGTCATAGGGCTTTGCCATATCATGGACCTCTCTTATTGGTTTGGACATATTCTAACATGGATGCAGCCGTGAAGTCAGAGCGTAACGCGCCTTACCGCTGCAGGAATTGTTTGATGGTATCTTGAGCCTATAAACCAATTCATTCGCAATCGATTCATGAAGTGCAATCGGTTCATTTAATTCATTGGAGGTCTACCATGCCTGTTCGTGATTCATCCGCTGTCTGGAATGGCAATTTAAAAGAGGGCAAGGGCGTCATGCGCCTGGGGTCCGGCATGTACGAGGGTCCTTTCACCTTTGCATCCCGCTTTGAAGATGGCACCGGCACCAATCCTGAGGAGCTGATCGGTGCTGCCCATGCTGGCTGCTTCTCGATGTTCCTTTCCGCCATCCTGTCCGATGCCGGTCATGTGCCGGCCCGGATTTCGACCACAGCCAAGGTCCATCTCGGTGCCGGGCCCAAGATTGTCCTGATCGAGCTGTCCACCGTCGGTGATGTGCCCGGGATTGACGCGGCCACCTTCCTCGAATTCGCCGAAAAAGCGAAAGTCGGCTGCCCGGTTTCCCAGGCTTTGGCGGCTGTCGAGCTGAAGCTGACCGCAGAGCTGCTCTGACAGATCAGATTCTCCAAACCGGATTTGCCACAATGGCCGTCCCACCAAGGACGGCCATTTTCATGCCACGGCCTGGCGGATGATCGCGGCCAGGGCCTGCATGGCGGGGGTCAGGTATTTGTTTTTGTGATGGGCCAGGCAGAATGAGCGGATCAATTCGAGGTCTTCGACCTGGATGATCTTGAGCTGGCCAGACTGCAGCGGGGCTTCGATCAGGCGTCGGGAGAGCACGGCAATGCCCAGGCCATTCAGGGCAGCCTGGACCATGGCATCCGAATTGATGGCCTCCCAGGCCATTCGCCATGGGACCTGATGCAAGGCCATGGTATGCTCGAACAGTTCGCGAGTCCCGCTGCCCTGCTCGCGCACAATGAAGGACTGGTCATCCAGCGCGTGCAGCGGGATGGGGCGGTCGATGCTGAAAAACGGGTGTTTGCGGCCACAGGCCAGGACCAGGTGGTCAGTCATGAACGGCTGGACCAGGATGTCCGGGCTTGTGGTCGATCCTTCAACCAGAGCCAGATCCAGTTCATTGCGGATGACCAGCTGCTCGATGTCCCTCGTGTTGCGGATGTTCGCCTCGACTCTGACCTGCGGATACTGGTCGCGAAATGCGGTCAGGAAGTCCGGCAGGAGACAGGTTCCGATCGTCAAGGTCGCCCCGACACGCAGACTGCCGCTGGCTGATTCAGCCTCGATGGCCTGGTCCATTTCGCCCAGCAGATTGATCACATGCCGGGCATAACCGAGCAGGACTTTGCCAGGGCCTGTCACATACAATCGCCGCGACAATCGGTCGAACAGCTTGACCCCATAATGCTTTTCCAGCTCAGCGATGGCCTGGCTGACCGTGGGCTGGGCGATGAACAACGCTTCCGAAGCGCGTGTCATATTGCCCGCATCGACAACAGCCAGGAAGATTTGCAGGTGACGCAAGGTCATACGCTATACCTCAAGGAATTTATCATAGGCTTTTTACTATCTTATTCATTTTATCATTGTATTTTTAAAATTATCGATCTTAAGCTAAACTGGATCTTGATTTTTATCTTGGGAGGTCTACTTTAATGGAAATAAAAGCGCGCACCTGGCCCGGTCTGCTGCTTTGTCTGGCAATTGCAGCTCCAGCCTGGTTTCTCGGCAAAGCCCTGCCGGTAATCGGCGGGCCTGTTTTTGGCATCCTGATGGGGATATTGCTTGCCAATCTTTTTCCTGCCTTACTGTCGGGCTTCAAAGGCTTCAGTTACGAGTCCGGCATCCGGCTGACCAGCAAGAA
>CAZCMX010000054.1:0-5594 GCA_964499985.1 uncultured Mageeibacillus sp.
GTCAATGCCGCGATCATGGGCACCCTGGCCGTGGGCATGATGATGGTCATCATCACGGGCGGCATCGACCTCTCGATCGGTGCCACCCTGGCCCTGTCCGGCATGTCGGCAGCCCTCTATGTCCGCGGTAATGAAGCCGCCTCGCCTGCCCTGGCTGTCCTGATCGGCATCGGCATCGGCCTTCTGGCCGGTCTGATCAATGGCTTGCTCGTCGGCTATGGCGAAGTCCTGCCCCTGATCGCCACCCTGGGCATGATGAATGTCTACCGCGGCTTGACCTATATCATTGCCAATGGCGCCTGGGTCAGTGCCCACCAGATGAATGACGGCTTCAAGGCCCTGGCCTTCAACCGTTTCCTCGGCATCAACAGCCTGGTCTGGGTCGCGATCCTGACCTTTGCCAGCGGCGCCTTTTTCCTCGGCTGGACCCGGGTCGGCCGCATGGTCTACGCCGTCGGCAGCAATCCGGAGGCGGCCCGCGTCACGGGTGTCAATGTCCCGGCCATCCGCACCCTTGTCTATGCGATCATGGGCACGATCACCGGCCTGTCCGGCGTGCTCTGGGTCAGCAAATACGCCTCTGCCCAGGGTGATACGGCCATCGGCTACGAAATGAATGTCATCGCCGCCTGCGTCCTCGGCGGGGTTTCGATCAATGGCGGTTCCGGCAAAGTCTTCGGGGTCATCCTCGGCACCATTCTCCTCGGCATCTTGAAAAACGCCCTGCCGCTTTTGAAAATTTCGCCTTTCTGGCAAGACGCTCTCTATGGCCTGATCATCCTGTTCGCGATCCTGATGAATACGATCTTCAAGCGCATGGTCGACAAGAACAACCTGCAAAGGAGGCATATCTGATGACTGCCCTGAAAAAATTCCTGCTGCGCTGGGAAGCGGTCCTGGTCCTGGTCCTCCTGCTGGTCAATGTTTTCAATGCCATGAGCTCGCCCTACTACCTCAGCGTGACCGGCCTTCTGGATGCGACCCGTGACTTCATGGACAAATCCTTCATCGTTTTCCCGATGGCGATGATCATCCTGATGGGTGAAATCGACATCTCCGTCGGTGCCACGATCGCCCTGTCCTCGGTCATCATGGGCGTCGCCTACAATGCCGGCCAAGGCATCCCGATGGTCGCCGCGATCCTGCTCGCCCTTTTGGTCGGCACCGTCTGCGGCCTGTTCAATGGCCTGCTGCTGACCCGCTTCAAGGAGCTCTCGCCGATGATCGTCACCCTTTCCACGATGACGATTTACCGCGGCATCGCCTATATCATTTTGAAAGACCAGGCTGCCGGCAAATTCCCGGCCTGGTTCCAGAAATTCGGCTGGGGCACCATCGGCCCGGTCCCCTATGTTCTGATCGTCTTTATCGTCCTGGCCGTGATCTTCACCGTCGTCCTCAACAAGACCAAGCTCGGCCGCCGGGTCTATGCCATCGGCAGCAACCGCACCGCCAGCATCTTTTCCGGCATCAAAGTCGACCAGATCCGCATCCTGGCCTATACCCTGGCTGGCTTCATGTCTGGCCTGACCGCGATCTTCCTGACCTCCCGCATGTCTTCGACCCGGCCCAATATCGGCTATATGTATGAACTCGACATCATCTCGATGGTCGTCCTCGGCGGCATCAGCACCAGCGGGGGCAAAGGCCGCCTGGCCGGAGCCCTGATCTCGATTTTCGTCATCGGCTACCTCAAATACGGCCTTGGCCTGAACAATATTTCCAGCCAGATCCTGATGATCGTCATCGGCCTATTGCTGATCATCTCCGTCCTGACGCCCAATCTGGTCGCCCGCTTCAAACGCAAGAGCACCGTGCGCAGGAGCCATCGTCAGTCGCAGCTCAGCAGCTGACCGGCACAGCGACCGCCAGTCAAAATCGTTGCCGATCCCAAGGTGTCCGGACTGCCCGGACGCCCGCCCAACCGGTTATAAGGCCAAATCGCCTTGTAATAGATTGCCTATGCCTTGAACACAAGAAAATTCCACATTTCGAAGGAGGAAACCCATGAAAAAGATCCTGTCCATCGCCCTTCTGGTCGCCCTGATGGTCTCCGTTCTGGCTGGCTGCTCCTCTGGCGCAACCACCACCGCTGCCCCGGCTGCCACAACCGCCGCCCCCGCCGCCGGTGAAACCACTGCTGCCCCGGCCCCTGCCGGTGATGCCGGCACCTATGCCCTGATCGTCAAGAATACCGGCAATCCCTATAACGAAAAAGAAGCCGAAGGCTTCACCAAGGCTGTTGAAGAATTCGGCGGCAAAGTGATCGTCAAGCGTCCGGCCAATCCGACTGCCGAAGACCAGATCGCCATGATCAACGAACTGGTCAGCCAGAAGGTCTCCGCCATCGCCATCGCCGCCAATGACGTCGACGCCCTCCAGCCCGCCTGCGAAAAAGCAGCTGCGGCCGGCATCAAAGTCATCTCCCTCGACTCCGCCCTCAACCCGGCCAGCCGTCTGACCCATGTCCAGCAGGCTGATCCGGTCGCCATCGGCCGCGTCCTCGTCGAAGCAGCCTTTGACATGGCTGGCGGTTCCGGCGAATTCGCCATCCTGTCCGCCACCTCCACCGCGACCAACCAGAATACCTGGATCGCCAATATGGAAAAGCTGCTCAAGGAAGATGCCAAGTACAAAGACCTCAAGCTGGTCAAGACCGCCTATGGCGACGACCTGCGTGACAAGAGCGTTTCCGAAACCGAAGCGCTGCTCCAGACCTATCCCGACCTGAAAGTCATCGTCGCTCCGACCACCGTCGGCATCGCTGCCGCCGCCAAAGTCGTCACCGACAAAGGCCTGGTTGGCAAAGTCAAAGTCACCGGTCTCGGCCTGCCCTCCGAAATGGCTGCCTATATGACTGCGGATGGCGCTTGCCCCTACATGTTCCTCTGGAATCCGATCGATATCGGCTACCTGGCTGGCTTCACCGCCAAAGCCATGGTTGAAGGCGCCACCGGCGCCCTCGGCGACAAAATCGCAGCCGGCGCCCTCGGCTCCCGCGAAGTTGTCACCGCCACCTCCGGCGACGGCGGCACCGAAGTCGTCCTCGGCGACCCCTTCAAATTCGACACTGCCAATATCGGTGAATGGAGCAAGGTCTACTGAGCCACACTCTGCCCGCACATTATCCGCAATCACGCATCAAGTCCAAACAACCAACGTGTTTAAGGCAATGAATAAGATACACAAAATCTAGATGCCTGGTTCCTCGACCAGCAAGAGACCGCCTCGACGCACAGATCAGATCTGTCGCACGGGCGGTCTCTTTTGTTCACGCTGGAGTCGCTGCTTCTTGCGGTTTTACGTCTGCGGGAACAGCTCAATGGCCGGGATACCGAGCAAATCCGCCACTTTGCGGAATAAACTGGCCTGGTGGCCGACGGCCATCGCACAATGATGGGTTGGGGCCTCGGCAAACCAGCGTTCAAAATAGGTGTCCGGGTCTGCGGCGAAGCGGACCGGGGTCTGGGTATTGCCGATTTGCATGATCGGGCCATCGGTGGATTCACCTTCGCTGATGATCAGCTTGAGCCGGCCATCACCCGTCTGGGTGACACCGAGCAAGGTGACAGGGCCGCTTTTGACCTTGGCCTCGACAGAAACCCCGGAGCCTTGCTTGCCATGATAAAGGCCCATGCCGCGCAGGATCGGTTTGCCGGCGGCGATGGCGACATGGAAGGGCCCGTCATGGCCCAGCAAAATCGTCCCATCGATATAATCGGCGACCACAATTTCCGAAAAGCTGCCGCCCGCCCCGACTGTGTCACAGATTTTCATCGCCAGACTGGTCTTGATGTCGCCTTCGCCGGCACAAGGGATGCCCCGCGAGGTCAGCAAGGAGTGGCCAACGATGAAACCGCTTTGCAGCGTTTCGTAAGCATTGCCAGGTGCGCCATGGTAATAGTAGGCCAGAGCATCGAGATCGAAGGCCTGCACCAGCCTTTCCTGGGCGGCCGCAACGCGGCTGGACCACTCGAGCTGCTCATCGGTCGGTTTCCTGGCCAGCGGATCCGCTGCCGAGTCGCCGCTGATCTGGAAAAAGGTCAGTATTTCCTGGCGCTTTTGGGCAATTTCGGCTGCGGTGACCTGCTGCAGCTGCTCGTCCAGGTCGCACATTTCAAGGATCTGGACATGGAGTCCGGCCTGGGCCTGGAGCATGGTCCAGTCGCTGTACAGATCAAGCATGCCGCCATAGTTATTGCCGAGAAAGCCGAACCGGCTCTGGCGCAGGGTGCGCCGGACTTTGGCTGCCTGGACATATTCAAAAATCTCTTGCCAGGCCCGGATGGCTTCCGGCCGCGCGGCGGTATTTTCATCCGCCAGGGAAATTGCCGGCGTTTCGCTTTGGCCGAGCAAGCCGCTGATCACACGGAACTTAATTCCGGCCCGGTTGAAGGCATTGGCAATTTCCGGGACCGGGCAGGCCCCGCAGTGGGCGAGCCATTCGCCTGTGGTCGACTGGGCATAATTGATCCGGGCAGCCGGCTGCAAATTGAGAACCACCACCGGTGCGGCACAGACCTGGTGTACGGGCAAGACACTGTCACTGGTCATATAGGTGGCACTGTGGCAGAAAACCAGATCGACATTGGCGCGGTTGAAAAATTCTCCGGCCGCGCGGGCGCTGGCGGCATCATCGACGAGGCCGAAGAAATGGACCTCGGACCAGTCGGCCAGACGGCTGGCGATGAACTGGCCATAGCCAGTCAAGCGTTCGCGCAGACCAGGGAATTGAGCCCAGTAGGCATGCAAACCCGTGGCATAGAGCCCGATCCGGGGCTGGGGGGACGGTTTGAGCGGCGAAAGATCCATGGTCAAAATCCTCCTCGTGGAATTTAAAAATATTGTCTTTGATGATTTGAGTATATTTGGCTATGGATTGCGATAGTAGATGGAATATTGGATAATAATATAAAAATATTGTCTTAATGGAGCCAGCCATGAGCCTGCCAGATCATCCCTTTGAACGGGTTGCCCTGAACTGGAATGAAGCGTCTTCGCGCCTGAGTCCGACTCCGGGCATTTTCGCCCGGGAAAATTTGCCCTATGTCCAGGAGGCCGGATATTTTGAGACGGAGCCGGGTTATTTGACCGAGCGGCGCGACTTGGACTCCCTGCTGATGATCCTGACGGTCGCTGGCCAGGGACAGCTCTTCTATCGGCAGCAGACATTGACCCTGGACACCGGCAGCCTGCTCTGGCTGGATTGCCATGATCATCACCGCTATGCATCCTGCCCCGGCACCGCCTGGACATTTTTCTGGGTCCATTTCACGGGGGCCAATTGCCAGGCCTATTACCACCAATTTCAAGAATCAGGCAATGGCCAGACCATCACCTTGCTGGAAAAAGATGCTTTCAAGTCCCTGACGGAACTGTTCGAACAGCTGATCTGCCAGCAGCATGAGCATGGGCTGCCGGCAGATTTGCGATCGGCCCAGCTGCTGGTTGAGCTGATGACTCGTGCGGTCTTGCTCGAGTCCGGCCAGGCCAGTTCGAGCCAGAACCAGCATCCCGCCGTCCGCGCAGCGATCGCCTGGATGGAAAAGAATCTCTCTGCAGGCCAGGGCCTCGCGGAACTGGCCGCCGCCGCC